>DGVE01000035.1 GCA_002395865.1 Lachnospiraceae bacterium UBA4292 | reverse complement strand
ATGAAGAACCTGATGGACTTCTGTATAGGTACTGTGATGTGGTTCATCTGCGGCGCCTCATTGATGCTCGGGACGAACATCTTAGGCGGCTTCATGGGCGGCTTCAGCTTTGACGTGTTCACAAAGTACGGTGAATTCGACTATTCGAGCTTCGTATTCAACCTTGTGTTCTGTGCGACGACTGCCACCATCGTATCCGGTTCGATGGCAGAGAGAACGAAGTTCTTCAGCTACTGCATCTATTCCGCAGTCATCTCCGCAGTGATCTATCCCATCGAGGCTCACTGGACATGGGGCGGCGGCTTCCTGGCAGAGTGGGGCTTCCACGATTACGCAGGTTCGAACTGCATCCACATGGTAGGCGGTATCTGCGCATTCATCGGCGCATGGATGCTCGGCCCGAGGATCGGCAAGTTCGAGAAGGATGAGAAGGGCAAGGTCACCAAGGTCAATGCCTTCCCCGGCCACAACCTTGTAATAGCGGCACTCGGCGTATTCATCCTCTGGCTCGGCTGGTACGGCTTCAACGGCGCGGCTGCCACGGATGTTCCCACACTCGGTTCTGTATTCCTTACGACAACAGTTGCTCCCGCAGTTGCGACCGTTGTCTGCATGGTCTTCACATGGGTGAAGTACGGCAAGCCCGATGTATCCATGTGTCTGAACGCTTCTCTGGCAGGCCTTGTAGCCATCACGGCTCCCTGCGATGTTACGGACTGCGCAGGCGCAGCGATAATCGGTGCGGTGGCAGGTCTTCTGGTAGTATTCGGTGTATGGTTCAACGATCATGTAACACATGTCGATGACCCTGTAGGTGCTGTTGCGGTACATATGTTCAACGGTATCTGGGGTACGGTCGCGGTAGGTCTTTTCGCTACGAAGACTGCTCCCGGCTTTGCATGCGCAGGTATTAAGGAGGGTCTCTTCTACGGCGGCGGCATCGATCAGCTTATCAAGCAGCTCGGCGGTATGGGCGTCACGATCGCCTGGACGGTAGTCACCATTTTCATAGCATTTACCATCATCAAGCACACAGTAGGCCTCAGGGTTACCGAGGAGGAGGAGATCGAGGGTCTCGATATCAAGGAGCACGGCCTTACATCCGCATATGCCGGCTTCTCCATCGTGGATATGAGCGTCGGCGCCATGAGCGAGAACGACAACACCAGCCTCGGCGTGAGCGATTACGACAAGGCTTCACAGGTAAAGAGAGACGCGGCGGTGCCGGTGGAGAACGTATCCGCGAGCGTGGCCGGAACGAGTCTGGACTCCGGAATGCACAAGGTGGTCATCATCACCAAGCTCTCGCGCTACGACAAGATCAAGAAGGCGCTCAACACCCTCGGTATCACCGGTATAACGGTAACTCAGGTAACAGGCTGCGGCATCCAGAAGGGCGCCGGTCAGATGTACAGAGGAGTCGAGATGGATATGACGCTGCTGCCTAAGATCAAGCTCGAGGTGGTAGTGAGCAAGATACCCGTAGACAGCGTTATCGAGACTGCGAAGAGGGCTCTTTACACAGGCAAGATCGGAGACGGCAAGATCTTCGTATATCCTGTAAGCCGTGTCGTAAAGATACGTACGGGCGAGGAGGATTTCGCAGCGCTTCAGGACGTAGAGTAACGATAAATAATATAAAAATGAATAAACGGAAAGGGCAGGGCCTTCGGGCGCTGCTTTCTCCGCGGTTATGGAGTTGATACGGAGGTAATGATCTTGATGACGGTTTACGGCAGTGACAAGCTTCACGAGGAGTGCGGTGTGTTCGGTATATACGCGCCGGAGGGGTGCGATGTGGCGCACGACATCTATTACGGCCTCACGGCTCTTCAGCACAGGGGGCAGGAGTCCGCGGGAATGTCGGTGTGCGACACATCGGGTCCGAAGGGCAATATCTGCACGAAGAAGGATATGGGTCTTGTGAGCGAAGTATTTTCGGCAGAGACCCTCGGCAGGCTGCACGGAAATATAGGTGTCGGCCATGTGCGCTATTCGACGACGGGAGGAAGCGTTCCCGAGAACGCGCAGCCAATCGCCATGAACTACATAAAGGGCACGCTGGCTGTAGTTCATAACGGCAATATCATGAACGCGCAGGAGCTGAAGGAACAGCAGATGGGACGCGGTCAGGCGCACTACACCACATCCGATACGGAGGTTCTGGCCTATGAGATCATAAGCGAGAGGGTGAAGACGCCGTCCATAGAGGTTGCGGTGAAGAATGCTGCTGGAAGATTTAAGGGCGGCTACGCTCTTATAGTCATGAGCCCGAGGAAGATGATAGCCGTGCGCGACCCGAGTGGACTCAAGCCTCTTATAATGGGTAAACGCTCCGACGCTGTGATATTTGCGTCGGAGAGCGCGGCGCTTAAAAGCATCGGGGCGCAGGTGATAAGGGACGTGGAGGCCGGTGAGATAATAACGGTCACAGAGGAGGGCGTGATAAGCGACAGGAGCATGTGCGGACAGACCCCTGCGCACTGCGTATTTGAGTACATCTACTTCGCGCGGGAGGATTCGGTGATCGACGGCGTGGAGGTCAGGGGCGCGAGAGTGAAGGCAGGAGAGGCGCTATACGCAGCTGATGCGGTGAAAGCGGATATAGTATGCGGTGTGCCCGACTCGGGCCTGGCCGCCGCGGAGGGCTTTTCAAAGGCCTCCGGTATACCTCTGGTGACTGCTTTCCACAAGAACGGCTACATAGGCAGAAGCTTTATAAAGCCCACCGATGAGCAGAGGAGGGCGGCGGTCCACATGAAGCTTTCCGTGCTCCCCTCCGCGGTGCAGGGCAGGGATATAGTGCTCATAGACGATTCGATCGTCCGCGGAAATACCATGAGGCAGATAATAGAGATGCTGCGCGAAGCAGGCGCGAGGGCCGTGCATGTGCGCATCAGCTCGCCGCCTTTTCTATACCCGTGCTATTATGGCACAGATGTGCCCTCTTCGGGACAGCTTATAGCCTCCGGCCACTCGACCGAGGAGGTAAGAAGGAGCATAGGCGCGGACAGTCTCGCGTACCTGAGGTTGGAGGATCTTCGCACCATGGCGGGCGGCAGGAGCATCTGCAGTGCCTGCTTCGACAATAATTACCCTGTTTGACGAAAAAGTCTTGACACGGAAGATTTTTAAGTTTATAATTCATGAAAATGTTGATGGAGACAGTATATTCATATTTTGAGAGGCAATGGCGCTTCGGGTATAACACCTGAGGCGCCTTTTTCTTTTGAAAGCAGGAGGAATGGAAGATGGAGAGCTTTGAGAATATAGCGCAGCACGGACTTTACTGCCCCGAACTGGAGCATGACAACTGCGGAATAGGTGCCATTATCGATATAGAGGGAAGGCCCGGACACGGGATAGTTGCGGATGCGCTCTCCATCGTGGAGAATCTGGAACACAGGGCAGGTAAGGACGCCGAGGGAAAGACAGGTGACGGTGTCGGCATACTCACACAGGTGCCGCACAGATTTTTCGTGAAGAAGATGAAGGAGCAGGGCGTCACACTGCCCGGATACAGAGGCTACGGCGTCGGTATGTTCTTCTTCCCGCAGGGCGAGCTGGACATGAGGCAGGCCAGATCCATGTTCGAGATAATCGTCAGAAAGGCGGGACTTAAACTCATAGCTTGGAGAAAGGTGGACACCGCTCCCGATGTGCTGGGCTCAAAGGCCAGGGAGTGCATGCCGAACATATATCAGGCATTCATCGAGAGACCTTCGGATGCGGCCACGGATCTGGATTTTGACAGAAAGCTCTACATTATCAGACGTGAGTTTGAGCGAAGCAGCGCCAATACCTATGTGCCGTCCCTTTCATGCAGGACTATCGTGTATAAGGGAATGTTTCTGGTCGGACAGCTTCGCACATTCTTCACCGACCTTCAGGATGAGGACTACGAGTCGGCTGTAGCCATGGTGCATTCGCGCTTTTCCACGAACACCATGCCCAGCTGGAACAGGGCTCACCCGAACCGCTTCATAGTACACAACGGCGAGATAAACACCATCAAGGGCAATGCGGACAAGATGCTCGCCCGCGAGGAGACCATGCACACGTTGCAGTTTTCCGAGGAGGATATCGCGAAGATACTCCCCGTGGTATCACAGAGCGGCTCAGATTCTGCCATGCTCGACAACACGCTCGAGTTTCTGGTGATGAGCGGCATGGATATGCCTCTGGCAATGACGATCATGCTTCCCGAGCCCTGGGATCACAACGACACGCTCACGCAGGAGGAGAGGGATTTCTACCAGTACTACGCGACGATGATGGAGCCTTGGGACGGCCCGGCTTCCATACTTTTCTCCGATGGCGATGTGATGGGTGCCATACTCGACCGCAACGGTCTTCGCCCCTCCAGATACTATGTGATGGACGACGGGAGACTTATCCTTTCATCAGAGGTCGGAGCGCTTGAGCTTGATGAGAAGCACATTCTGAAGAAGGAGAGACTCCACCCCGGCAAGCTTCTGGTGGTGGACACGAAGCAGAAGAGGATAATACAGGACGAGGAGATAAAGGAGAAGTATGCCCTCGGCAAGCCTTACGGCGAGTGGCTCGATTCGAACCTCATCCAGCTCGCAAATATAAAGATACCGAACAAAAAGGTTCCAGCGATCACGGGAGAGTACAGGGAGCAGCTTCAGAAGGCCTTCGGATACACATGGGAGAACTACCACGACAGCATACTGAACATGGCACTTAACGGTACTGAGACGATAGGCTCCATGGGCGTGGACACACCCATTGCCGCGCTCTCAGAGCAGTATCAGCCGCTGTTCTACTACTTCAAGCAGATGTTCGCGCAGGTCACAAACCCGCCCATAGACGCTCAGCGCGAGGAAATAGTCACATCCAGGACCGTATATGTGGGCAAGAACGGAAATCTCCTCGAGGAGAAGCCCGAAAACTGCAGGGTACTGCGCATAAATAACCCGATACTCACAGACTTAGACCTCATGAAGATAGAGAGTCTTCACAGCGAGGGCTTCAAGGTAAGAAGAGTATCTACACTTTTCTATAAGAGCACACCCATGGACAGGGTGATGAACAGCCTCTATGTGGAGGTCGACAGAGCCTACAGGGAGGGCGCAAGCATACTCATTCTCTCCGACAGAGGAGTGGATGAGAACCATGTGGCCATCCCCTCACTGCTTGCTGTCGCAGCCGTTCACACGCATCTGGTCGAGACCAGAAAGTGCACGGCCATGTCCATCATACTCGAGAGCGGCGAGCCGAGGGAGGTACACCATTTCGCGACTCTGCTCGGCTACGGCGCCAGCGCCGTGAACCCCTATCTGGCGCACGCGACCATTGCCCGGCTCGTGGACGAGGAACTTATCGACAAGGATTACTACGCGGCTGTAGAGGACTATGACAAGGCGATACTCTTCGGCATCGTGAAGATCGCTTCGAAAATGGGTATCTCAACGATACAGTCTTATCAGGGCAGCAAGATATTTGAGGCTATCGGTATCTCACCCGAGGTCATAAACAAGTTCTTCCCCGGAACCGTGAGCCGCGTCGGCGGCATCACTCTTGCCGACATAGGAAGGGAGGTCGACAGACAGCACAGCAGGGCATTTGATCCGCTCGGACTTTACGCAGACCACTCACTTACCGCCATGGGAAGGCATAAGAGCCGCAGCGGCGGCGAGCACCACCGCTACAATCCGCAGACTATCCACATGCTTCAGGCTGCGACGAGGGAGGGCAATTTCGACAAGTTCGTGCAGTACACGCAGATGGTCGACGCTGAGGATACGGGATACCTGCGAAGCCTTCTGGAATTCAACTACCCCGGCAGCGGAGTGGATATCTGTGAGGTGGAAAGCGAGGAGGAGATAGTAAAGCGCTTCAAGACGGGCGCCATGTCCTATGGCTCGATCTCCGAGGAGGCACACCAGACTCTGGCCATAGCGATGAACCACCTTCACGGTAAATCAAACAGCGGCGAGGGCGGCGAGAGCGAGGAGAGGATACTCTCCGCAGGCACGGACAATGACAGAAGCTCTGCCATCAAGCAGGTGGCGAGCGGACGTTTCGGCGTGACCAGCAGATATTTGATAAGCGCAAGAGAGATACAGATAAAGATGGCGCAGGGCGCCAAGCCCGGTGAGGGCGGACATCTGCCGGGCAAGAAAGTTTACCCTTGGATCGCGCGCACCAGACATTCGACACCCGGTGTGAGCCTTATCTCACCGCCGCCGCACCATGATATCTATTCGATAGAGGATCTCGCGCAGCTCATCTACGACCTGAAGTGCGCTAACAAGAACGCGAGGATATCGGTAAAGCTGGTATCCGAGGCGGGCGTAGGAACCGTCGCCGCAGGTGTAGCGAAGGCAGGTGCCGGCGTTATACTGATCTCCGGCTATGACGGAGGAACAGGTGCCGCGCCACTGTCATCGATACATAACGCGGGTCTTCCGTGGGAGCTCGGTCTGGCCGAGACGCACCAGACTCTCGTGGCCAACGGCCTGAGAAAGAGAGTGGTTATCGAGACCGACGGAAAGCTTATGAGTGGACGTGATGTGGCTGTGGCAGCGATACTGGGCGCTGAGGAGTTCGGGTTTGCAACGGCTCCGCTCATCACCATGGGCTGCGTCATGATGAGAGCCTGCCAGTCGGATACCTGTCCGATGGGTGTGGCCACACAGAACCCCGAGCTCAGAAAGAGATTCGCGGGAAAGCCCGAGTACGTAGAGAACTTCATGATATTCATCGCAAGACAGCTCAGACAGATCATGGCGAGACTCGGTGTCAGGACGATGGATGAGCTGGTCGGCAGGACGGATCTGCTTAAGGTAAAGAAGGGCGCAAAGGATACCGGTCTGGATCTTTCAAGGATACTCTGCAGTGTGGACGGAGGCACCATGGTACACACTCCCGGAGACGAGTACGATTTCGGCCTCGAGAAGACGAAGGACGAGAGCATACTGCTTGCGTCAAAGGATATTAGGAAGGCGATATCTTCGGGTAAGAGCGCATCGCTTTCGGTGCACCTGCGAAGTGTCGACAGGACCTTCGGAACTCTGCTTGGAGCTCAGATCACGAGGGAGCACCCCGAGGGGCTTGCTGAAGATACCATTACTATCAATTGCACGGGTTCCGGCGGACAGAGCTTCGGCGCATTCATACCTAACGGTCTCACGCTTCGCCTTGCAGGTGATTCGAACGACTATTTCGGCAAGGGTCTTTCCGGAGGAAAGCTCATCGTGAGCGCTCCGGAGGAAGCGGGGTACGATCCGAAGGAGAACATAATCATCGGAAATGTTGCCCTGTACGGCGCGACATCGGGCAGCGCATACATCGCGGGTGTGGCCGGGGAGAGGTTCTGCATAAGAAACTCCGGAGCCACGGCATGTGTCGAGGGCGTCGGTGAGCACGGCTGCGAGTACATGACGGGCGGCTGTGTGGTGATACTCGGCTCCACAGGCAAGAACTTCGCAGCAGGTATGAGCGGCGG
>DGVE01000107.1:4073-6923 GCA_002395865.1 Lachnospiraceae bacterium UBA4292 | reverse complement strand
GGCAAGGACACAAGGCGCAGCAGCTACATGTTCGAGTACGCGCTCACGACGGGTATAACCAGCGCCGGAGCGGACGCGTATCTTATGCATGTTACGACCACGCCCTCGGTGTCATACATGGTCACGAGGGATAACTTCGAGTGCGGAATCATGATATCCGCCAGCCACAATCCGTACTACGACAACGGAATCAAACTCATCAACTCCAGGGGTGAGAAGCTCGAGGAGAGCGTTATCGAACTCATAGAGGATTACCTCGACGGCATCAACACCGTAAATACAGACGCGAAGAGCGAGGACATAGGAAGAGCCTACGACTACTCTTCGGGAAGAAACAGATACATAGGCCACCTCATCCAGCTCGCCACCAGATCGTTCAAGGGCCTGAAGGTGGGACTTGACTGCGCTAACGGCAGCTCATTTGCGATGGCCAGAAGCATATTTGAGGCGCTCGGAGCGAAGACTTTCGTGATCGGCGATGAGCCCACGGGCTACAATATCAATCTGGACTGCGGCTCCACGCATATCGGGGCGCTTCAGAAGCTCGTAAAGGAGAACGGACTGGATGTCGGCTTCGCCTATGACGGAGACGCGGACAGATGTCTGTGCGTGGACGAGAACGGGGAGATCGTGGACGGCGACGCCATCCTCTATGTGCTCGGCGACTATATGAATTCCATAGGTCAGTTAAAGGGAGGAGTCGTAGTTTCGACTGTCATGTCAAATATCGGCTTCTACAAGGCGCTTGCGGCTGCGGGTATGTCCTCCGTGAAGACCGATGTCGGCGACAAGTATGTCTATGAGGAGATGAACAAGAACGGATACAGTCTGGGCGGAGAGCAGTCCGGACATATCATCATGAGCAAATATGCCTCCACAGGCGACGGCATACTCACCTCCATCAAGCTCACCGAGGTGATGCTCGAGAGGGAGAAGCCCATGTCGGAGCTCAGAAAGCCCCTTGTGGTATATCCCCAGCTCCTTGTGAATGTGCGCGTGCAGAACAAAGAAGCAGCCATGAAGGATCCACGGCTGCTTGAAGCGGTTGAAGATGCTCAGAAGGCTCTCGGCGATGACGGAAGGGTCCTCGTCAGAAAGAGCGGTACCGAGCCTTTGGTACGCGTGATGGTCGAGGCCGGCACGGATGAGATCTGCAAAAAATACGTCGACGGCATAATCGATGTCATGAAGGCATCGGGACTGTGCGCCGATTGATCAGTAGCTGATACTGCCTGTCTTCGCGTCATAGAAGTAGGCATGATCGCCGAGAATGTCCTCGGGTGAGAGGGTATCTCTGTTGACTGAACGGACAGTCCGGTTTATCTGCTCCAGTTCGGCGGGGTCGCCGCATGAGACAGCCAGCACCTCGTGAATGGATGAAGGGACTATGGCGAAGCTTCCGCCGATTCGTTCGGCAATGGCTTTAAGGGTGAGCGGATTTGCCATGGATATTGCGCCGCAGTAGTTCTCCTCATTCGTGAGAATGTACATATCCGGGATGGTGGATATGTCTTTTGCCCCGTGGCTCGACATGAAGCTCAGCATGCTCATCAGCTTCGGAGGCGATGCGAGGAAGTTCTCCATCGCTATGGTGAACACCTCATCGGGAGTCTTCTTCCAGAACTCAAGAGTCGAATACCTGATCGTGGATACGGCAGGCTGATCGTTCACCTTCAGACGGATGACGCAGATCATTGCCAGATCCTGGAAGGGTCTGTAGGGCACATCCTTAAGATAGAGGCGGTTTCGCTCTATGCTTATGAGCTTTAGTCCCAGCAGAGGTGAAACACTCGCAAAATCCGTCAGCTCGGCACTTAGTACAGCGGGTGTCTCGGAAGGGTTGATGATCTTTATGACGGCTCTTGTGATGTCGTCCATGGAGGTCCCGCAGGTGTAATCGCTGTAGAGATTGTCGAGATACAGAGTGGGAGAGACTGCATTGTCCCCCGACGGCAGAGATATCCCCTCGTGAGTACTGTCGTTATTCTTGATGACACTGGTGAATTTGGGCGTGACGCCCTCGGGAAGCAGGTCATTCAACCTGCACAGAAGAGTTGCTTTGAATTCTTCGTAGTTCATATTATTCCTTTCCGGACTATATCGGGCAGCCACGGAACTGCCCCGGAATAATATAAACGCATCTGAGTGGAATCGAACCACCGCACCCGGCTCCGGAGGCCGGCGCTCTATCCACTGAGCTACAGATGCATACAGTCATAATAATACCAAAAACAAAAACTGTCAATGAAATGTTGTAATTTGTGTATCTGTTCGGGAACACAGTTCGGTATTTCGTAAACGATACCTTCGAAGAGGAGGCGGAAACAGTGAAAGATAACGAAAAAGAAAAGGGCCGCCCGGGTGAGGCGGATGATATAAAAGAATACGGCGAGATAATAACGGGTGAGGAGTACGGGGAGATCGACCCCGAGACCGAGCCGCGAAAAGCCGTGATACCGGCTGTTCCGGCTGCTATAACGGGGCTGGTGCTGCTTCTTACGGCAATTATATGCATTTTTACGGTCATACTGGTGAACAGTGACAGCGTGAGCGCGGAGAAGGAGGAAGGTACGCTGCTTGTCTTCAAGGAGACATCGCCACCGCAGGATGTGACGGAGGACGAAGGTAGCTCAGTGTACGACCCCGAGACACATATCGTGACGCTTCCTCACATCGACCCCGAGACCACTCCAGATGGTGGGACGGATAACGACCCGAAGACACCTACACATTCGGAGCCCGGGCAGACTGAGACGAAGGATCCCCGTACGACCGTCATTGACACTGATACGGATGTTGCACAGCTGATAGCCGATTACTACGCCGCAGTGGCTGACGGAGACGCTGCCG
>DGVE01000107.1:0-3996 GCA_002395865.1 Lachnospiraceae bacterium UBA4292 | reverse complement strand
GCGATGTATCGAGCCTCTCGAGCAAGATAAGGGAGGAAATCGAGCTCAAGGGCGAGATAGTTGAGAGCTATTCGGATCTCGATTTCTACATGTATCATGGAGTAAAGAGGGGTGAGTTCATAGTGTATGTCGCTTCGCAGATCAGGTTCGTTAATATCGACACGCCTGCTCCGTCCCTGGCCAGATTCTACATAGTCGAGTCGTCTGACGGCTACAGGATACACACCGGTCGTCTGAATTCCACCGCATCCGAGTTGATGAACGATATCGGGGAGTCTGAGGATATCGTGCGTATCACCGGTGACGTGAACTCTGCGTTTGAGAACGCATGTGACAGCGATGAAAAACTTAAGCAGCTTATGGAGCTGCTGGATAGATAACAGTTTATGAAGTCTGACGTCTTTGATCAGACTTCCGCGGGTGCCGCGCAGGCATGACACCCGTGTGCACCATGCCTGCTGCTTACTTACAATGGACTACTATGAACTGGCCGAGAGGGTCATAAATGAAGTTGAAAAGGTCGTCATAGGAAAAAGACACGTTATAGAGAAGGTGTTCTGCGCCGTGCTCGCGGGAGGACACGTTCTCATAGAGGATATCCCCGGACTCGGCAAGACCACCCTGGCCACAGCCTTTTCAAAAGCTATGGGACTTGAGTGCTCCAGAGTCCAGTTCACACCCGATGTTCTTCCTTCGGACGTCACCGGCTTTTCCATGTATGACGCCAAAAAGGACGAGATGGTGTTCAGACCCGGTCCCATTTTCTGCAACCTCTTCCTCGCGGATGAGATAAACAGGACCTCACCGAAGTCGCAGTCCGCGCTTCTGGAGGTAATGGAGGAGGGCAAGGTAAGTATCGACGGCATATCGTACGAGATGGACAAGCCGTTTACGGTCATAGCCACCCAGAACCCCTCGGGCTCCGCGGGTACGCAGCTCCTCCCTGAATCGCAGCTCGACCGTTTCATGATCAGGCTCAAGATCGGTTATCCCTCGGGCAATGACGAGCTGAAGATACTCGTATCAAAGCGCGCGGGGCATGAGGTGACTGTGGAGCAGGTACTGAGCAAGGCATCACTTCTGAAAATGAAGGAGATGGTCGATTCCGTATACATCCACGAGAAGGTCCTCAAGTACATAGTTACTCTCGTGAATGCCACGAGAAACAACGAATACCTGGAGCTCGGTTCGAGCCCGAGAGGCGGTATCTGCCTGTGTAAGATGGCAAGCGCGAAGGCTTTTCTGTCCGGACGCGACTACGTGATACCGGAGGATGTGGCATATGTGTTCTCCGATGTTATCTCCCACAGAGTGATAATGGGAGCGGGCGCGAGGATGAAGCATCTCGACCGCGCGCAGATACTCGCGGATATACTCGCAGGCGTGGAGAAGCCGCGCATCTCGTCTAGGTAGGAGCGTTATGCTGCGTAGAATACTTATTTACATTGCACTTCTTATAGCATCGTTTTACATGGGAATAGCCTACCTTGAAGCGTCACCGACGATCATGGTGGCTATTCTTCTTATGCTGGTGCCTGTTATTACAGTCGTGACGCTGCTTCAGAAAATGGCGGTGAAGATCAAAACTGAGCAGCTGCCGGAGGCTGTTGTAGCCGGAGACACGGTGCCGGTATGCTTTAGGATAAAGAATTCCGGACTGTTGCCTGTTATAAGCGGAAGGGTGAGGCTTAAGTTCCACTATTCGCAGGCGAAGGAGAGCAGCAGGGTGGACGTGCCCTTTTCGGTGCCGCCCTTTACCTCGGAGAGCTTCAGGGCGGAGATCTATCCGGACTGCTGCGGTGTTCTTAAGGTAACTGCTGAGCATGCAGGGATATTCGACCCGCTTGGACTTTTCTTTGCGAAGCTTAAATTCGCGAAGGAGTCACATGATATAAGAGTCCTTCCGAAGCTTCTGGACATCAATACCATTGACCGCTCGGCGCACATAAACACCGGTATCATACCGGAGGAGAACGCGGATGTCTTCGGCAAGGACACGGTACAGAGAAGGTATTACGAGGACCGCCCCGGCGACGATCCCGGTGAGATATTCCGCACCAGAGAGTACGTTCCGGGAGACGCGCTCAGCCACGCGAACTGGAAGATGACTGCCAGGACAGGAAAGGTCATGATAAAGGATTACTCCATGCCTGTCATAGATACCACAGCCATAGTGATCGATATATGCTGTGACTCACAGGCGGAGTTTTCGGCCATGCTCACGACTGCGGCGTCTCTTGCGCAGGCGGCGGTAAATACGGGCAACTCGCTCATAATAGAGTACTTCGATGCCGAGCCAAGACGGCTCCACGTCGAGAGCAGCGATGACATAGCGGAGGGCATGTCGAAACTGCTGAATATCAAGTCTGCTCCGTACGATCCGGAGATACTGTTTGACGGATTGAACGCGTCAGCCGGCTTCAGGCAGATATGTTTTATAAGCAGCAGATATAAGCTCATCCCGGGACAGGAACAGGCCTTGGCAGGCATGACGGGGTATGTGTTTTTTACCGGTAAGTCGGATGAGAAGGCCGGCTCAGGCACAGTCATGATCGACTGCGAGGATGTGGCGGGATCTTTGAAGGATTTTGTGTTTACGATACGGTAGAAGAGATGCGGCATATATTGCCCTCGGATCGGCCGGATCGCTTTGTTGGAGGTAAACGTGAAGAAGACGGCGGTGTCGCCAGAGGAATACGGCCTCGGCCCCATAAGCCTGTTTGTCCGCGGAGGCGGACACGGCTCTTCAAAACTGAATACCTTTGATCATATTCTCAACCTGATCTGTGTGGTGCTCTCGGTGTTCGGAGTGCATCTTTGTTTTTCGCGCGCTTTTTTCTTTGAATGCAGCGACCTTGTGGTATTTATAGCCGTCTGCGCCATATGCACATCGTTCTATGTGGTGGTTCGCGGAAATATCTACGCGAAATACGCACTGGCAAGCATATTCGTCACCATCTGTCTTGTACTGGTGTCCCGATTTGCCTACAGCGCGCACTATATCGTCTCCAGAATAGGTATAGGCTATAATTCATATTACGGCCTGAACATAAACACCTATCAGGAGATGTATTTCGGGGAGTCGGAGGGAAATCTGGCTCTCATTATGCTGCTTTTTCCGATGTGCGGGGTGGCTTCGGTATTTACCGCGCTCGAGAAGACAATGAAGCCTGTCATAGGCATACTTCTTCTCTATCTGCTCGGCATGTTTTTGTGCGGCAGCATGCCCGATATAGCGTACCTGCTTCTGGCCATAATACCTGTAATGGCTTTGGTGAGCGCCAGGCAGCTCGTCATGTATTCGGGAGCGCGGTATGATGTGAAGATAGATTCCGAGGCCGGGACCGGCATGAGGGCCAGAGCCATCATAACATCATCGCTGCTTCTGACCGTGTGCGCATTTGCGGGCTACGGGCTGTTTTATCCTCCGATAGAGGAGAAGCTGAGCCCGATAAGGAGCATCGTCTACAATTCATCGGTATCCGAATTGTTCTCGCAGCTGAAAGGCGGTTACAGCGCCGGCGGTATCAACGGAGGAGATCTGAGCCGGGGCGGAACCATCAAGTTCAACAACGATGTGCACCTAAAGGTGGAATTCAACGATGATCAGAACGGATTTACATATCTGAAGGGATATGTGGGTTCCGTCTACGAGAACGGAAAATGGAACGAGCTCCCGGAAACGGCGTATTCCGCACCCGAATATGATATGTTGAGTGGGTATGCTGCTGGAGATATCCTTTCCGTCACATATAACCGTATAAACGAGTATAACAGACAAAACGGCGCATTCAGGCTGCCCGGGATCTATGTGTCCACGGTGAAGGTGGAGCTGCCTTCGGCGGGATCCACAGACAGCAAATATGTATGTATACCCTATTTGGGGCTCACGAGCGACGATGACGGCATCATAAACGATCTGGCATACGTCACGAGAAGAGGAGAACAGAAGGAGAACTATTACAGCTTCTACTCTTTCAATATGAACGGCGGCTC
>DGVE01000172.1 GCA_002395865.1 Lachnospiraceae bacterium UBA4292 | reverse complement strand
GACGCTCAGTTCGCAGGTTCTTCTTCAGTTCCTGCGCACGTAGAGATGATGGGTCTTATCGGCGCCGGCAACAACCCCATGGTCGGCATGACTGTTTCTACAGCCGTTTCGATCGAGGAGGCTGCCAAGGCAGGTAAGTTCTGATCTCGGTTAAATACATAAACGCAGGACCGGCCGGTGAGATCACCGGCCGGTTTTTAATTTTGCTCCCGATAATAAATCCTTCGCTTCGGGGCTTAGATAAAGAGCTCGGGCTCTTCCTCTCCGCTCTCCAGCTTAGCCTGCTGTCTTTCCTTAGCCTTCCGGATCTGCTCCTGTACACTCTTCTGTATGCGTTCTATCTCGGCCTCATAGTCGTAGTCATCGTCATCGCCGGCTTCGGACTTCGCATCCTCTTCCTTCTCCTCACCGTTTTCGGACTTCTCGTCATCATGAGCATAGCGGGACTCATTACCTTCACCTATCTGCTCTTCGTCTCCGTGATCGACTTCATCCTCATTGATCTCAGCCTCAAGATCACCAATCTCATTGTCCAATCCATTATTGAACAGCTTTCCCTTTAACGATACGGCCCTGATCTTAGGCAGATATGATTCAGCCGTGCGGTATCCCGCGTCACCGGGCTTCAAGCCCCTCGCGTCATTCACCTTCTTGACCTGTGCAAGGAAGATATCCCGTGCTTCCGTACCCCTTGTGAGTCTTCCGAGCAGCTCCATCGACTCATCAAATCTCCGGTTCTTCTCCTCGGATCTGAATCCCTTCTCCTTGCCTGTCTGGTAATCCACGATCTTATCGACCAGGTTCATGGCAGTGGACGGGTTCGGGCCCTTGCGGTGCATGTCGAGTGCCTTAAGCATGGCCTGATGCTTGGGACCGTATGAGGACATGGCCTCCGCCTTTACTTTTTCGAGTTCATCGGCATGTGCCTTCTCCAGTGCCTCCTTTTCTGCCCTCTTCTCAAGGAGCAGCTTCCTCTTGCCCGTGACATTGTCAGGGATCTCTGCCTTTAGTGCTGCCTCGTAGAGCGCGCTGCTCTTTTCGATATTGTCCTGATGCTTCGGCTCGAGAATCTTCGTCTCACCGGAGATCTTCTTACAAAGCTCATTGAAGCCGGGCAGATTCATATCATCCGCGTCCTCCCACTCCGAAAACTTCCTGTTTATTTCATTTACCTTGTCCATAAGGGCGTTCGGTCTTCCGTTACACATCTCCTGCATTGCCTTTTTGTTGCGACATGCAAGTTTGAACGCGGGATCGTCATATATCTGCTTTGCGGTCTTTAACAGTTCCTGCTCATTGAACTTATCAGGCTTTCTGTTCTCCTTTTTCTCGGTAGAAAGTTTCAGTGCGGCAGCCATTTTAGCCGCATGTGTCATCTGGATCTTCTCTCTGTCGGGCGCCGCCTCAAAAATACTGTCCAGGTATTCGAGATGCTTCTCGGAAGCGAAATCGCGCCTGTTATTTGCGAAATATTTCGCGTAGGTATTATTCTCCGGCATCAGCACATCGTTCATGTCATCAAGCTCGGAATACTTCCTGTCCTTCGACGAGACGTCATATGCCCTGTCTACACATTCATTGAAGATATCCTCTATTCCGCCCGCATGTCCCTTCCTTATGATATCGTCGTAATCATCATCCTTGAGACCTTCATTCACCCTGTTCCTGAACTTGGAATATGCCGGGTCGTTCATAAGCGCACCGATCTTGGTCCCCAGCTCGTCCGGACTGATATAGGTCTTTGTAAGATTATCCTTCTTGTTGCGCACTGCGCCCGAGAGTTGTCTTGCGGCAATGATGGTCAGAAGATCACGAATATTCATCTTTTTCCCGGACTTTAATGTGTTCTGCACCCCCTCGATTATCTGGGCTCCGGTCTTTACCTCTTCGAGCTTGCCGATAGCCACATGATCCTTCCTGTCCCTGGCATCGGGAGATATGTATCTGGAGAAGAGGGGATCGATCTCGGCGCCGTCGTACGAGGGATTGAGTTCAGGCTCTCTCCGGGCAAACTTCGCCAGCTTATCCTGCAGCATTCCGCCGTGCCCCTTCGTTATATCCTTCACATTATAGTCTTTTCTGTATTTGACGCAGAAATCCCTGAAATGTCTCGACTCCGTCAGCTTGCCCATATAACGGTTAAGCTCAAGCGCGCTGATCTGTCTGTTCTTTAAGTTTGCGGCATTGCCTCTCACCGCGTCCGACAGATGTCTCACCGCAATGATCTTTGCCAGCTGATCGTTCGATACCGTTCCATCCTTATCTACTTCCCTCTGGACCTCCTCGATCCACTGCGCTCCGGACTTGGAAAGCGAGTTTTTGTTGATCTCATTGATATCAGGACCGTAATCTTTTATAAAATTCTTCTCGCCGATATCCCTGCTCGGCTTGTTGTCCTTATCCTTACCCTCCTGCATGTACAGCTCGCCGAGATTCATCAGGTTCTCCTCGAGCTGCTCCAAATTCTGCTCGGCGCCGCGCTTCAGACCTTCTTTGAGCTCCAAGTTGTCGCTGTTCTCGTTCTGCTTAAGAGTCATAAGCTGCTGTAGCAGGCTGTTAATGTTGGCTGCGGCCTTGCGCCCCGGATGATCCTTCGCCTTCTCACTAAACTTTTCCTCTAACTTCTCCTTCAGATTATTAAGAGGCTTCAGAGCGTCCTCCTGATAGTCCTTTCCGAAAGCCCCCATAAAATATTCAGCCATCTGCTGCGGGGTCTGTCTAAGTATTGGCATTTTTGTACCCTCCCTTATGTTGTTTATCTACTGAAAATGAATTATTTTAAGCCATTTATACGCTTACGGGGCGCAGTATACCGCGCCCCGTCCAACAGATGTCCAACAAGTTATTATAAAAAACGAAAAAGCGGCCCCGTGGACCGCTTTTCCTTGCTTTCGTGTATTACCTGTTCTTTACAGTTTTTCTTTTAGGTGCTGCCATGATCATAGCCGCGCCTGCGATGACTATCACCGTGAAGAGCCACCCGTTCGCGTGATCCGCCGTATTGGCTACGTTGTCAGGGTTTCCTCCTGAGCCCCCCGTGGACGAAGTGTTATCGTCTGTGTTATTATCGTCGGTGTTGTTGTCGTCCGTATTGTCGTCAGTATTGTCGTCAGTATTATTGTCGGTGTTGTTGCCATCCGTATTGTCGTCGGTATTATCGTCGGCGTTATCATCCGTGTTATCATCCGTACCGGTCTTTGCGGGCGTTATCTTAAGAGGCACATCGATGTGACCGTCTGTAAATACCACTCTCAAAGTATAATTGCCGTCGTCCAGCGTATCCAGGTAGGGCGCAAGGATTGTGAGCTTCAGACTTCCCGTCTCGGTTCTGATATTCGACCCTCCGATCGTGGCAAATACAGGCTCTGCAGTCGAACCCGCCTCAGCCGCAGTAGCGATCTGCGCCTCCACGAAATTGTCCTTCGTCTTCGTGTCGTCTATCGCGTAGTGGAACACTCCGAGCATGTCCACGCCGCTGTTCTTCTCATAGGAGAGCTGTGCGGTCTCGCAACTGTACTGATTGCTGTTGTCTACGATATCGTCGCCACCTTCTCCGCCTTCTTCTCCGCCTTCTTCGGTGTCGATATCACCCGTTCTGTACAGGTACATATCGTCGTAGCCGCCCCAGTCACCCGGCACATACGCTGTGGCAAAGCCCACACATACCTCTGTCTCCTCGGTGAGCTCGAATTCGATTTCGGGATTCTGCCAGTTGTTCCATCCCGTCAGAGTGAAATCAGCCTCCTTGTCGTTTCCCGCGGTTATCTTGCCATTTACATTCGCCTCTCCCTCGAAATAGCCTCCGAAGACATATTTACCCGGAGCCAGCTTTACTGTCTGGCTGACCGAAAATGACTGTTCGGAATCACTCCAGAAATGGAACGTCTTTGCACCGTCATGCACATTGTTTGAGTCTGCAACAACCTTATCTGCTGCATTCGTCCTTTCGATCGTCCAACCGGTCTCACCGTCCTCGAAGCTTCCGTTGACCAAAAGGTTTAACGGCTTTACGGTGAGCGTACAGGTCACGTCAAATACCTGATCATCGACCGTCGCTGTACCGGTAATGGTGAACACACCTGTGCCGGATACCGCATCGACCTCATCGCTGTTCCACACCACTGTCACATCGGGTCCGGCGCTTCCGTCCTTAAGATATGATACCAGAACCGTCGGGAGGAGTATATCGTCTCCTTCAACCGCCTCCATACTGATATCGTTTACTCCGCTTACCGCGTTTACTGCAGTCGTTCCGAAGCGGACATAATTGTACACATTTATCGACTCAAGCGCCCGGCCGTCGAAATCGAACCATGACTCGTTGTCCACTGCACTTCCGCCGTACCACTGCTTGGCGCCTGAATCATAATCACCTGCGTAGGATGCTGCCCAGCCCGAGCCGAACTTTTCCCACTTGAGCTTATTTGACGCCTTTACAGTCTCAGGATCCTCGGCAGCGGCCACATTTCCTACGGGTATCCATGCAGGCTCCCACCAGAACACACCGATTCCCTTGCTGTCGGATACGCCTTTGACTGCATCTATCACATTTCTTATATGCGTAACCTGCCCCTGCTCGCTCACCTCATAGGGAAGGCCTTCGCCCGAGCTGATGGTGTTGTCGTGTCCGTCGCCGTCCTCAAGTGTTCTCACATAAGATGTCTCTGCCACCATCACGTACTTACCATACGTGGTGGCGATCGTATTCAGCTGGGTCTTTAAATTCTCCAGCGTGCCGTGCCAGTAAGGATAATAACTGGTCGCGAACACATCGTACGTAACACCGTTATCCTTAAGACTCTTTGCGTAATTTGAGAAGTTACCCTTCTCGGGGTTTGTCAGATGTATAGCGATCATGATATGAACGCTCTTCGACTCCTCGGCCGCCATGACGCCCTCGCTGCCCGCCTTGAAAAGCGTGCACATATTCGCCATGCTGCTCTCCCCGCAAAAGCCCGAGGTGGTCTCGTTGCCCACCTGAACCATACCCACGTCCACACCCGCATCGATAAGTGCTTCGATGCTTGTCTGAATATAGTTCCTCAGAGCCTCCGCCTTCTGGTCAAGGCTCTTATCAGCCCATACCTTCGGTGCATTCTGCTTGCCGGGGTCGGTCCAGAAATCTGAGCAGTGAAAATCCACGAGAACCCTAAGTCCCGCATCCGTTGCGAGCTTACCCATGACCTTCGCAGCCTCTATATCGCAGTTACCGCCGCCATAGCCGTGACCGTTTCCGTCCGTGGGATCGTTCCACACTCTAATACGCACATAATTCACGCCGGAACTCTTCAACAGTCCGAAGAAGCCGGCGCCGTCGAGGACATTTCCCGCAGCATCCTTATAAGTCGCGCCACTGTTTACTATCGACAGGTACGAGGAAATGTCCGCACCCGTTATAAACCCGTTCGTAAGCGCAACCGGCTCCACATATATTTCCGAAGTCGCCGCCGTCCCCGTGCAGGGCGTGTCATCAAGCTCGAATGACCTCTCCACAACGGGTTCAGGCTCTTCCTCAGCCTTGGTGACGGCGATGTTATCGATCGCTGCCCACACAGCATAGGTACCCTTTATCGACAGTGTCACCGCCTCACCGGCCGTAAGCGCAAATGTACCATCATCCAGCGTCGCATCTGTCCAGACACCGTTGTTCCAGCCTGTTCCGGCGATATCCGCTATCTTTTTGCCGTTTACATAAAATGCAAGACCTGTATCTCCAGCATCTCCTATGAAGGAATACGATAGATAATAATCTCCATCCTCTGCAACCGTAAATGTCTGTGAGAACTCCACCTCCTCTGCATTACTCGTCCACAGATCCAGATTTTTCGAGTTGTTTCCCCCCTGGCTATCCTTCACCGAAAAACCGCTCTCACCTGCATTCCAGCCTGAAAGTCCGTCCTCAAAGTCTCCGTTCTGAAGCCCCACCGGAAGCTCAACATCAGGTAACGATCCGCTGTCAGGGGCGGTATAGGTGTATGAAAGCTGCCAGAGATCTCCCCAGCCACCGGCTTCCGTAATTTCTGCCTTTATCACCAGAGCAAGTTCAGTCTCTTCCTCCAAGGTACAGCTGAGTGTCGCAGTCGTCTCCACGTTCCAGCCACCCAGCGCAACAGCCTCCCCTGTATAGTCTCCGAGGCTAAGTGATATTTCAGCTTTATCCCCGTCTCCGGTCAGGCTGAACTCATAACTACCGGTGGGAACTGTTAAAGTCTGTGAAAATGTAGCGATATTGTCCGCAGACACGGAATAATAATTATAATTACCATTACTTCCCTTTATATTTGTCTTGTCCTCGTCACTGTTTTTCGTCCACTCTTTAAATGAACTCGCCCATCCCGCTCCTTCATCCCACGGTCCCACAGAAAAATCCGCATTCACTATGCCAAGAACGTCCACGGACTTATCTGTCTCTTCTGCCATGATACCGATATCCGCAGGTATCACCAGAGCCGCCGTCATCGCCGCCGATGCGATGAGTGCTCCCACTCGTCTTCCTATCCTTCTCATTGTACCTTTCCTTCCTATGATTCACGAAGTGCGCAACCATTTGCGCATTATCAACCTGCTGCCATTATATCACAACTCTCTTCGCCCTTCAATTGACACAATTTGCCATATTTTGTACGCTCCGGCAGACACTTTGCCCTAAAAATCCGCGCAACTGTGTGCAACAAGAGTGTGGCCCTCCACGGGGCCTCACAAAAATAAATCCTTCGCTCCATGGCTCGGGATTTGGACCGGGGTTTTGCGTCTAGCGCAAGCGCTCTCCACAAAACCTCGCTCCAAACCCTGCGCTGACTTCCGCTCAGGAATTATTTTTGTAAGTCCCCTGAATCATACACAGAACCATGTGGCGCTGTCCACAGTCAGGGCGTGATCGGTGAAAATACTCCGGGGGACCGTCAGAGCGCAGCGACTCGTGTCCCCCGGGGTTTTTTCACCGGGCGCGACCGTCCGTGATGGCCAACACCCCCGGAGGGCCACTGTTCCGGAGCCACTGCCTCCCGGAGGGCCACTGTTCCGGAGCAACAGCCTCCCGTGTGGCCTGGCCCTCGGAGGGCCACCGAGAAAGAAAAACGGACGGCCGAATGGCCGTCCGCTGAATAAGTATGTGGCAGGATTACTCCTCGTCGGAGTCGTCCTCAGAGGCCTCATCCGGATCCGCGAGGTCGTCGTAATCGTCCTCGTCGTCTTCGTCGTAGTCGTCGTCCGAGTAGCTGTCATTGATACCCTCCGTGCCATCCTCGAGCACCTCAAGTGCCTCCTCGATGACAGGGTCGGTCTCATGCTCTGGCTCCTCGATCTCCTCCTCGGTGCCGGGGATGACCAGCTCGGAAGAGAGGTGAACATCCCTGTACATGTCCATACCGGTACCGGCAGGGATGAGCTTACCGATGATGACATTCTCCTTCAGGCCGATAAGGTTGTCCACCTTACCGTTGATGGATGCCTCTGTGAGCACCTTCGTAGTCTCCTGGAAGGATGCTGCTGAAAGGAATGAGTTTGTAGCAAGTGAAGCCTTTGTGATACCAAGTAATACCTGGCTGTATTCAACAGGCTCTTTGCCTTCCTTGATCAACTGTTCATTTAATTCTTCTACCTCAAGACGATCGCACTGTGATCCAGGGAGCAAATCAGAATCTCCAGCAGATTCAATACGAACCTTCTTCATCATCTGGCGAACGATAACTTCGATATGCTTATCGTTGATATCTACACCCTGAAGACGATATACGCGCTGAACTTCGCTGATGATGTAGTCCTGAACCGCACGTGGATTCTTAATCTTTAAGATATCATGTGGGTTGATAGAACCTTCTGTTAAAGCATCACCCGCTTCAAGATAAGCTCCGTTTGTAATCTTTGTCTTCATATGTGAACCGTAAGGGATAAGGTAAGTCTTAGATTCACCTGTCTCTCTGTTTGTTACAACAACCTCACGTTTCTTCTTTGTATCCTTAACTTCCACTTCACCGGCAATTTCGGTAACGATAGCAAGACCCTTCGGCTTTCTAGCCTCGAAAAGTTCCTCTACACGAGGAAGACCCTGTGTAATATCGCTTCCTGCCACACCACCGGTATGGAATGTTCTCATGGTAAGCTGTGTACCCGGCTCACCGATGGACTGTGCTGCAATAATACCAATTGCTTCACCGACCTGAACTGCCTGACCACTCGCCATGTTTGCACCGTAACATTTTGCACAAACACCAACCTTACAACGGCAGGTCAACACGGTTCTGATCTTAACCTTAGTAATCGGCTCACCCTTTTCGTCAACACCATTCTTGATGATGTTTTCTGCACGGCGAGGAGTAATCATATGATTTCTCTTAACGATCATGTTGCCGTCTTTATCGAAGATGGATTCGCAAGCATAACGTCCGGTGATACGTTCCTGAAGTGATTCAATAGACTGTTCACCAAATCCGATTGCTTCTACTACCATTCCCGGAAGTTCTTTATCAGTTCCTTCGCAGCAGTCGCTCTCACGAACGATTAATTCCTGAGATACATCAACTAGACGTCTTGTTAAGTATCCTGAATCGGCTGTACGAAGCGCCGTATCAGAAAGACCCTTACGAGCACCATGTGCGGACATGAAGTATTCCAATACATCAAGACCTTCACGGAAGTTTGATTTAATCGGCAACTCGATGGTGTTACCCTGTGTATCTGCCATCAAACCACGCATACCTGCAAGCTGTTTGATCTGCTGGTTACTAC
>DGVE01000175.1 GCA_002395865.1 Lachnospiraceae bacterium UBA4292 | reverse complement strand
AGCAGTACGCGTCCGCCACGGGCGTGGTAAGAGTCGCAAAGAGACTTCTTGCGGCATCCGACAGACCCAGCAGCTTAAGAGGGCTCGACGGCTTCTCCGCGAAGACCGTTTTTGACGAGGCGAAGGCGGGAGACGCTCTTGCTCTTGAGGCGGTCGACACGCTGTGCAGATATTTGGGCCTCGCGTCCTCATTTATCGCGCATACGGTGGATCCCGATGCCTTCGTAATAGGCGGCGGTGTATCTCGCGCGGGAAGGATACTAACCGACGGTATCAGCGCTTATTTCGAAAAATACAGCCATATCATACCGAAGAAGGCTTCATTTAACATAGCTACACTTGAAAATGACGCAGGCATCTACGGAGCTGCCCGCCTCATGCTCGATTGATAGTGAAAAATGAATGAAATTTTCTTAAATTTGGTATATAAATTTTTATAAAGCTGTGTTATGATAGTGAGGAGGGCGGTCTGTGCCGTCTTCAGGCAGAAAGGCAAAGTAAAGTAATGAGCAGTAAAAAGGTTGACCAGTACAAGGAGTACAAGAAGAACAAGAAGAAGATCCTGAAGTCCGAGAAGAGAAAGAATACGGCAGCGAAGATGTGCGCATGGCTGATCGTTCTCGCGGCGGTTGCGGTAGTCGCATATTTTGTGGGCAGCGCAGTCGTCAAGGCATATCAGGATTACTTAGAGTCCAGACCCGACTATACCTCCGCGTCGTTCATGCTCGGAGATCAGGCCGGCATCAGGGACAAGGAGACCGAGGAGGAGACTACCGAGGCAGTGACAGAGGCGGCGACGACAGCCGGGGCACAGACCGAGGGAGTTACGGAGCAGGCGGGCACGACCGAAGAGGAAGGGACCGAGGCCGCACCTACGGATGAACCGGAGGCGGCGCCCACTGACGAGCCTGTGGAGGATGCTCCGACTGACGAGCCCGAAGCAGAAGAGACTCAGGCTCAGGCAGAGTGATTACCGGATATAACATATAATGTGATACAGGGTGTGGGAGCCCGAAAGGAGACATTATGGCAAATCTTTTGGAAAATGCAATGAAGATGCAGGTTCAGAGCAACCGCGAGCAGAAGCAGGCGAATGAGGAGAGAGCTACTGAGGAGAAGATAAAGGATATCGTTTCCGAGTATGTTCAGGATGCCGTAGATTCGATGCCCAAGCAGGATCCCGAGGAGATACGCTCCATCGTGGCTGAGGCGGTAAAGGAGGCGATGTCAGCGCAGAAGACGAATGACAAGGCCCTTTCCGATCAGATACAGGACGCCATCAATGTCGCAGTGAGGGAGGCTATGGCAGGCATCTCCGTCTCCACAGGCGAGAACGGAAATGTCAGTGTCACCGGAGGCGGAGACACGGCTCACATCCAGGAGCAGGTGGATAAGATCTACACAGAGATCACCGCTCAGTTCGCGAAGCAGAAGGAGATGATCGACGCCATCGGCAATGTCTCCGACAAGAACAAGGAGTTCCTCACAGACATCCAGACCAGAATGGACAAGCAGACGGAGAACAGCGCCGCGCTCGTAGCGCAGGTCCGCCAGAAGGATGAAGCCCTCACTACCATCGATTATGTGGCCATAAGGGATAACATCACCGAGTTCAAGGATGCCATAGAGAGCTGCAGCCAGACCATGGATCAGCTCAGAAAGCAGCTCAACCGCGAGAGAAACAACAACGACAGGACCATCACAGAGCTCTACAGGTCCATGAAGTACTCCGAGGAGAGAGTTGAAGAGCTGCATTCAAGCTACGATGAGTTCACCACGGTCATTTCCTCCCACAAAAATATCATGGGCGTACTCATCTGGCTCGACATAATCATTATAGTGGCGCTGATCGTGTTTAACGTTATACAGCTTCTGTAATATAGCGTGTCCCATTTCCGCATGCAGTGCATCGGGAATGGGATATTTTTTTGGAGAAACACAATGGATAATGAAATGAGAGAGGTCTGGGTCATCGGACATAAAAATCCCGATACCGATTCGGTCTGCTCGGCCATATGCTACGCGAACTTAAAGAACAAGCTCGAGGGCAATCGCTTCGTGGCGAAGAAAGCCGGCAAGATAAACCGGGAGACCGAGTTTGCGCTGAACTATTTCGGTGTGGAAGAACCCGACACGGTCTACAATGTGGGCACCCAGGTGAGCGATGTGGATTATCGCCGCACGGAGGCGATAAACCCCGACATAAGCCTTAAGAAGGCCTGGGAGATCATGAAGGAGAAGCAGGTGGTCACGCTGCCCGTGCAGAGAAAGAAGAAGCTCGCGGGAGTCATAACCATCCAGGACATAGCCAACTCCTACATGGAGGTGGACAATACCATACTTCACCTCGCAGGAACCACTGTCAGGAACATTTTGGAGACCATCGACGGAAAGCTCATCGTGGGAGACGCTAAGCAGCTCTGCCCCGAGGGCAAGGTGATGGTGGCTGCGGCGGGCCCAGACATAGAGGAGAATTACATAAAGAAGGGCGATATAGTCATAATGGCCAACCGCTACGAGACGCAGCTGTGCGCTCTTGAGCTTGGAGCGGGAATGATCATATCATGCCTCGGAGTGCCGATATCAGCCACGATAAAGAAGATGGCCGAGGACAGGGGCTGCATCATCATTACGACCAGGCACGACACATACATGGTCTCGAGACTCATCGCGCAGAGCATGCCCGTGGAGTATTTCATGACGAAGGACAATATCGTCTGCTTCAGGACGGACGATGCGGTGGATGAGATACAGGACACCATGGCGAAGCTTCGCCACAGGGATTTTCCCGTGCTCGATTCCCACGGCAATTACATGGGCATGCTCTCCAGACGAAACCTGATGGGAGCTCACAGAAAACAGATCATACTGGTCGACCACAATGAGCTGAGCCAGGCCTGCGACGGTATGGAGCAGGCGAGGATACTCGAGATACTCGATCACCACCGTCTCGGAAACATGCAGACCAGCAGCCCGATATATTTCAGGAACCAGCCGGTGGGCTGTACCGCCACCATAATCTTTCGCATGTACGAGGAGGTGAAGGTTCCCGTCGACCGGAAAATCGCAGGTCTTCTCTGCTCCGCGATCATTTCCGATACGCTGCTCTTCCGTTCACCCACCTGCACGGACCACGACAGGGCGGCTGCGGCCAAGCTCGCACCCATTGCCGGTATAAATCTCGAAAAATACGCCCACGACATGTTCACGGCGGGAAGCGAGTTCTCGCAGATGAGTGCGGAGGACATACTCCATCAGGACTTCAAGGAGTTCGCTCTCGGGGAGCTGCACATCGGTGTGGGACAGATAAATTCCATGAGTAAGGACGAGCTCGGCGCTATCCGCGAGAAGATGAAGAGATATCTTCCCTCGGCGGCGAAGAAGAACGGACTCGATATGGTCTATTTCATGATGACATCCATTATGGATGAGGACACGGAGCTTCTGTTCGCGGGAAACGGAGCGGCTGCGGCGGCAGAGGCGGCATTCGGAACTGTCACAGACGGAAGTGTGCTGGTGCCCGGTATGGTGTCACGCAAGAAACAGATGATACCTGCCATCTCGAAGGCCCTTTCGGAGATGGTCAGATAAAGGAAAGGCAGGGTAGAGGATATGGCTAAACAGATATGGCGCGGAGCCAACCTTTTAAACCCCGTTCCCGTGGTGATGGTGAGCTGCGGCGACGGAACAAGGGACAATATAATAACTGTGGCATGGGCGGGCACGGTGTGCTCCGATCCTGCGCTCGTCAGCATTTCCGTGAGGAAGGAGCGCTTCAGCCACTCCATAATAGAGAGCACAGGCGAATTTGCCATCAATCTCGTATCGACCGGGCTCGTTCGCGCGTGCGATATGTGCGGCGTAAAGAGCGGCAGGGATGTGGACAAGTTCGAACTCTGCGGCCTGACAAGGCAGGATGCGGCAGTGATCAAGGCGCCGCTGATCGCCGAGAGCCCCGTGAGTCTCGAGTGCAGGGTGGACAGAGTCATCGAGCTCGGAAGCCACGACATGTTCATCGCGAAGGTCGAGTGCTGCGACGTGGAGGAGAGCATACTGGACGAGAAGGGAAAGCTTGAGCTCGAAAAAGCAGGGCTCGTTGCGTACTCGCACGGCTCCTACTACGGGCTCGGAGAGCTTCTCGGGACCTTCGGCTACTCGGTGAGGAAGAATTAACAGGCTTGACAGAACGCATTTTCCGTGCTAAAATCACAAATCCCGCCCGTAGAGAGGTATCAGGAGACTTTACAAAAGGGATTTTATGCGTTATACTAAATATTTGGAACACCTGTTATTACTGCGCTGGTCCGAAGGGTCAGAGCATATTCGAGGTAAACATTAAATATGAGCCAATATGTTATGAAGGGCGGCAATCCCCTCTCGGGGGAGGTCGTGATAGCGGGAGCCAAAAATGCGGCTCTGGGCATCTTAGCCGGTGCTGTCATGGCAAATGAGCCCGTGACTGTTGAACATGTGCCCATGGTGCAGGATATCGAGTTTCTGCTCGATGCCATCCGCGAAATAGGAGCCTCAGTAGAGGTGCGCGAGGGCGGTACGGTCGTCATTGACGGAAGCACCATCCACAAGACCATGGTAAATAACGACTATATACAGAAGCTCAGAGGCGGCTACTATCTGGTGGGCGCGCTTCTCGGCAAATATCACCATGCGGAGGTCGATCTCCCCGGCGGCTGCAATATCGGAAGCCGTCCCATTGACCAGCACATAAAGGGCTTCAGGGCTCTGGGTGCGGATATCAAGGTCAGGAACGGTATGATCGTTGCTCACAGCGCCAGACTTGCGGGTGCTCATATCTATCTGGATATGGTCTCTGTCGGCGCTACCATCAATATCATGCTCGCCGCATCCACCGCGGAGGGCAAGACCATCATAGAAAACGCGGCCAAGGAGCCCCATGTCGTTGATGTCGCCAACATGCTTAACGCCATGGGTGCCAATATAAAGGGCGCCGGAACCGATGTCATAAGGATAAACGGCGTCAGCACGCTGCACGGCACGGATTATACCATCATACCCGACCAGATAGAGGCGGGCACGTTCATGATGGCCGCAGCAGCGACGAAGGGCGATATAGTTATCAAGAATGTCATCCCGAAGCATCTCGAGTCCATAAGCTCGAAGCTTCGCGAGATCGGATGCGAGATAGTCGAGGACGACGATGCCGTCAGAGTCATCGGCCGCAACCATCTGCGCTCCACACATATAAAGACACTTCCCTACCCCGGCTTCCCTACGGATATGCAGCCGCAGATGGCCGTTGTGCTTGCTCTTGCCGAGGGTACGAGCGTCGTTACAGAATCTATTTTCGAGAACCGTTTCAAGTATGTGGATGAGCTCGTAAGGATGGGCGCGAATATCAAGGTCGAGGGAAATGTGGCCATTATCGACGGCGTGAGCTCGCTCTCGAGCGCGAAGGTAAACTCCAACGACCTGCGCGCGGGCGCGGCCATGGTTATAGCGGGACTTGCCGCAGAGGGATACACCATAGTTGACGAGGTCTCTCATATTGAGAGAGGCTACGAGAATTTTGTTGAAAAGCTGAGAGGTCTGGGCGCCGACATTGCCAGAGTGGACAATGAGAGGGAGGCCCGCCGCTTCAGAATGAGAGCAGTATAATGGAGAGAAGATTTTTTACGTCGGAGTCCGTTACAGAGGGACATCCCGACAAGATATGCGATCAGATAAGTGACGCGATACTGGATGCTCTGCTCGAGCAGGATCCCATGAGCCGCGTGGCCTGCGA
>DGVE01000213.1 GCA_002395865.1 Lachnospiraceae bacterium UBA4292 | reverse complement strand
CTTCATGCGGGCTGCGTGGAGCTCTATGTGGGCAAAAACGCAAGGCTTCGTTATTCGACCATAGAGAACTGGTCGAAGAATATGTACAACTTAAACTCAAAGCGCGCTGTGGTATCGGAGGGCGCAAGGATGGAGTGGGTGACGGGTTCATTCGGCTCCCACGTGTCATATCTGTATCCTACCACGGTATTAAACGGCGCAGGCTCGAAATGCGAGTTCACCGGGGTCACATTTGCGGGGGAGGGACAGGATCTGGATACCGGTCTTAAGGTCATCCATAACGCTCCCGACACCAGCTCGGTGGTCAATTCGCGCTCCATATCAAAGGGCGGCGGAATCAACACGTTCAGAAGTGAAGTCACGGTGACGAAGGCGGCGAAGAGGAGCCGCTCATCGGTTTCCTGTACCTCGCTCATGGTGGATGATATATCACGCTCAGACACGATACCTGCCATGGATATACGCACGAAGGACGCGGATATAGGACATGAGGCGAGCATCGGCCGCATAAGTGAGGATGCGGTCTACTACCTGTGCAGCAGGGGCCTGTCCGAGGAGGACGCGAGGGCAATGATCGTCAGCGGATTTGCGGAGAATGTATCGAAGGAGCTTCCCGTGGAGTACGCTGCAGAGATGAATAATCTTATACGTCTTGAGATGAAGGGGGCAATCGGTTGATATGAGTAAGATAAGTATAAATCACCTGCCGGTCGCGACCTGGAACCACCTCAGGGTAAATGAGGCATTCGCGGATATACCTTCAGTCACCGGAGAGGCTGTCGTAAGCGTAAGCGGAGACGCTGTCGTAAGCGTAAGCGACCACTCTGATATGAGGACCGGTATGGGGGCCGAATATGACGCTCTCATAAAAAGCTGCGCGAAGTGCGAGACGATAAGCACAAAGGATGCCTCGGCTTTAGTACGTTTCGATATCACCGCGGACGGTGTAAATGCGCTTGCATACCATGTGGACGCGGCTCCGGGGCAGTTCATCACCGTGGTGCAGGTCATAGACGGTGAGGATGGCAGCGAGCTGCTGCTTTCAACAAAGCTTGAGGCGAAGGCTTCTTCACACGTAAGACTGATACAGTATATCCGCGGCGGCGCGGGCATTTGCAACGATATAGGCACCAGGGCGGATGAAGCCGCATGCGTAGAGCTCTTCCAGATATTTGACGGAAGTGGCGACAATCGCTCGGGTGTGTACACGAGACTTGACGGAAAAGCCGCACAGTTCATATCAAACACGGGTTACAGGAATGCATCGGGTCTTCTCGACATGAACTATGTGTCGGACCACTTCGGAAGACGCACGAACACCGTGATGAATTTCGGCGGAAGTCTGGACGGCGGCGCGGTCAAGGTACTGCGCGGTACCATCGACTTCAAGAAGGGCTGCTCGGGAGCCGTGGGCAACGAGAAGGAAGAGGTCCTCATGCTCTCGGACGAGTGCGTGAACAGGACAGTACCGCTTATTCTTTGCGCGGAGGAGGATGTCGAGGGCAATCACGGCGCGTCCATAGGGCAGGCCGATGAGGAGATGCTCTACTACATGGGTACGAGGGGTCTGTCCCGCGAGGAAGCCACAAGGATGCTCTCTGCCGCGAAGCTCGAGAGCGTTATAGCGAAGATAGATGATGAAAAGCTTCGCAGAGAATTCAGTGAACATTTAAAAGGAAGCTCTGATGAATAGAGATATCTACCGGGTAAGGGAGGATTTCGCCATCTTAAACGATGAGGTGGCGTATCTGGACAATGCCGCAACTACGCAGAAGCCTGCGTCCGTGATGGCCGCAGTAAGAAGGTACTACGAGACGCAGAACGCGAACCCGTTCAGGGGCGTGTATTCCCTGAGCGAGCAGGCCACGGCCGAGTACGAGAGGGCAAGAGCGTGTGCGGCTGCCTTTATCGGCGCAAAGGATAATGAGATAATATTTACAAGAAATGCCTCGGAAAGCCTGAATCTGGTCGCGTATTCATACGGAATGAATAATCTGAAGCCGGGTGATGAGATAGCCGTGAGCATCATGGAACACCACTCGAACTTCCTTCCGTGGAGGATGGTGGCGCAGAAGACGGGCGCTGTATTAAAGTGCTTAAAATGCGAGCCTGACGGAACGTTTTCGGATACGGCGATCGCGGAGGCGATAACCGATAAGACCAAGCTTTTGGCCATCACCTGCGTGTCTAATGTCTTCGGGCGGGTGAATCCCGTCAGGAAGCTTGCGAACATGGTGCACGAAAACGGCGGGATAGTCGTGTGTGACGGCGCACAGTCGGTGCCGCACATGCCTACATCGGTCTCTGAACTCGGCGCGGACCTGCTGGCGTTTTCGGGACATAAGATGCTCGCGCCCATGGGCATAGGTGTGCTCTGGGGGAGGTACGAGCTCCTTAACTCCATGGAGCCCTTCATGCAGGGCGGCGAGATGATCGAGACCGTGCACTGGGACAGAGTGAGATATGCCGAGGTGCCTCACAAATTCGAGGCCGGCACGGTAAATGTGGGCGGCGCCGTTGGACTTATGGCGGCCATCGAATACATAAACAGTCTGGGCTTTGACTTTATCATGGCTCAGGAACGCGCACTCACGGAGCATACCTTAAAGGGTATGAAGAGCATAAATGGTGTTAATGTCATAGGCGCGGAGGATGCGCAGCATCACGAGGGTATAATAGCGTTTACGGTGGACGGAGTGCATCCTCACGATGTCTCCTCGATCATGAACGAGGCAGGTGTGTGCATAAGGGCCGGGCATCACTGCGCGCAGCCGCTGATGGATCACCTCGGTGTCAGATCGTCCTCAAGGGTCAGCTTCGCCTTCTACAACACAGTTTCGGAGGCGGACAGATTCCTGAACCGACTCGATACTATCAGGAGCTTGATGGGATATGGAAGATAGAACATTTTACAATGAGGTCATAACCGACCACAACCTGCATCCGCTTCACAAGAGCGATATGGACAGTCCAGACATAGTTTTAGAGGGGGTGAATCCGAGCTGCGGCGATGAGATACTGCTGATGCTTAAGGTAAATGACGGCGTGATAAGCGACGCTTCCTACTCGGGGGACGGTTGCGCCGTATCGCAGGCCTCCGCAGACATCATGATAGACATGATCATCGGCAGAGAGCTCTCGGAGGCGAGAAGACTGTGCGGTCTCTTTATGAAGATGATCAAGTCCGAGGCCACCGAAGAGGAGATAGAGGAGCTCGAGGAGGCAGGGGCACTGGAGAACATATCGCGCATGCCTGCGCGCGTGAAGTGCGCGGTACTGTCGTGGAGGACACTTGACGAGGCGATAGCCGGGAAGGAGTAATATGGAGTATAGCGAGAAGAGATTTACCGGAGAAAGAGCTCTGTTTGCTCAGAAGGATGTGAGACTTTGTAACTGTATATTTGCTGATGGCGAATCCCCTCTCAAGCATTCCGAAAATGTGGATGCTTGCCGTGTTTCGTTTCAGTGGAAGTATCCTCTGTGGTATTCTAAGAATATCAGGATAGATCAGTGCGCCTTTCTGGAGATGGCCAGGGCCGGTATATGGTATGCGGAGGATGTGGAGCTGAAGGAGACCATTTACGAGGCGCCCAAGGGCTTCAGAAGGGTCAAGAGACTGACACTTAGGGGTGTCGATCTCCCGCACGCGCAGGAGACACTGTGGAGCTGCGACGATGTTAAGCTCGACGGGGTCAGCGCGAAGGGTGACTATTTCATGATGAACTGCACAGATGTGGATGTGCAAGACCTTCGCCTTGTTGGCAATTACTGCTTCGACGGCTGTAAGAATGTCACCGTAAGGAAGTCGAAGCTTCTCTCGAAGGACGCCTTCTGGAACTGCGAGAACGTGATGATAATAGATTCGTATATCACGGGTGAGTATCTTGCGTGGAATTCGAAGAATGTCACACTGATCGACTGCGTCGTGGAGAGCCTTCAGGGCCTTTGCTACGTGGATAACCTCGTGATGAAGAACTGCAAGCTCATCAACACGACCTACTCCTTCGAGTATTCGAAGGCGGACGCGCAGATCGACAGCAGGATCGACAGCGTATTAAACCCCTCATCCGGCAGGATAGAGGCGAAGGAGATAGGTGATCTGATCATAGGGAAGGAATATGTTGATCCGGCAGGTACGCAGATAGTGTGCGACAGCATAGTAAAGCGTAGCGACAGGCCGGACTGGAGGTAGGGATGTTTACACAGATAAGGGCACAGATCGACAGTGTGGATGCGCAGATGCGGCGGCTTTTCACACAGCGAATGGAGCTTTCAAGAAATATTGCGAGGGCAAAGGCAGAGCAGGGCGGAAAGATTTACCGTCCGGAGCGCGAGGCGGAGGTCATCGCTAATAACTGTGCCGGAATAGATGTAGATCTCCTGCCGTATTACAGGGCTTATATAAGACATATGCTTCTCATAAGCCGCCAGTTCCAGTACAGGATGACTCTTGACAATACGCATAGGAACTTCTCGCCGGACGATAACTGCGGGATAAACTTCGAGAAGGATTTCACCTGCGAGGAGGATCACGATCACATAGAGTTCTCCTGCGTCTATGACAATGAGACCAAGGTCTTCACCGGTATAGAAGGCCTGTGCGCCGACCTGGACGTGGAGATCGAGATGCTCTCACTCGCCAAGGCGGGATCAAAGACGCGCTGCAGGGCTGTGATCATAGGCAGTATGCAGCAGAGAAAGGTACTGACCCTTCTCTATATGCTGTGCGCGGAGACCGAGGATTTCAAGGTCAAGAGATGCTTCAGGCAGGGTCAGTCATAACCGGTGCATACTTATAACGCTTCTTATGGCGTTATACAGATACGGCTTATATGTCTCCAGATCCACAGGCTGTTTTTCTATTATCACACTGTGGCAGGCATTGCTGACCAGACAGATGACCGTGTAGAACATGATATTCGGCGCGTCGTACGCTGCGCCGTCCTGCGCCATCAGCTCGTCTATTTTGGCGTGAATATTTATCTCATCAGCCTCGGCGTGGGAGAGTGATCGGTTGAACACTCCCCAGCTGAGGTTTT
>DGVE01000114.1 GCA_002395865.1 Lachnospiraceae bacterium UBA4292 | reverse complement strand
TGAGCTCGGCGAGGAAATGATAAGAAGAGGGCATGAGTTCAGAATACTGACATCCGAAGCCTTCCCCCCGTCTCATTCATACACCGGAATTTTTCTTAATATGTAACTATTCAGAACCATGCAGGAATGACCAGACGAGTCATGCTTGCATGAACTCGGATGGTTATTTCTGTGTGGTTCTAATAGCAGACGTCCGTCACATGAGCAAAAACCGATGCCTTTGGCGAGGTTTTTGTGAATGCGATGGACGGGTGCTGAATAGTTACCAAAAAGTCGTGAAAAAAGTTATTGCATTATTATTTCTCCTGTGCTATAATACCCAAGCTGTCTGTACGGCAGTAGATTAATGTCAAAGAACATTAGAAGACGAGGTGAAAGAAATGAAGGAAGGAATACATCCTACGTATTATCAGGCGAAGGTCACCTGCAACTGCGGTAATGAGTTCGTGACCGGTTCAACGAAGGAGAGCATCCACGTCGAGATCTGCTCCAAGTGCCATCCGTTCTACACGGGTCAGCAGAAGGCAGCACAGGCTCGCGGTAGGATCGATAAGTTCAACCGTAAGTATGGTTTTCAGGCTAATTGAAAAACTGAACTTTTCAGGGGTTGAGGCAGAGGCTTCAACCCCTTTTCGGCATGTTTAAAAACATTTATTGAAGGAGGCGCGCTTATGAAGTCCAGCGGTATCGGCGGACAGGCGCTCATGGAGGGCGTGATGATGCGCGCGGGCGATAAATACGCCTGCGCGGTGAGAAAGCCCGACGGCGGGATAGAGATAAAAACAGAGGATTACAGGAGCATCTTCGGAAACGGCTGGTGGCTTAAGACGCCTTTCATACGCGGTATGTTCAATTTCATCGACTCGATGGTGGTCGGTATGAAGAGCCTCAGCTATTCATCGGAGATATACGCCACGCCTGAGGAGGATTACGAGCCCACGAGATTCGAGAAGTGGATGGAGAAGAAGTTCGGCGACAAGGCTGAGAAGATATTTCTGACGATAGTGATGGTGATATCGATAGTGTTTGCCATCGGCATGTTCGTTTTACTTCCGTCGCTTTTTGCGAGCCTTTTAAAGACTGTGATCGAGAACAGGTTTGTCGTGAATCTGCTCGAGGGCGTCTTCAGAATGACCATTTTCATACTCTATGTGTGGCTGATATCCTTCATGAAGGATATAAAGCGCACATACATGTATCACGGGGCGGAGCACAAGTGCATAAACTGCATCGAGAGCGGTCTGGACCTCACGGTCGAGAATGTCGCGAAGTCTTCGAGAAGACACAAAAGATGCGGCACGAGCTTCATGCTCATAGTGATGATAATATCGATACTTATATTTATGCTTATAGATACGCCGACGATCTGGCTGCGCTTTTTAAGCCGCATACTTCTTATACCTGTGGTGGCCGGAGTGAGCTACGAGTTTCTTCGTCTGGCTGGCAACAGCGACAACCCTGTGGTGAATATACTGTCAAAGCCCGGTCTCTGGCTGCAGGGACTGACCACGGCGGAGCCGGATGAATCGATGATAGAGGTCGGTATCGCAAGCGTTGAGGCGGTATTCGACTGGAAGGATTATCTGTTGAAGAATTCACCCTCTGAAGAAAGAAAGGATGCTCTCTAGCATGACTTACAGACAGCTTCTCGAACACGCGTCGCAGCTGCTTAAGGACGGCGGCATAGAGGAGGCCGACACGGATGCATGGCTTCTCTTTTCTGCGGCAATGAATGTGAGCAGAAGCACATATTTTTTAAAACAGAATGAAACGGCCGGTGATGAAGGCGCGAGGGTGCTGGAGGAATGGCTTAAGAGGAGGGTGCAGCGGGAACCTGTGCAGTATATATTGGGCGATCAGGAGTTCATGGGACTGACATTTAAGGTTAGCCCCGAGGTACTGATACCGAGACTCGACACCGAGGTGCTGGTGGAGCGTATACTGGATGAAGGAGTCAGCGGGAAGAGGGTTCTCGACCTGTGCACGGGAAGCGGCTGCATAATAACGGCGCTCGCGGTCCTCGGCAAGCCCGCATACTGTGTCGGAACGGATATCAGTGAGGGCGCTCTTAATGTGGCTGCTGTAAATGCTGCGGACAACGGGGCCGAGGTGACTTTCCTTCAGGGAGACCTGTACGGCGCGCTTTCCATGCTGCCGGCGGATAAAAGGCATTTCGACATCATAGTGTCGAATCCTCCGTATATAAGTGAGGAGGAGAAGGAGAGCCTGGCTCCCGAGGTCATAGAGCATGAGCCTCATCTTGCGCTTTTTGCGGATGACGGAGGCATGGCCGTTTATAAGAGGATACTTGGTGAAGCGCGAAGCTTTCTTGCGCCCGGAGGTGTGATCTGGTTTGAGATAGGATGCACGCAGGGTGAGAGGATATGCTTTCTTGCGCGCGAGCACGGGATGGAGGCGCGGGTGTACAAGGATCTCGCGGGACTTGACCGTGTGGTGAGAATTAAGTCAGAGAGATATGAGAGGATCATTACGATGTTTGATAAATTAGATGAGCTCCTGATAAGATACGAGGAGCTGACGGAGGAGATGAATGACCCGGCTCTCACGTCGGACGCGAAGAGATACCGGGAGATAATGAAGCAGCACGCGGAGCTCACACCCGTGGCGGAGGCCTACACAGCATACAAGAAGGCTTTAGCGACCATAGAGGAGAGTGAGGAGATGCTCGGCGCGGAGAGCGACGAGGAGATGCGTGAGCTGTTGAAGGAGGAGCTTCAGGACGCGAAAGCGCAGGCCGAGGAGCTCTCTGAGAAGATAAAGATACTTCTTCTGCCCAAGGACCCGAACGATGACAGGAATGTCGTCATGGAGATCAGAGCGGGTGCGGGCGGAGACGAGGCCGCGCTTTTTGCGGCGGAGCTGTACAGGATGTACGTGCACTACGCGGAGAGCCGCCGCTGGAAATGCGAGCTGGTGGATTTTTCGGAGATAGGTATAGGGGGAATGAAATACATTTCCTTCATAATCAGCGGACAGGGAGCCTACTCGAGGCTGAAGTACGAGAGCGGCACCCACCGCGTGCAGAGAGTTCCCAAGACCGAATCGGGCGGCAGGATACATACCAGTACGGCTACGGTAGCGGTCATGCCCGAGGCGGATGAGGTCGACTCGGATATCGTGATCGACCCGAAGGATATAAGGATCGATGTGTTCCGCTCATCAGGAAACGGTGGTCAGTGTGTAAATACCACCGACTCCGCTGTGCGACTGACGCACTACCCTACAGGAATAGTGATATCGTGTCAGGATGAGAAGAGCCAGTTAAAGAACCGTGACAAGGCCATGAGAGTGCTTCGCGCGATGCTCTACGAGATGCAGCTCGAGGCGCAGGCTCAGGAGCAGGCGCAGGAGAGAAGAAGCCAGATAGGAACGGGCGACCGCTCCGAGAAGATCAGGACCTACAACTTCCCCCAGGGCCGCGTCAGCGACCACCGCATCAACCTGACCATTTACCGCATTGATCAGGTGATGGACGGCGATCTGGACGAGATAATAGACAGTCTCATAGCGGCAGATCAGGCTGCGAAGCTTGCGAACCTGAATGACGAGGCTGTGTGAAGCGCGTTTCTTGACAAAATCCGGTAATTAATATATATTTAACGGATATGACGATCGCTTCGGATGACAGGGGGCGGTGTATGTACACGACCGGTGAGTTCGCGAAAATGGCGAATGTGTCCGAGAGGACGATACGCTTTTACGACATAAAGGGACTTCTGAAGCCGTCCGCGCAGACAGAGGCGGGGTACAGACTGTATTCGGACGCGGATTTCGTCAAGCTGCAGAGGATACTGACACTGAAGTATCTGGGCTTTTCGCTCGAGGAGATCGCCGACATAACCGTGCGCGATACCGATGCGGGATATGTGCGGCATTCACTGGCACTGCAGAAGGAGCTCGTGGGCCGCAAGATAGAGGGTCTCTCGCGCGTGGCGCAGACGCTCGACCAGACGATAGAGCATCTCGATGAAGGCGAGGCGGTGGACTGGGAGAGAGTCTTAAACCTCATCCACATGATAAACATGGAGGAGAGCGTCGCCAAGCAGTACAAAAACGGCAGTAACTTAAACATCCGAATAAAGCTTCACGAGGACTACTCGGTCAATAAAACAGGCTGGTTTACCTGGATATTTGACCGGATGCAGCCCACAGCAGGCAAGTCCATACTCGAGATAGGCTGCGGCAACGGCCAGCTCTGGAGGAAGGCCTTAGAGAGGAACGACGGGGCACTTAATGGAAGCCGTGTGGTGCTCTCGGATATATCGAGAGGTATGACCGAGGAGGCCGCGGGAAGCATAGGTAATGCACAGGGCTTTGAGTATGCCACATTTGACGCTTCTGCCATACCGTACCCGGATGACAGCTTTGATATAGTGGTGGCCAACCACGTCATGTTCTATGTAAAGGATCCCGAGAAGGCCCTCGCGCAGGTCAAGAGGGTGCTGAAACCCGGCGGCAGGTTCATCTGCAGCACCTACGGGCGGGACCACATGAAGGAGATCACGCAGCTGTGCCGCGAGTTCGACTCACGGATCAGTCTATCGGAGGTCGAGCTATACGAGAACTTCGGACTCGAGACCGCGCAGACGAGGCTTGAGAGATACTTCGGCAGTGTCGATAAGAAACTCTACGAGGACGAGCTGAGGGTGACCGAGGTGCTTCCTCTGGTGGATTACATCATGAGCTGCCACGGCAATCAGCACGACTTCATAAACGAGAGATACGGCGAATTTAAGGAATTCCTGTCGCGTAAGATGCGCGGCAGCAGATATATAAGAATCACAAAATCGGCAGGCATGTTCATATGCACGCCATAGCGAACAGGATGCATGTTATGAAAAGATTTGTTTTACCGGCACTGGCGCTTCTGCTGTGCGGCTGCGCGGCGGGACAGACGCTTCCGACCGAACCGGATCCGATGGCGACAGTCGAGACCGCAGCCGCGGCTTCGGAGACCACTGTGCCTCCGGTTATCATCGGAGATATCACATTTACACAGGATCCGAACGCGCAGGAGACCACAAGACGCACCCGCGAGACCACCGAGGAGGAATCTCAGGAGGAGACGACCACCGAGGAGGAGACCACGGCCAGACCATTTGATGAGGACGTGATCTATTTCGGCATCGGCAGGAAGGTCGACGGGAAGGTCAGGGAGATCAATGCGCGTACGATGGGCAATTCCGAGGCGCATGTCTACGACATCTTCAATATGCCCACGAACGGCGCTGTCATAGCCGATATGATCGAGTCGTACCAGTTCCCGAATGCGCCCTATATCGGCGGTGGTCCGGTGTACGACGAGATCGTGGAATTTCTAAAACTGAACCGCAACGCCGCGAGCGCGAGAGCGCAGGCGAACATGACGTATAAATACGGCATCATGCCCACGGAGACCGATCTGCGGTCCTTCCCCACGGACATATATCTGTCCGATGAGGAGCACCGCTACAGCGTTGACAAGGACTACTTCCAGGAGAGCACACTTTTCGCGGGAGAGGCCATCTGCATCATGCACACCTCCGCAGACGGCAGGTTCGTGTTCGTCGCGGGCGCGGATTACTGCGGCTGGATACCTGTGGGAAGTTACATAGAGGTATCGCGTGAGATGGCTTACGCCTTCGCAAACACCGACTCATTTGCGGTGGTGAAGGGCGCTTTCATCTACTTGAACGTGGACGACGATTATGAGTCGAAGAAGGCGAAGGTCGCCGCGTACATGTCGATGGGTACGGTTCTTCCCTACCTCGCGCAGGATTCGTGTATGCTTCTGCCTGTTATGGAGGATCCTGAGGCGTACCTGTACATGAACGGCGGCTGGCTGGTATACTCCGATGAGTATGTCGAGGGCGCTGAAAATATAGGTGTGAGACATGTGAAGGTGAACTACGGCAACGCCAGCATCGGCTACATGGATTTCACGGAGGACAATATAGACATCCTTACGAAGGAGCTGGAGGATACCGCGTACTCGTGGGGCGGAAGAGGCCTCGGGTACGACTGCTCGTCGGCTGTCAGGAGCATCTACAGATGCGTAGGCATTATAATGCCCAGGAATTCAGGCATCATCAGATACTGCGGAATGGACTACCGTGAGCTCACCGGAAGCGATGAAGAAAAGCTCGCTGCGATACAGGCTCTTCCGAGGGGAAGTCTGCTGCTCATGCCGGGACACGTTATGGTATATATCGGCGGCGGCCGGATAATACACGCGGTGGAGGGTTACCGCGATTCTGATGGCGAGTGGCACAGCGCCATGAGCGTGGTGCAGACCGACCTCGGTATCGCGAGATATGATGAGACGAAGTACATTTCGCTGATGTACGGTGTTATGGTACCTACATATTGACAATGATACAGCGGAGGCTGTGACCGTCAGGTCGCAGCCTCCTTTTTCTTCGGTGGAATACATGCCAGTATTTTAAACATGTCGTCTTCGACGACTATATCGAACTGCCCGCCCGCGTCATGGGCGATCGCTTCCATGATGGATATGCCGAGTCCGTGATAGAGCGATCTCTTGCTGCTGAAGAATGAACTTCGTTTCATCCTCGGCATAACTCCCAGAAGAGGATTCTCACATATGATCATCAGCCCGCCGGGGAAGTACGAAAACTGAAAATATATGTACAGCTCACCGCCCAGCTCCTTGCGCGCCAGAAGCGCCTCCGTGGCATTGTCGAGCATATTTGCAATCAGCGAACAAAGACTCGCATCGGATATGTTCATACCGCCTGTATAATGCAGATTTGAACAGCGCAGGTCAATGCCCTGTGCGCGTATTCTCTTAGCTTTTAACAGTATGACCGAATCCAGAGCCATATTGCCGGTGCTGTAGGTGGGAGTCAGCTGTTTTTCCATCTCGGCAAGAAAAACAGGCGTCTCGGCCAGTTCACCGCTTTCAACCATCGCTTTTATGTCGTTTACGTACGCATTCATGTCGTGGCGAAGCCTTCGCATGGACATATATGTGTCCTCCAGCTCCTCCATCTGTTCAGCCATGGTCTTCATCATCTCGCTGCGGTAACGGTATTTCTGTTCCCTGAGAGCATAACCTGTTATTATGGCGTGGCTTACAATGGTTATTATCGATATAGACAGGGCTACCATACTTCCGGTGAACAGCCAGAACTTCGGAAGTCCATAGTCATTGCACAGCCTGAAAAAGATATCTATAAGAATCACGCAAAGGAATACAGTGACCAGCAGAATGCAGGAAGGAGCCTGACTCTTTGATGTTTTTCTGAAAATACGGGTCAGGACGAAAAATACGACCCACATCACCAGATTGCCGGAGAGGGTGAAGAAGATACGATAACCCGTCTCCTGCATAAGTACTGTCATATCCGCGCCTGTGATGAAGGCTGTGACCTGAAAATGAATGCCTGTTATACCTGTTGAAGCCGCAATCAGAACCAGAAGCCAGAATAATTTAGCCACCACCGAGCCTTCCAGAAATAAAAAGGCATAGGCGATAATAAAAACAAATATCCATGAATCCGGCAGGGGAATCTCAAAAAACAGGTATGAAGACAACGCCGCTGCGGTAAGTATACCGCATACTATGAATGGTATGTGCGTATGTTTTCTCCTGTATGACGGAAGAATTTCAGTGATAAACCATGTAAACAGAAAGCCCTGGTATAAGTTCAGAGCCAGTTCGTATAGAGTCCAGATCATAATGTGCGAAGTTCCTTATAGTGTTCTATTATCCTGCTTACGAATGAACTGCGATAGGCTTTCCCTATCTCCATAGAGAGGGGAACTCCTTTCACTGTTATGTAGTGCATATCATATCCGGTCACATAATTCAGATTTACTATAATGCTTCTGTGACATTGCGCAAAATCCTTTGTCAGATACTTATCTGGTATGGCGGAAAATGGTGTGGAAGTCAGTTTGATCTCGACAATGTCCCCGTTTGTCAGATTGACCTGAGCGAGGTGATTGTCGGTGCGGGCTTCTATATACAGTATCCTGTCGTACGGCACGATCACTTCACTTTTTATACCCGGCAGAACGGCTGCGTGAGTATGTATTTTAGAGGGATTATCATATACGTAATCAAGTAAATTGAAGAGCTTATCCTGCTCCAGAGGCTTTATCAGATAGCGAAGAGCGGAGATCTCGAAGGCATTGCCCCAGTATTCGCTGCTGTTGGTGGTGAATACTATATTTGAATTTGGATTGTCTGAGTGAATCCTCTCCGCAAGTGAAAATCCGGCATTTGCACTGTCCGGAGTCATTATATCCATGAAAAACAGATCATAGAACAGGATATCCGAAAAATCGAATTCCATTGCACATATGCTGTCGTAAGTTTTAATTATAATGTCGCTGTGTCGCCTCAGACGCTCCCACTTATCGATCATTTCAAGCAGTCTTGCCAGGTCCCGTGGATCGTCGTCAAATACTATAATACGCATATTACATCTCCGAAACAGATCAGTTTTCCCTGAAATGGACTTCAGATATCACTCCGCGATAACTATAACATTTTTTAAAACGGATTAAAACGACATTCTTGCGAAAAATCGACGATTCTTGCAAATTCCGTTCAAAGCTAAGAAAGTGTGCTATAGTGATATCATCACGAGGAAAGGAGGAGGCGACAGGATATGAAAAAGAACACAAATGAAAGGAGGCGACAGGCTATGATAAAGAATATAGATACAATGGTTATCCGTAAGCTGCTGGAAGCTGTACGCAAGGTTGCAGCGGATAACGGCGGATTACCCAGTCTGATGGGATAGTCCCTGCCGGAGGTCCCGAAAACCATAAAAAAGTAGCAGCATTAGTTTATATACAAAAACCAATCATAATAGAAATCAAACGAGGTGAAAAATGAGAAAAGTGAAAGTTCAAATATGTATTACAATTATGATGGAGGCTGGTAGAATATGCTTAGAAAGACGGTATTGATCTCATCGATAGCTTTCGGAGCACTTTGCCTTGCTACGGGCTATTATCTTTTAACACCGGGTACGAGAATAGAAAATGACATATCGTCAGGTGCTTCAACGACAGTACCAATTCGGAAAGACAGAGTCATTTTCTTAAATAGCTCTGACACAGCTTCTAATGATGACACAGTTGATGTACTTCTTATCGTCAATACAAAAGATTCATATCCGGATTATTATAATGATAGCGAAAACGAATATGGAATCAGTCTTCGCGATTTGTTTAGCAAGGGTGATGCTCTTCAAAAACAGATCGATCAGAATAGAGAAGAACTGAATGAAGAACAGCTAAGTTTATTATTGAACGAACATGAGGAAATACTTAGAAAATCATCCGAATTGTTGGGGATAATAAATGATAAGATAAAGACTGATGAACTTAAGTGGCTTGCAGGTATAGGGGCAACGAGTATTGTCGAGCGTGGATATTTCATGTTTGAATTTTCATTAGATGAAAGCAAGCTGAACGATCTAAACTCGGGAGAATGTAACTATATAGCGGTTATCAATGGGAAAAAGAAACATAATGAAAACATAGATATCGATGAGTATTTAGGTTCATATGTGCTGACAGGTCAGTGTTATCATGCTCTGTATTCCAGTGCTGCGCATGACGATACCGATATTAGCAGAATAATAATGCGGGGTGACAAAATACTATTTACAAACAATCTTGATACGCTTGTTTTCGAATCTGATTACCATACATTGGATTGCTCCATGAATGACGTGATAACTTCATTTCCACTGGACGGGTTTCGCTATATGTCTGAGGATTTACAAAGAGATATTGCACGTTCTGAGACTATTCTGGCTCTTGACTCGGGTGGTAAAAGAATAATTCTAAGTGGGAATAAGCTTTATTATGATGCGGGCATCAATGGTATTTTCTTGTTTGAAAAGCAGGATTAGCACACCAACATGTAAATTGGTGATAGTTGAAATAAGGACATATGAGAACGAGCCGCACGGCTTTGCCGGCATCGGCGCGGTGGATTCAGTTATGATCAGGAATATAAAGATTGCTCAGAGTAGATGTATGTTTTTTTACCGGGTGATTGGAAGGCTTCATCACCCGGTAAATGATTGAAAGGCGGTGACCCTATGCTTAGAAGAAAAAACCTGAGGCCTTGTATGCTTCTTGCATGCATGGCGCTTCTATGCTCATGTAACACGGAAGAGGATATAGCCAACCTCGGAGGGGAGACGACGGCTTCCTCCCAGACGATCTCCTCCGAAACTTTACCGGAAGGCTACGATCATTTCATAGATAACTGCAAGTATGACCATTACTCTGCAGAGGAGTATCAGGCGCATGTCCTTAAAGAGGGAAGAAAGCCGGTTAGTGAAGTAAAAGAAGAATACACGTCACTGATAGAGCGCATGATGTCTGATCCGCAGAACTGTTTTACGTTTGAAAACACAGAGGTCATGCCTTTCCCGGATATATCGCAGGTCAGCGCTGTCGTGGTAGAGGATAGCAGCATCACATGTGAGGAAGCCTGGGCGATTATCGAGCATTGGCTGGATAAGTGGGGGCTTTCGGATGCGGTGGACATGGATACGGCAGTTCTCGACACGAAGATAAGCGCTGACAGAGGTGAAGGTGAACTTCCTTTTGCCCTTGCTAAGGATGTGTGGTCTGAGACGACCGGAGACGGTTTCATGATCCTCGATACGCAGCACTGCTATATACAGATCGTCGGAAACGGGATAGGAATACTGAGTCACGGCGTTATAACCGACTATGTGGGAGAAAAGACGGGAAGAACATTGAGCAGGACCCTCGATCCTTATGACTTTTGCGATACCATAGTCAAAAGCGGAAGACTGAGTGATATGAAGAACGAGTCGTATGAACTTATAGATGGCTCTGTCATAACAGTAGGTGAAGCCGCCGATATCGTGTACAGCTTTTATACCTCCTGCAATTCGGATGAACACGAGATAGTTTCTGTGGATGTAGTCCGCGCTGAGGACAGATACTACTACAGGTTCAATACCAGAAAAGTGTTCAGAGGCGTGCCGTTGACCGCGCATATGCTGGGTAATATCTCCGCGTATGTACATTCTTATGAAATGCGAGGTGATATCGGAAAGGTATATGTGGCCGGCAAAGATGAGGTGTGCGCTTTCTATGGCAGTACAGGACACCAGACTGTGAGAGATCTGATAGAGCCGCAAAACGAGA
>DGVE01000145.1 GCA_002395865.1 Lachnospiraceae bacterium UBA4292 | reverse complement strand
TTTAATCAAGTTGTCGCGGGTTCGATTCCCGCGTGGCTCACTTGTTTAAGGATCTCTGTATGAGGTCCTTTTGTTATATAAGGAGCACGGACGATGGAAAAACTCGAGGAAAAACTCGAAGAATATTCGAAATACGGAAGATATCCGCTTCACATGCCGGGACACAAGAGGAGATTTCCCACGGACGGGGAGGTGCCCGAATATATCCGTGAAATGGCTGAATATGACATCACGGAGATAGAAGGCTTCGACGATCTTTCTGCGCCGGAGGGCATTTTGCGCGAGCTTATGCAGGATATGCGGGAGTATTACTCGACTGTGGATACGAAGATACTGGTCGGGGGAAGCAGCTGCGGCATACTCGCCGCGATAAGCGCGTGCTGCGACATCGGCGATGAGATACTCATAGCCAGAAACTGCCACAGGTCGGTCATGGGCGCGGTCATCTCGCGCGACTTAAGACCGGTTTATATCTGGCCGGAGTGCGATGACATGACGGGTATCGCGGGCCCTGTGAGTGCTGCGGCCGTGGAGGAGGCGCTCATCGAAACTGATATAAAGTGTGTGGTGATAGTATCACCCACCTACGAGGGCGTGATCAGCGATGTGAAGGCGATCGCGGATGCCTGCCACAGGCACGGGGCATTTCTTATCGTGGACGAGGCGCACGGCGCGCATCTTCCCTACCACGGCAGGCTCAGGGACTTCAGCGCGATAGGCTGCGCAGACATCGTTGTTCAGTCGTATCACAAGACCATGCCTTCCTTCACTCAGACAGCTCTGTTACATGTCTGCTCTCAGAGGGTGGATAAGAGGCGGCTTGAAATGTACCTTCGCATCTATCAGACTACCAGCCCGTCGTATCTTCTGATGGCAGGGCTCTCAGCGGGATTTCACTATATGCTGCGGCACGAGGGTGTGATGGATGAGTACTACGGTGATCTGGACGGAATTCGTAAAAAGCTATCCACCCTTAAAAACATAAGCCTGTTTGACGGAAACGGCGCGGCATACGATGAGGGTAAGCTGGTGCTCGTACCTCATAACATGACCGGATATGAGCTCGCGGATGCTCTGCGTGAAAAGGGCTTTGAGCCTGAAATGAGTACACAGATATTTGCTCTTTACATGACGAGTCTGCGCGATGACATAAAAGCGCTTGATCGTTTCGCCGATGCTTGCGGCGAGCTTGATGAGTGGCATACATCAGGGCATAACAGCACGTTCAGAACGATACCATTGCCCGAAAAAATGCTCGACCCATATGAGGCCTCATGCAGAGCGTGTGAATATATCGATATCGAAGATTCTGTGGGCCGCATAAGCGCTCAGAGCATATACGCATACCCTCCCGGAAGCATTCTTGTGGCGCCGGGGGAGAAGATCGATGAGGTGACAGCGGCTTTTATGAAGCAGTGTGAGGACAGCGGCATCAGCCTGCGAGGAGTAGATGATGGCAGGGTCGCCGTTATAAGCAAAAGATAGTAAAAAGCGGAGCTTCTGTTTGAAACTCCGCTTTCTTGATTACACATTGTATTATCAGCAATAGCTCCTGAAGCTGTACGGGAGGGCATATCCTCTGTGGTCGAGGCTTAAGAAGAAGGCAGCGTAGCTGGCCTCCATGTAGGCGCGAAGCCATACCGCGTTCAGTATCCCGGCGGTCAGCGAGTTGAGCAGAAGCCAGCCTAAGAAGGAGAGATCCATGACGAAGAGATCGAACTTCCTGCCGTTCATCTGCGCGGCGCTGATGGCCTGAGCCTCATCATAGCTCATGTCTGGATTGGACGCGATGATATAGGGTATGAGCCTGTACTCGTAGAACTTGATTATGCCCGGAACTATGAAAAGCATTGACCAGAGGATAATCTTTGCGACCATGATGATGTGTACGCACAGAAACTTATAAAAATATGCCGCTGAGTAGGAGTAGCACATGCGCACATTCGGGGCGGGATCGAGATTCGGCTTGTAGGTGAGCGTGTACATGTAAAATGCCTTCTCACCGAACTTTAAAACTGCGCCGATAAGTCTCATGCAGGTGAGCGCGGAGAGCGCTATCAGAAAGAAGAGGACGGATATCTCGATATGTATCCACATCAGCCGCATGTTCAGCTTAACATCCCTGGCACTGATAAAACGAGTTATATCGATATTTTGGTTTATGCTTACGTTCAAAAACTCACCCGATAGGAAAAGTATTATAAACGACATCGGGGCAATGAGTCCCCAGAGATTTGCGGCGACATTTCTGCCGATGGCTTTGTATTTTAAGCGGTCAAACATGAGGTCCTCCATTCTCTTTTGGATGCTTTCGTAATTTCTTTCGATTATATCACAGAATCCGTTGTTATTTGTCGTTTTTTCGTATATTATATATTAAGATATTCTTAAGAATGAGGTGGGGACGATGATCTATTATCTCATGGGAAAGAGCGCATCCGGAAAGGACAGCATCTACAGAAGGATCCTGGAGGAACTTCCGCAGCTTAGACGCGTGATACTCTACACCACGAGGCCGAAAAGAAGCGGAGAGACAGACGGTGTGGAGTACAGATTCATAGATGATGCGGAGTTTTTCCGCCTGAAGGAGGCGGGCAGGCTCATTGAATACAGGGAGTACAATACGGTGCACGGCATCTGGCGCTACGCGACTGTGGATGACGGACAGACGGAGCCCGACAGATATGATTATCTGATGATAGGTACTCTGGAGTCATACGCCGCCGCCAGGAAGTATTTCGGCTCGGATAAGCTATGTCCCGTTTATGTAACCGTGGATGACGGCGAGAGACTCATCCGCGCGATACGCCGCGAACAGTCCCAGGAAAAGCCGCAGTACGCGGAGATGTGCAGGAGATTTCTGGCGGATGAGGAGGATTTCTCCGCCGAGAATCTGGCGAAGAACGGTATAGACAGAGAATTCAGAAACGATGTGCTCGAGGATTGCATAGAAGAGATCAGGGAACTGATAGCCGGAGGAAGAAATGTTTGACTCTGTATACGGCAATGAGCGGCTGATAAAGCATTTAAAAAATACCGTCAGTACAGGTAATATCGGCCACTGCTATCTCTTTCACGGCGAGAAGGGGCTCGGAAAGCGGACCGTGGCGAAGGAATTTGCCATGGCCATCATGTGCCAGGCTCCGGATCGCCCCTGCCAAAGATGCAGCGACTGCGTGAGGATAATGCGCGAGGATCATCCGGACGTGCACTTTGTGCAGCACGCGAAGGCAGTCTTTTCCGTGGATGATATCAGAGATGGACTAAACCGCGAGATCGTGAACAGGCCTATATCCGGCAGCCGAAGGATATTTATACTCGACGACGCGGAGCTTTTAAACACTCAGGCGCAGAATGCCATGCTGAAGACCATAGAGGAGCCGCCCGAATACGCCACGATCATGCTGCTTTCGGACAACAGGGACGCGCTTTTACCGACTGTGCTGTCCAGGTGTGTGGAGCTCTCTTTGGAGCCTTTGAGGGATTCGCAGGTGAAAAGAGCTCTGAGGGGGGAGGATGAGCAACTGCAGGAGGCCGCTGTAAGGCACGGCGGCGGCAATATCGGGAGGGCGAAGAGATATCTGGAGGATGAGGCCTACAGGGAGTGGGTGGATACTCTCGGAAAGATTCTGCGAGCTCTGCCGGACTCTGATATCGTACAGCTGAGAAGAGCTGCGGCCTCCATAGGCACGGATAAGGACAGGCTCATAGAGATGTTATCGCAGATGCAGAGATGGTTTTCGGGGCTTATGAAGACGAAGGCTTTGGGGGAAGGTCCGGATATCGGCTGTGCCACGGAGTATTCTTACGAGGATTTTCCGAGGATATTTGCTGCGATAGAGAATTTTTCCACCAGAATGAAGGTCAATGTAAACGCGGAGCTCTCGCTTCTTCTGCTTCTTCAGGAGGCGTGTCCGGCACGCAATTGACAATTGCCGTGTATGTGTGCTAAAATACACAGATTGCGGGGATATCCCGCGCAGGAGGTTATTTAAGATCTATGCCTAAAATGATCGGTGTGCGCTTTAAGAGCGTGGGAAGAATATATTATTTCGATCCGGGGCAGGCGGAGCTTGCCATAGGAGACAGGGTCGTGGTGGAGACGTCGAGGGGCATCGAGCTCGGAAGCGTGGTGATAGCTCCCAGGGAGCTGCCCGGCGAGGGAGCACAGGCGCTCAAGGCGATAACGCGCGTTGCGACACCTGCGGATATAGCGACTGACGAGCAGAACCGCCAGAAGGAGAAGGACGCCTTTGCGATATGCAACGAGAAGATAAGAAAGCACGGGCTGGAGATGAAGCTCGTGGAGGTCGAGTACAATTTCGACCGCAGCAAGATCATGTTCTACTTCTCCGCGGAGGATCGTGTGGATTTTCGTGAGCTGGTGAAGGATCTTGCGAGCGTGTTCAAGACCAGGATCGAGCTCAGACAGATAGGAGTCAGGGACGAGACGAAGTCCCTGGGCGGCATCGGAATGTGCGGAAGAGTGCTGTGCTGCCACGGATATCTGCCGGATTTCGTGCCTGTTTCCATAAAAATGGCCAAGGAGCAGAACCTTCCTCTAAATCCCACGAAGATATCGGGTGTGTGCGGAAGGCTTATGTGCTGCCTGAAGTATGAGGAGGAGACCTACGAGTACTTAAACAGCCAGATGCCGTCCGTGGGCGATTATGTTGAGACGGAGGATGGTTACAAGGGCGAGATAGTCAGCGCAAATGTGCTTCGCCAGAAGGTGAAGGTGAAGATAGATGTGGACTCGGATGACAGGGAGGTGCGCGAGTATGCGGCTTGTGCAGTGAAGGTCACCGAGAGAAGCAGAAGGGCCGAGCCTCAGCTGTCAAAGAGCGAGGAGGCCGAGCTTGCCCGCCTCGAAAGCGACGATTCGGATGCACAGGAGAGCACTCAGGACAGAAAACGCGGCAATGTGAAGCCCGGACCCGGCAGAAGACCCGATGCGGAGCGCTTCGGGGACGGAAGAAAGAACGACAGGAAGCAGGGAGGTCAGGGCAGACCCTATAATAAGGGAGTCAGACCCGACAGCAGACCGGCAGATACAAGACCCAAGAGAGACTATGGCGACAGAAAACGCGGAAACAAGTAAACGACGCATAGATGAGCTAAACGGCAGGGGCTATCGCATAATTCAGGACAGGGACGGCTTCTGCTTCGGACAGGACGCCGTGCTGCTGTCTGCCTTCGCGACAGTTAAAGAGGGAGAGAGGGTGATCGATCTCGGAACCGGGACCGGTGTCATACCGATACTTCTCGAGGCGAAGACACGCGGAGCGCATTTTACGGGTCTCGAGCTGCAGAGGGAGGTGGCCGATATGGCTGCCGAATCTGTGGAGCTCAATGGTATAGGTGACAGGGTCGATATAGTGTGCGGCGACATAAGACAGGTCCGGAGCCTTTTTAAGGCGGGACAGTTCGATGTCGTCACCGGCAATCCGCCGTATAAGACATGCGGGAGCGGTCTCATCAGCCCGAATGAAAAGAAAGCCATCTCGAGGACCGAGATCATGTGTACTCTCGGTGAGTTCGCGGCGGCTGCGGCGTATCTTTTGCCTGTGGGCGGCAGGTTCTACATGGTGCACAGGCCCGGAAGGCTGCCGGATATCTTCAGGGAGCTGGAGACGAACGGCTTCGGTATACATTTCATCCGCTTCGTCCATCCCTACGAGGGGAGGGGAGCGAATCTGGTGCTCGTCGAGGGCATACGCGGCGCGAAGAACAATCCGCAGATAGAGCCCCCGCTCTTTATGGGCAGGCCCGACGGAAGCAGGACCGAAGAGACAGAAGAGATATATTTCAAAGAAAAGCTCATGGATCACGCGCTTTAGAGCGCCTTAGGAGGCGACATGCCCGGAAAGCTTTATCTGGTGGCGACACCTATCGGAAATCTTGAAGATATGACTGTGAGAGCGGTGCGGGTGCTGAGCGAAGCAGATATCATTGCCGCGGAGGATACCAGAAACAGTATCAAGCTTCTAAATCATTTCGACATCCATACCCCGATGACGAGCTATCACGAATTCAATAAATACGACAAGGCCGACACTCTGGTGCAGATGCTCTTAGAGGGCAAAAATGTGGCCGCGATATCGGATGCGGGCATGCCGGGCATATCCGACCCGGGTTATGAGCTGGTGGTAAAGGCCAGGGAGGCAGGCATAGAGGTCAGCGCGGTGCCGGGAGCATGCGCGGCGATCACAGGTCTGGTCATATCCGGTCTTCCCACGAGAAGGTTTACCTTCGAGGGCTTCCTTCCGGTCTCTGACAACAAGCTTCTTAAGGAGGCTCTCGAGAGGCTTAAGAGGGAGACGGCAACGATAATAATCTACGAGGCGCCCCACAGGCTCGTAAAGACCCTCGGCATACTTCTGGACAGCCTCGGAGACCGCAGAGCGTGCCTGTGCAGGGAGCTCACGAAGAGGCACGAGGAGGCATCTCTTTCGACGCTTTCGCAGATACTGGCCAGATACGAGACGGATAAACCGCTGGGTGAGTGCGTGCTGGTGATAGAGGGGGCCGATGAGAGGCAGCTGGCTGCGGATGACGTGGCCGAGCTTCTGGCGCTTAAACCAGAGGAGCATGTTATGCATTACATGTCGCAGGGCATGGAGCGCATGGATGCCATGAAGGCGGCCGCGAAGGACAGGGGCATGACCAAGAGGGAGCTCTACAAGCTTCTGAACGGGTGATCTGCATTTAGTTGCTCACCGTTAACCAATTGTAAAAAATTGTAAAAAAACACTAAAATCGTCCGGATAATGCGCCAAACTGTATGGACATCGGATGATTTTGGGACTATAATAGGTAAGTTCGAGCGTGAAATGACATGGATAACGGAAGGAAAGAGATACACAGGGCGTGGCTCCTCATATTGCAGCTGGGACTGACAGGTATATGCGCCATAGGTATCTGTATCGTCATCGGACTGCTTCTTAAAGAGTACGCAGGGATCGATATCATGCTCTTCATGTGTGTGTTCGGCGTGGTCTGCGCATCCGCATCGGTGTACCGGTTGGCTTCTTCCCACACCGGGTCGGATGATGAGCTGACACGCACGGTCGAGGGAATTTATGACCGTGAGGGAGGTGCGGAGCCGGACAATGACGACCTTCTCGAGGAGATAGAGCACCTGAACAGGCTCAGGGAGGCAGAACTTGAAAACACAGACGATGAGCGCCGAGGTTAGAAAGACCCTTCGCGGTATGATGATCATTATCGGTGTTCACGCGGCCGCAGTCGCTGTGATCGCTGTGATCGTGTCCTATGTATTTGCGGAGGCTCTCGACATCACCCCGGGTCCGGGCATGACGCTCAGACTCGTGCTGGGGGCGGTCTGCGGAGGCGGTCTGGCAGTGTTCATGGCCGTACACATGGCGGTCTCGCTCTCACAGGCGGTGGAGCTTTCCGAGAAGGATGCCCTTATGAAGATAAGGAAGACTTATCTTCTCAGGACTGCCGTCGTTTTAATATCAGTCACACTGTTTTACTATACCGGATATGTGAATATCCTTACCATGCTCTTTGCGATCTTCGGGCTCAAGAGCGCGGCGTATCTGTCGCCGGTATTTTTCGGAGAAATGGACAGCGCGCAGGCTGCAGCGGAGGAACAGTAATGTTTGTACTTGCTTCAGGCGATGCCAGTTACATGATAAAGCTCCTGTACAAATATACGATATTCGGACAGGAGTTTTATCTCACCACCACTCACGTGGCCATGATCATTACCACCGTGGTGATGCTGGGCTTTTTTATCGCCGCCAATATCTCAATAAGGAGAGCGATGGCTTCGGATGTGACGAGTCCCGGCCCCTTCCTGAATATAGTCGAGCTCATAGTCGAGAAACTCGACGGTATCTCGGCGGGCGGTATGGGCGAGCACGCGTCGAAGTTCAGGAACTACATCGGCACGCTCTTCATATTCATCCTTTTCAACAATATAAGCGGTATATTCGGGCTCAGGGCACCCACCGCGGATTACGGCGTCACGCTGTGTCTGGGTGTGATCACCTTCTGCCTGATACACTATAACGGTATCAAGAAGAACAAGCTCGGCCACTTCACCGCTCTGTTCAAGCCGATACCCATCCTCTTCCCGATCAATTTCATCGGAGAGGTCGCGACACCGCTCTCGCTGTCACTGCGTCTTTTCGGCAATGTCATGTCGGGTACGGTCATGCTCGGGCTCTGGTACGGTATGATGCCCCTGCTCTTTACGCTCGGTATCCCCGCGGCGCTTCACTGCTATTTCGATCTCTTCTCGGGAGCCATTCAGGCATACGTATTCTGTATGCTGACGATGGTATACATAGAGGACAAGATCGGAGATTAATTATTGCGAACAATACACAAATTCAATATATTCGGAGGTTTTGTTATGACAGGACATGATTTGATTATGGCATGCTCGGCAATAGGAGCAGGACTTGCCTGCATCGCAGGTATCGGACCCGGTGTAGGACAGGGATACGCAGCAGGACAGGCAGCCGCTGCGGTGGGAAGGAACCCCGGCGCTAAGGGTACCATCACTTCCACCATGCTCATGGGTCAGGCCGTTGCCGAGACCACAGGTCTCTACGGACTCGCCGTTGCCATCATCCTGCTGTTTGTTAAGCCCCAGACATGGTAGGAACGGCCAAATAGCGGAGGTTATGCAACATGGGAATGCTGATCTTAGCTACGCAGGGCAGACTGTTCGGTCTGGATGCGCAGCTGATACATGATGCGCTGATACTCGGCGTGAACATTTTCATAATATTTGTGGCAGCCTCTTATCTTCTGTTCAATCCTGCCAGGGCGCTCCTCAAGAAGCGTCAGGATAAGATACAGGCAGATCTCGACGCGGCGGCCGCCGACAAGGAGAAGGCGGCCGGTCTCATAAGGGAGTATGAGGCGAAGCTGGAGAACATCGAATCCGAGGCGGACGCCATCATGACGGATGCGAGGAATACTGCTCTGGCCTCACAGGCGAAGATTGTCGCCGAGGCGAAGACCGAGGCGCAGTCCATTATCAGGCGTGCCGAGAACGAGATCGAGCTGGAGAGAAGACGCGCCATCGAAAACATGAAGCAGGATATCATTGACATAGCTCAGTCCGTAGCCCAGAGTGCGGTATGCGCGAAAATGGATGCTAAGGTCGACGAGGCGCTGGTCGATGATGCCATCAGACAGATGGGAGAGGACACATGGCAAAGCAGGTAGAAACAGCCTATGGTGACGCTCTCTTTGAACTGTGCGCGGGCAAAGGCACGCTGCAGCAGATGTATGAGCAGGCTATTCTTCTTTCACAGGCGCTAAAGGATAATCCCGAGCTGCTCAGGCTCCTGGTCCACCCGGATGTATCGGGGCGGGAGAAGGATGAGCTTCTGGTGAATTCTCTCGGAGGATTTCTCTCGGAGGATTACCTGGGAACTCTGCGTCTTATGTGCGAGAAGGCACACGCCGCGCATATTCCGCAGCTGACCGACTACGTGATAAGGAGATACAAGGAGCACATGCGCATAGGTGTCGTCACCGTTAAGAGTGCCAGAGAGATCGCGGCTGCGCAGAAGAAAGCTCTGGAGAGCAGGATAATGGCTACGGCGGGCTATAAGAGCCTCGAGGTTACGTATCTGACGGATGAAGACCTGATCGGCGGTATCCGCGTGCAGATAGGCGGCCGCGTGATGGATTCGAGCGTCAGGATGCGCATGGATTCCATAGTGAAGGGGCTTCGAACAGTTCAGATAAGCTGATCATTTTCTATGAAAGGTGGTTTTCCACATGAATCTTAGACCGGAGGAGATAAGCTCCGTAATAAAGAGAGAGATCGGAAGATTTTCGAAGAAGCTGGATGTGGCCGATACCGGTACCGTAATTCAGGTGGCGGACGGCATAGCCAGAGTATTCGGTCTCGAGAGCGCCATGCAGGGAGAGCTTCTGGAATTCCCCGGAGGTATCTACGGTATGGTGCAGAACCTTGAGGAGGACAATGTCGGCGTCATCCTGATGGGCGATTCGGACTCCATCAGAGAGGGTGACGAGGTGCGCACCACCGGCAGGGTGGTGGAGGTCCCCGTGGGCGACGCGCTCATAGGAAGAGTCGTGAACTCTCTCGGCCAGCCCATTGACGGCAAGGGCCCTGTGCACGCTACAGGCGCGAGAAGGATAGAGAGGGTGGCACCGGGTGTCATCACCCGTAAGAGCGTTTCCGTGCCCCTTCAGACCGGTATCAAGGCCATTGACGCGATGGTACCCATCGGAAGAGGACAGCGTGAGCTCATAATAGGCGACCGCCAGACCGGTAAGACGGCCATCGCGATAGATACGATAATCAATCAGAAGGGACAGAATGTCCTTTGCATATACGTTGCCATCGGCCAGAAGGCCTCCACTGTGGCGAACATAGTGAAGACCCTCGAGGAGAACGGAGCCATGGACTACACCGTGGTCGTGGCTTCCACGGCAAGTGAGCCCGCCCCGCTGCAGTATATCGCGCCCTATTCGGGCTGCGCCATGGGCGAGGAGTGGATGGAGAAGGGCAAGGACGTGCTCATCATCTACGATGATCTGACAAAGCATGCCGCAGCCTACAGAACGCTCTCGCTGCTTCTCAAGCGCCCCCCGGGACGTGAGGCATATCCAGGTGACGTATTCTATCTGCACTCGAGACTGCTCGAGAGAGCCGCCCGTCTCGCACCCGAGTACGGCGGAGGATCACTCACGGCGCTGCCCATCATCGAGACCCAGGCGGGAGATGTCTCGGCATACATCCCGACCAATGTCATCTCCATAACCGACGGACAGATATATCTCGAGACGGAGATGTTCAACGCGGGCTTCAGACCGGCCGTAAATGCGGGTCTTTCCGTGAGCCGTGTCGGCGGTTCCGCGCAGATAAAGGCTATGAAGAAGATCGCCGCGCCCATCCGTGTGGAGCTGGCTCAGTACAGAGAGCTGGCAGCTTTCGCTCAGTTCGGTTCGGAGCTCGATGACGATACCAGACAGAAGCTCGCACAGGGTGAGAGGATCCGCGAGATACTTAAGCAGAGCCAGTACAGCCCCATGCCCGTGGAATATCAGGTCATCATCATATTTGCGGCGACCAGAAAGTACCTGCTCGACATTGCTGTGGCCGACATAGCGCGCTTCGAGAAGGAACTGTTTGAATTTATTGATACGAAGTATCCGGAGCTCATCGATTTGCTCAGGCAGGGCAAGGACCTGACCGACGAGGTCGAGAAGAAACTCACGGAGGCTATAGAGGATTTTAAGGCCGATTTTAAATAGGCCAAGAGGTGTTACCATGGCTTCAATGGCAGACCTGAAAAAAAGAAGAGAGAGCATTCAGAGCACCGGTCAGATAACCAGGGCGATGAAGCTTGTGGCCACAGTCAAGCTGCAGAAGGCGAGACAGAAGGCCGAGAAGGGCAAGCCCTACAACAAGCTGCTCTACGACACCATGAGTTCGATCATGGCATACTCGAGGGGAATATCCCATCCCTACATAAACGGAAACGGCGCGAAAAAGAAGGCAGTCATCGTGATCACCTCGAACAGAGGTCTTGCGGGCGGCTACAACGCGAACATCGTCAGGATGGTCACATCCTCGCCCAAGCTTCCTAAGGAGGATACCGTCATCTACGCCCTCGGCAAGAAGGGCAGAGAGCTGCTTGTGCGCAGAGGATACGCGCAGGCCACCGATCTTTCCGATATCATCAACGCGCCCATGTTCGCGGACGCCTTCGTTCTTACGGAGATGCTCATACGCGAATATGACGCGGGCAATATCGGCGAGGTCTACATAGCCTACAGCGCATTCATCAACACCGTTACACAGCAGCCCAGATTAGTGCGGCTCCTTCCCATCGACACGGAAAATGTGGATATCGACAGGGAGGCGCAGGCACCCATGAACTTCGAGTCGGACGAGGAGGAGGCGCTTTACGCCCTCATCCCCAAGTATATGACGAACTACATCTACGGTGCCTTCAACGAGGCGGTAGCCAGTGAGAACGGCGCCAGGATGCAGGCCATGGACTCGGCCACGAGCAATGCGGAGGAGATCATGGAGGATCTTGAGCTGGAGTACAACAGGGCAAGACAGAGCTCGATCACTCAGGAGCTCACGGAGATCATTGCGGGCGCAAATGCGATCGGTTAAAGGAGACAGTATGAAACAAGGAGAAGTGTCACAGATCATCGGTGCCGTCGTGGATGTCAAGTTCCCCGCGGGGGAGCTGCCGGACATAAATGACGCGCTTGTGATCGAAAACGGCGGTGAGTCTCTCACCATAGAGACCGCGCAGCACCTCGGTGACAATGTTGTAAGATGTATAGCGATGGGCCCCACCGACGGTATCAGGAGGGGCACGAAGGTCACATCCACCGGAGGACCCATTTCGGTGCCGGTCGGAGAGGCCACGCTCGGAAGAATATTCAACGTTCTCGGACAGACGATAGACGGCGGTGAGCCGGTGAAGGCTGCCGAGAAGCTGCCCATACACAGGAAAGCACCCTCATTTGAGGAGCAGTCCACATCCACGGAGATACTCGAGACCGGTATCAAGGTCGTAGATCTTCTCTGCCCCTATCAGAAGGGCGGTAAGGTCGGCCTGTTCGGCGGTGCCGGCGTGGGCAAGACCGTACTCATACAGGAGCTCATCAGAAATATCGCCACAGAGCACGGCGGTTTCTCTGTGTTTACGGGTGTAGGAGAGCGTACCCGTGAGGGTAATGACCTCTACTACGAGATGAAAGAGAGCGGCGTTTTAAACAAGACCACCATGGTATTCGGTCAGATGAACGAGCC
>DGVE01000073.1 GCA_002395865.1 Lachnospiraceae bacterium UBA4292 | reverse complement strand
TGAAGGGTATTATTTTAGCAGGCGGCAGCGGCACGAGACTGTATCCGCTGACCATGGTCACCAGTAAGCAGCTTCTCCCCATCTACGATAAACCGATGATCTATTATCCCTTGTCCGTTCTCATGAACGCGGGTATCAGGGAGATACTGATCATCTCCACACCTCAGGACACACCCAGGTTCAAGGACCTCTTAGGCGACGGCAGTCAGTTCGGTATCGAACTCACATACGCCGTACAGCCCTCACCTGACGGACTGGCGCAGGCATTCATCATCGGCGCGGATTTCGTGGGCGATGACTGCGTGGCGATGGTCCTCGGAGATAATATCTTCGCGGGCCATGGCCTTAAAAAGCGTCTGAAGGCGGCTGTGGATAATGCACAGAACGGAAGAGGAGCCACGGTATTCGGCTACTATGTGGACGATCCCGAGAGATTCGGTATCGTGGAGTTTGATGCGAGCGGTAAGGCCATCTCTATAGAGGAGAAGCCCGCGAAGCCGAAGAGCAATTACTGCGTGACAGGACTGTATTTCTATGACAATAAGGTCGTTGAGTACGCGAAGGACTTAAAGCCATCGGCCAGGGGCGAGCTCGAGATCACAGATCTGAACCGCATCTATCTGGAGGCAGGCACTCTGAATGTGGAGCTTCTGGGACAGGGATTTACATGGCTCGACACCGGTACACACGAATCTCTCGTGGATGCCACGAATTTCGTGAAGACGGTCGAGACGCATCAGCACAGAAAGATAGCGTGCCTCGAGGAGATCGCTTACTTAAACGGCTGGATCAGCCGCGAGCAGGTGATGGAGGTCTACGAGGTGCTGAAGAAGAACCAGTACGGACAGTATCTGAAGGATGTACTTGACGGAAAATATATTGATAAATAGAGGGAAAGCGCAATAAAATGAGTAAGATAACAGTAACAAAGTGTGATATCGACGGACTGTATGTTATAGAGCCTAAGGTGTTCTACGATGACAGAGGCTATTTTACAGAGACATACAATCAGAGGGACTTCGAGGAGGAGGGCCTGAACATGGTGTTCGTTCAGGACAACCAGTCAATGTCCAAGAAGGGCGTCCTGAGAGGACTTCATTTCCAGATAAACTACCCGCAGGGCAAGCTTGTGAGAGTGATCAGGGGCAAAGTGTTCGATGTTGCGGTCGACTATCGTCCCGGCTCTAAGACATACGGACAGTGGTTCGGAGTGGAGCTCTCCGAGGAGAACAAGAAGCAGTTCTACATAAGCGAGGGCTTCGCGCACGGATTTATTGTGCTCTCCGACGAGGCTGAGTTCTGCTACAAGGTGACCGATTTCTATCATCCGGGTGACGAAGGCGGACTCGCGTGGAACGATCCCGAGATAGGCATAAAGTGGCCCGGTGTGACAGGCTCATATGACGGCACGGCTTCGGCAACGGGATATGTTTTAGACGGCGACACACCGCTCACATTGTCGGAGAAGGACCAGAAGTGGCCCGGAATAAAGGGTTGAAAAGAAAGGATAACACAATGACTATTATAGTGACCGGCGGTGCCGGATTCATCGGAAGTAATTTTATTTTTCACATGCTCGGCAAGTATCCCGACTACAGGATCGTCTGCCTCGACAAGCTCACCTACGCGGGCAATCTGAGCACACTCAAGTCCGTTATGGATAACCCGAACTTCAGATTCGTGAAGGCGGATATCTGCGACAGGGAGGCAGTGTACAAGCTCTTCGAGGAGGAGCACCCCGATATCGTGGTAAATTTCGCTGCAGAGTCCCATGTGGACAGGTCCATCGAGGATCCGGGCATCTTCCTTCAGACGAATATAATGGGTACGGCGACCCTTATGGACGCGTGCAGAAAGTACGGCATTACCCGCTACCATCAGGTGAGCACCGACGAGGTGTACGGCGATCTGCCTCTCGACAGACCAGACCTGTTCTTCACCGAGGAGACACCCATCCATACTTCCAGTCCCTACTCTTCATCGAAGGCGGGCGCGGATCTTTTGGTTATGGCATATTACAGGACATACGGTCTTCCCGTGACGATAAGCCGCTGCTCAAACAACTACGGCCCCTATCATTTCCCGGAGAAGCTCATACCCCTCATGATCGCCAACGCGCTTAACGACAAGCCCCTTCCCGTGTACGGAGAGGGACTGAACGTGCGCGACTGGCTCTATGTTGAGGATCACTGCAAGGCCATCGACCTGATCATCCACAAGGGACGCGTGGGCGAGGTCTACAATATCGGCGGCCACAACGAGATGAAGAACATCGATATCGTAAAGCTCATCTGCAAGTACCTCGGCAAGCCGGAGAGCCTCATAACACATGTGGGCGACCGCAAGGGACATGATATGCGCTACGCAATCGATCCCACGAAGATACACAACGAGCTGGGCTGGCTTCCCGAGACGAAGTTCGCGGACGGCATCGTAAAGACCATCGAGTGGTACCTGAACAACCGCGAGTGGTGGGAGACCATCATTTCCGGCGAGTATATGGACTACTATGACAAGATGTACTCTAACAGAGGAAAGGCATAATATGCGAGTATTGGTTACAGGTGTAAACGGCCAGCTTGGCCATGATGTTGTAAATGAGCTCGCCTCGCGCGGACTCGAGCCTATCGGCAGCGATATTACTCCCGCTTACGCCGGCGCGGATGACGGCAGCGCGGTGTGCTCCGCAAAATATATCCAGATGGATATCACCGATGAGGGCGCAGTCAGGGCGAGAACCATCTATGAGCAGCCTCAGGCGATAATCCACTGCGCGGCATGGACGGCTGTGGACGCGGCGGAGGATCCCGAGAACGGCCCGAAGGTCAGGGCGGTGAACTTCGTCGGTACCAAGAACATGGCGAAGGTGGCTTCCGAGCTGGATATCCCGATCATGTACATTTCCACAGATTATGTGTTCAACGGACAGGGCACCGAGCCCTGGGACGCCGACTGCAAGGATTTTGACCCTCTTAACTTCTACGGGGCTTCAAAGCTGATGGGTGAGAGGACTCTTGCCGCAAATACTGAAAAATTTTTCATTGTGAGAATCGCGTGGGTGTTTGGTAAAAACGGAAAGAATTTCATCAAGACAATGCTCAACGTAGGAAAAACGCATGATGAGGTTAGAGTGGTGAACGACCAGATAGGTACTCCCACATACACATTCGATCTGGCAAAGCTTCTCGTGGATATGATCCAGACAGACAAGTACGGTTACTATCATGCAACCAATGAGGGCGGCTACATCAGCTGGTACGATTTCACCTGCGAGATCTACAGGCAGGCCGGTCTGAAGACCAGAGTCGTTCCTGTGACCACGGCTGAGTACGGCCTTTCAAAGGCTGCAAGACCATTTAACAGCAGACTGGATAAGTCCAAGCTGGTAAAGTGCGGCTTTACGCCGCTTCCCGACTGGAAGGATGCCGTGAACAGGTACCTGAAGGAGATAGGGGAGATATAGGTATATTACCTGCCATTATTAGCGATGCGGATAATGGCAGGTTTTGCTATATTTGCACCGATGGAGAACCATCGGGGAGGAGAGAAAGCACTATGAAGAAAGTATATCTGATAGCAGCTGCGGCTCTTGTGGCTCTGTGCGGCTGCGGAGGCAGCGATCCTAACGCTACGAGATCGACCAAGGAGAACACCACGAAGGCTACGGTGGAGAAGACCACTGCGGAGCCTACGGCCGAGATGCCCCCTGTAGTCGCCTACAACGCAACATCCGCTTCCATAACTTTTGCGGACGGAACCAAATACCGCGATATCACTTACGATTATTCGGAGGAGAACGCATTCACCGTCAGGACCTATGACTATACCGACGGTGTGACATCGGCCGAGAAGTTCCTGTTCGACGAAAACGGTTATCTCGCGAGCTATGCCACGAGCGAGGATGGACGCGCGTGGGATGTGGTCTATAACATAGCTTATAACGATGTCCGCGATTACTGGTACGGCTATGCGGAGTATGCCGACGGCGTTGCGGAGGACACCTATGTGTACGTGTCATACCCTCAGCAGGGACAGCTTCAGCTGGCTTTCTATGAGCAGGACACACCTGTGACGACCTATATCTATCAGGCCGACGCGAGCGGATGGTATTTTGATTACTACGCTGTGGACGAGGTTCACGGCTCGAATTTCTCCTATTACATAACCTATGACAACGGCGGTTATATCATGAGTGCCGATGTGTACGATGAGACTAAGACACTCACCTACAGAGTGACCTATTACTACGAGTGATGCCATGAGATTTGTTGTACAGAGAGTCAGAGAGGCGTCGGTGACGATAGACGGCGAGGTGCATGGCCGGATAGACAGAGGATTTCTTGTGCTTGCGGGCGTGAGTGAGGACGATGATGCGGCAGTGGCGGACAAGCTGGTGAAGAAGCTGCTCGGACTTCGCATATTTGAAGACGAACAGGGCAAGACCAATCTGCCTTTAGCGGATGTGGGCGGAAGTCTGCTCATCATATCGCAGTTTACTTTATATGCGGACTGCAAAAAGGGCAACAGGCCATCCTTTGTGAAGGCGGCGAGACCCGAGGTGGCAGAACCTTTATATGAGTACATCGTATCAAAATGCCGCGAGGGCGGGTACGAGGTCGCTACCGGTGTATTCGGCGCGGACATGAAGGTGGCGCTTTTAAACGACGGTCCTTTTACGGTCATACTCGATTCGGCGCAGATGTAGATCGATATAAGATATCTTCAGGCGGGGCGTTTGCTCCGCTTTTTTCATACACAGTGTTTTCGTAAAATTTAATAATAATCTACTGTTATTTTTCTGCGTTTTGTGTATAATAGATACAGCGGCACTGCCGACTTCACAACCGAAAGGAATGATCGTATGTTTGAACAGGTTAAATTGGATTATGCTGCGGACGGTCTTGAACCCTATATCGACCGACTCACAGTGGAGACACACTACGGAAAGCATCACGCTGCATACACGAAGGCGTTCAATGACGCAGTAGCGGCTGCCGGACTCGAGGGAAAGAGCACATGGGAGATCTTCAAGGGTCTCGCGGACGTGGTAGATCCCGCCGTAAGAAAGGCACTTCGCAACAACGGAGGCGGCTACTTCAACCACAACCTCTATTTCGAGAACTTCTCAGCTTCCCCCGCGAAGGCTCCCACAGGCGCGCTTGCGGCTGCCATCGACAAGACCTTCGGAAGCTTAGATGCTCTGAAGGCGGAGCTCAAGAAGACTGCGCTCGGACAGTTCGGCTCGGGCTGGGCATGGCTCAACACCGATGCTGCGGGCAACTTAAGCGTTACAGCATCAGCAAACCAGGACAATCCCATCATGGACGCGGACGGTCTCACACCCATCCTTGCGCTTGACGTTTGGGAGCACGCATACTACCTTAACTACAAGAACCTTCGCGCGTCATACATCGATGCATACTTCGAGGTCCTCGACTGGGCCAAGGTATCCGCTAAATACGACGCAGCCGTTAAATAGTTCTCAGCACCCCGGCCGATGGCCGGGGCTTTTTTGTCTTAAGAGCAGCTCCCCGAAATGCTCTGCGATAACTATTCGGCATATGCCGCATTCGCAAAACCTCTGCGTAAATTAGCAGTTGTCTTAACATAACTGTTGTGATATAATCTTGCATTAGATTTTTCGGGGGAGTTCGGGGGTAAAGGAGCCGTAAGTTTTGAAAGAGAACTCAGGGAAGACGAAGAGAAAGCTTCCGAAGGCGGTAAAAAGGGTGCTGACGGTGATAGCGGTGCTCGCGCTTGTCGGAGCGTTATATATACTGGTGACGAATCTGGTGGTCGTGTGCTCCACGAAGAATGATATAGTGGATGCAGCGCAGGCGGGGGACGGGTATGACTGCATACTGGTCCTCGGTTGTGCTGTCTACGGGTCATCGCCTTCTCCCATGCTCTCAGAGAGAGTGTCTACGGGTATCGAGCTTTATAAGGCGGGAGCTTCGGCCAGACTATTGATGTCGGGAGATCACGGGGAAACATATTACAACGAAGTCGCGGTCATGAAGAGACTTGCAGTGGCCGATGGAGTGCCCGAGGATGTCATTTTCTGTGATCATGCAGGGTTTTCGACATATGAGAGCATTTACAGGGCTAAGTATATATTCGGGGCAGAGAAAGTGCTTATAGTTACTCAGGAGTATCATCTGTCAAGAGCGCTTTTTATCGCCAAGAGTCTGGGTATGGAGGCGAAGGGCGTGTGCGCGTACGGTGGCTTCGGCGGTCAGATCATGCGGGATGTGCGCGAGGTCGTGGCCAGAAGCAAGGAGATCGTATACTGTGTATTCAAGCCGGAGCCGAAGTATCTGGGCGATAAGATCGATCTCGGCGGAAGCGCGAGTCAGACGGATGGCTGAGATATATCCTGAAAGGGAGTCTTACAAATGGAACTGAAACTTAATAAAAAGCGTACCTGTACCATAGGCTTCGCGTTCTTCGGAATACTGCTTCTTTGGCAGGTATATGACAGCTGGTGTCCGACATTTCTGACGGAGCTTTTTGGGAAAGCCTTCTACGGGGGTGACGCATCGTCCAACCACGAGCAGGTGCAGTACCTGGTCGGCATCGTGATGGCGCTGGATAATCTGGCTGCACTCATACTGCTTCCGATATTCGGAAGGCTCTCCGACAGAACGCACACGCGCATCGGCAAGAGAATGCCCTACATATTGGTGGGCACCTTCGTGTCGGCGGCAGCATTTCCTTTTATACCTGTGCTGTTTCACTATAACAACATGGTGGGCACGATAACACTTATGGCGATCACAGTCTGCTTCATGATGATGTACAGAAATCCCGCTGTGTCGCTCATGCCTGATGTGACGCCCAAGCCTCTTAGAAGCAGCGCGAACGGCATCATCAATATCATGGGTTATCTGGGCGGCGCCTGCGCCACGGTACTCGGTATCTTTTTCGTGCTCTCCACATATCTGGGCACGAAAGAGGGTTCACAGAGCTCGTGGCAGTATCACAACATCTGGGCTATAGAGCTTCCCTTCCTCATCGCATCTGTTCTGATGGTGATATCGGCTCTGTTTCTGTTCTTCAAGATCGACGAGAACAGGATAGAGGAGGAGATGAAGGAGGAGATGGCCTACGGCGAGAGTCTCGCCGAGGTCGAGGAGAAGGTGGAGGCGGAAGGACCCATGAGCGCTGCCAATAAGCGCATGCTCATACTTATTCTCGCGGCGGAATTCTTCTGGTTCATGGCGGATAACGGCATCAATACCTTCATGGGCAATTACACCATATACTATCTCGGAGCGTCCACTTCATCCAACATGATAAACACGATAATCGGCGGTCTGGGTTCGGTGATCGGCTTCGCGATAGGCGGTATGGTCGCGGCGAAGATCGGCAGGAAATGGTCGGTCTGCACAGGCCTCGGGATATCGCTTCTGTCCTACATCAACTGGATAGTACTCACATTTACCGTGCTCAAGGGCGCGGCGGGCAGCGGAAGCTTCCCCGTATCGATTTGGGTGATATGGTTCGTGAAGGGCATAGGAATGTCCCTCGTGCATGTGAATTCCTTTCCCATGGTGGTGGAGCTCTGCTCCTCGGATAAGATCGGACGTTTCACCGGGTACTATTACGCGGCATCGATGGCGGCGCAGACCATTACCCCTGTGGCTCTCGGAACACTGCTTCTGCACCCGGACATCAACTTCGGCTACCTGCCTGTATACGCGAGCGTGTGCATGGTCGTTTCCCTTGCGGTATTCCTTCTCATAAAGAACGTGAAGGTGAACAAGGTGAAGATCGCGAGGGGCTTTGAAGCCTTCAATACGGAGGATTAGCGACATATGATTTTAAAAATGATAAAAAAGAAGCGCTGCGACATGGTATCGCCTGTGTTTTTTGCGGGCATATGCCATCGCGGGCTCCATGGAAACGGTGTGGCAGAGAACAGTCCCGAAGCCTTTAAAAGAGCCGTGGAGGCAGGAATGGCGCTGGAACTTGACGTCCATCTGACTGCCGATAATGAACTTGCGGTGATACACGATTCGGACCTTCTTCGAATGACAGGCAAAGAGGGAAAAGTCGAGGAACTGACTGTTAAACAGCTTAAGAGCGACTACCGCCTGAACGATGGCCAGTGTATACCGACACTTCGCGAGGTCATGGACCTGGTCGATGAGCGGGTGCCGATGACCATCGAGCTGAAGGTGGTGGATAAGAACTACAGAGCTCTCGCAAGGCGCGTTTGGCGCGAGATAAGGAATGTGCGCGACAAGAAGAATTTCATGCTCATTTCCTTCGACCCGAGATCACTCATGCCTTTTCACGGCAAAGGCTTCATGAGGCAGCTCCTCATACACAACGAGCACGCGTATACATTTCCGTTCAGGTTCCTCTTCGACGGCATAGATATGGAATATGTGCTCGCAGCCGACTGGAGGGTGCGCCTCTTCAGACTCACCCACCCGGTAAATGTCTGGACCGTGCAGGATGAGGCCTGCTTCACAGCGCTGCTTCCGTTTACCGATATGGTAACATTTCAGTATATAGATGCGGGAAATGTTAGGGGAAACTTGACACAGCGTAGTTGCTAATTGTGGAATAAAAAAAATGAATAATAATTCAAACGAGATTAACGAATATCAAGCTGTAATAGATAAAACTTTTGAAAAAATATTTGATTATAGAACACCAAGAACACTGTTTTCTGCCGCAGAATTAAAGAAGAACCTAGCAAAATGCAACATATCAGCTAATAGTACAAATTTAAGTTTTTACGATATTGATGTGCATTTTGTGAGCAAAACTGGCGAAAAAACAATTGTATGTGCCGATGTACTGGAAGTGTGCATTGAAGGTTGCAAAGGGAAATATGATAATTTCGAGACTAACATCCAGCCTAAAATAGATTATAGGATACACTTGACGTTTTCAAGTGAGGGAGTTGTTTCAGAGAGAATATACCCTTTAAAGAGCTTTGATTATTCTAATAGAGCAATGCAACAAGGTTCTATACAGTTGTATTTCCTTGATGCAAATGATAAAACAAATTCGGTTGATTTGTTTTTTAAGAATAGTTACGATCTGCTGAAATTGGATAGCTTTATGAGCGTTATTCTAAAGGATAATGTATTTGCTTCTGAAAAGACATTGAGGAGCACCATGGAGGATCCGATAGCTAAAAAGGCTATTATTGAAGATTGCTTTAATAGGGCTTTTAGTAATAGGATAGCTGTGTCGTGGGATAAGGAAAGCAACAATAGAATTCGAGCGGAGAAGTATGGTATTTTTGAAAAAAATACCTTTATTTCTTTTACTGACCTGAATATGCAATATATAGATGACTTGGGTAATCTATGTGATCTGCAGGTTGATTCTTTAAAAGTGTCGGTCTTTCATAAGAAAGAAAAGCTTGAGAGCTTTAATTGTTCGCTTCACCCGAGAATTGATTATTCAGTTGAACTCTTTTGCGCTTCTGATGGAAAAGAATACAAAAGAAAATATAATTTAAAATATTTGGATTTCAAACAAGGTCAATATAACATTTTAACTACAATTTTTGTCGATACCCAAAATCTAGGGCAATCTGTTAAGGTGATTTTTAACCGCGAAATAGATGCACAATACTTATATGTTTTCATGTATATTGTCCTCGTTAACAATATCTATGACGTAGAGACTAAGGAGAGAGAAAACAGGATAAATGCACCGATAAATGCTCCTGTTTCAAATAACATTAATCCTACAATAAATTTATTTGGAGGTGTGAACAAGTTTTTTGGTATCAATACAAGTAGTATGCCGGTTAAGACTGTGCAGGGGAAAACTGCTTCCGGAAATGTAGATCCTTACCAAGAACTTGAATCGCTTATTGGGCTGAAGTCAATAAAAGAGGATATTAAGCAGCTTGCCAGCTTTATGCGTATCCAACAGCAAAGAAAACAAAATGGATTGCCTAAAGTCCCGGTATCATTACATCTGGTTTTTACAGGAAATCCTGGTACCGGTAAGACTACTATTGCGAGAATTCTTGCCAAGATTTACAAGGATATAGGTGTTCTATCGACCGGGCAAATGATAGAGGTGGATAGAGCCAGTCTGGTCGCCGAGTATATAGGTCAGACTGCTGTAAAAACCCAAAACAAGATCAAAGAAGCAATAGGAGGCATTCTTTTTATTGATGAGGCCTATACTCTGGCAAAGGGTGATTCAAAAGATTTTGGTCAGGAAGCTATAGATACTATTCTTAAGGCAATGGAAGACAATAGAGAAAACTTTATTGTTATTGTTGCGGGCTATCCCGACCTTATGAAAAATTTTATTGAAAGCAATCCCGGTCTGCAATCAAGGTTCAACAAATATATCAATTTCCCTGACTATAACGAAGCGGAAATGATAGAGATATTCTCGGAGATGTGTGATAAATATACATACTCTTTGGATGATGAAGCAAGGGAGAAGTTGACGGAGATAGTTCATGATATTTACATTTCGAGAGATTCAAATTTTGCTAATGCAAGAACGGTAAGAAACTTGTTTGAAAAGGTCATTACTAAACAGGCATCTAGGCTGGCGTCTACCGAGATAAATAAGGAGGATATGCTTATTATAAAGCAGGAGGATTTTGCATAAATGGATTTTGATAGAATGTTTGGGGATATTGATAGGATTATTGATAGAGGCTTCAATTTTTCTTACTCGAACAGAGATAAGAAAAAGCAAAAATCTGATTATTCCAATCGATCTGTGCTAAATATGTTTAATCTTCCTACTGCTCCTGATATCGAAAACCAAATAACCGGTAGATTTGGAGAGGATCTGACACGACTTTCTGCTAGACTGGGTATAGATGGATATTACAAATTGTTATCCAATATTTTACTTCCCATAGGCGATGTAAAAACAGAGATTGATCTTGTGATAATTCATGAAAAAGGTATTTTTGTCGTTGAAAGCAAAAACTATTCAGGCTGGATCTTTGGAAATAAAGAACAGAAATACTGGACTCAGTCACTGCCCGGAGGAAATAAAAACAAATTCTACAACCCAATTAAACAAAACCAGACGCATTGTAATGCGATTGAAAAGCATTTGGGTATATCTGAAAATGAATTGGTTTCGTTCATCGTATTTTCTGACCGGTGTGAATTGAAGGTGGTTCCGGAAAATACAGATCATACTATTATTTTGCAACGTATTCTATTTAGCACTTATCTCAATCAAAGAATAAAAGCCAATCCAACTTTCTTTTCGAAAGAGATTGTGGATAGTTTTTATTCAATGCTTGAAAGATTTATCCCGACACCAGAGGAACTGGAGCAGCATCGTAATAGAATTCGTAATATCGATGATAAATAACAATAATATGAAATGACAAAGATCAGGAGGAAATGATCATGAGAATCGACAGCAAATGTATCGAAGGCGGCTACAAGCCGAAGAACGGAGAACCGAGGCTTATGCCCATAGTGCAGAGCACCACGTTCAAGTACGACACCAGTGAGGATATGGCGAAGCTCTTCGACCTGGAGGCGAGCGGCTATTTCTACACCAGACTTCAGAACCCCACAAATGATTATGTGGCGGCGAAGATCGCGGAGCTCGAGGGCGGAAGCGCGGCTATGCTGACATCCTCCGGCCAGGCTGCTTCGTTCTTCTCGGTATTCAATCTCGCGAATGCGGGAGATCACGTGGTGGCTTCCACATCCATCTACGGCGGAACCTATAACCTCTTCAACGTGACCATGAAGAAGATGGGTATCGATTTCACATTTGTTGATCCGGATTGCTCCGACGAGGAGCTTGAGGCAGCTTTTACGCCCAATACCAAGCTGGTATTCGGTGAGACCATCGCGAACCCTGCACTCATCGTTTTCGATATCGAGAGGTTCGCAAATGCTGCTCACGCGCACGGCGTTCCTCTCATCATCGACAACACATTCGCGACACCAATCAACTGCAGACCCTTCGAGTGGGGCGCTGACATCGTCATCCATTCCACCACGAAGTACATGGACGGCCATGACGCGCAGGTAGGCGGAGCGATAGTGGAGAGCGGTAAGTTCGACTGGATGGCTCACGCGGACAAGTTCCCGGGACTGTGCACGCCCGATGAGAGCTACCACGGACTAACCTATGTGAAAGCCTTCGGCAAGATGGG
>DGVE01000188.1 GCA_002395865.1 Lachnospiraceae bacterium UBA4292 | reverse complement strand
ACTTGCGCATCAGGAATTCCTCACAGGCGATCTTGTTCCGGGAATACTCCCAGTAGGGATTCGCCAGGGTGGAGCCCTCGGTGATCACATAGCTTGCGGCCGGCTTCAGGTAGGCGGAGGCGGAGCTGATGTAGATGTACTGCCGCGTCTTACCGCGGAAGAGGCGCCAGTCCCGTTCCACCTGGTCCTTGGTGAAGCCGATGAACTCGCAGACGGTATCAAAGAACTGATCCTTCAGGATTTCCGCCACGGCCTGCTCGTCGTTGATGTCCGCGGTGATGGTGTGTACGCCCGCGGGAACATCCGCGGCGCGCCGGCCCCGGTTCAGGAGCCAGACTTCCCAGTCTGTCTTTTCCGCCAGCCGCCGGACAATGGCCATGCTGATGGTTCCGGTTCCGCCGATGAAGAGTGCTTTCATGAGACAACCTCCCCTTAAGAATAATTCAGAATTCAGAATTAAGAATGCAGAATTAATGTGGTCTCAGGACAGATGGTGTTCCGGCTGATTGAAGGTTTACATCTCCGGAGGAGACAGTGTCATCGCTTTGCGATGACAAATGAACAATTAACAATGAATAATGAACAATTATTCCGCCTGCGGTGGGGGGAGATTTCTCCACGCAGAATCCTTCGGATTCTTTGGTCGAAATGACAACCTGGAGGCAACGGAGAGCGGGAACATGACAGAGGGACAGACCAAATGTCACACTTCGCGTTACATATGGTGCTGTCCCGCAGTCACATTCCCGCCAGGCGTAGTGGGTATTGGAATTTAAGTATCGGGATTATTGTGGATGGTTCTTTCAGGTGTTATCTTCGCCGGAAATGCGCGAATGAAGGAGTTTGTACAGGGTGGGTTCCACACGGAATTCCTTCAGGGCAGAATTGATTTCCGGGAGGAGGGCTTTTTTGCGGGCGGCAGACGCTTTGGGTCCGCCGGGACGGAGGGAGGCGCGGATCATGATGTTCTTGGGTGTGTGCTCCAGGTCGATGAATTCCAGGACCTGGGTTTCATAGCCGCAGCACTCCAGGAGGTCCGCCCGGAGGGCGTCGGTCAGGAGGGCGGAGAAACGTTCCTTGATAATCCCGTAGCGGGTGAGGACATTCAGGTTCTGCGAAGTGATGGTGTTGTTGATTTCATGCTGACAGCAGGGATAGGAGAAGATGTAGTCCGCACCCTTTTCGATGGCGTAGTGCAGGGCATAGTCCGTGGCCGTATCGCAGGCGTGGAGGGTCACGATCATGTCCACACGCTCCCCATAGAGAGCGTCCCGGCTCACGTCCGCGTGGACGAAGCGCAGTCCCTCATAGCCGTACTTCTCGGCCACGGCGCTGCAGTGCTCCACCACGTCCGCCTTCAGATCGTAGCCGATGATCTTCACCCGCATCCCCCGCTTAACGGCGAAGTAATAATACAGAATGAAGGTCAGATAGCTCTTGCCGCAGCCGAAATCCACTATATTCAATTGCCTCGTCCCGGGCTCTATGCACTCGCTCACCATCTCGACGAATCGGTTGATCTGCCTGAACTTGTCCTGCATCGAGTTCACGACGCGGCCTTCCTTCGTGAACACCCCCATATCGACGAGCGCCGGTATGGCCTCGCCCTCCGGTATCAGGTAATTCTTCACCCTGTTGTGCCCCGTGACCTGCGCGCTGCTCTGCGTGGCGTGTGACGACAGATTCACCCTCCCCTTTGAGGATATCATGAGCGTGTACTCCCTGTCTGACGTGAACGCATTCACCCGTGTGAATTCGGCCGGCACCAGCTCCGACAGCTCTGTGACGAGCTCTTCCGGTTTGAAATTTCTGTGGAATACCTGCTTCTGCGAGTAGAGCGCCCTCTGGTACCCGAAATCCTTCCTGTCGATCTCGCAGCGTCTCCACTCTCCCGCGCTCTTGCTGAGTATTATCCGTTTTGGCAATGCTTTCGCCATTTTTTCTATTGCTTCGTTTATATCCATGTCATTTCCTCAGAATATCCACCGTGTGCGCACCCGCACCTATCAGATCCCGCCTCTCGCAGGTGGCGAGCTGGTAGCGTATGAACTGCTCAAACTCCTCCTCGCTCAGTGCATTCAGCGCCTGCCTCATGTAGTTCGCCGGGCCATCCGGAGAAATGATCTTTATCCGCGTAAGTCCCGCCTCAGCGTTCAGCCTTTCGATCTCCTCAGTCCTCACATAGTCGTAGAGATCGTCCTTCGGCGTCACCGAAAATGCCTCGTCCAGCTTCCCGTCATCAAGGCATTCCAGTATATGCTTCTCCTTGAACGCGTACGTTATGACACTGTACTCGTTCATGCAGTACGCGACCATGATGATGCCGCCCGGCCTCGTTATCCGCTTCGCCTCAAGGAGAGCCGTAAGCTTCTCCCCGTGCGTGAGCAGATGATACATCGGCCCGAAAAGAAGCGTCAGGTCGAAGCTGTCGCTCCCAAGACGCCCAAGCTTTATGGCATTGCCCTGAAAAGCCTTCACCTTGCCGCTGTTTTTCTTAAGTATCCCGAGATTATACCTGACAGGCTCAACAGCAGTCACATCGTATCCCCCGTCCGCCAAAGGTATGGAATACCTGCCCGTGCCTGCGCCTATATCGGCCACCTTCGCGCCCGCGCCGAACTCGTTCAGATACTCGTGTATATACTTCATCGTGACCGTGAACTCCACCCTGCCGTGGCGCGAATCGAGCCTCTTGTTTTCATTGAACTTGTTGTAATACTCTTCCAGTCTGTTCATCGCTTAAACTCTGCAGCTCCAGATGCCGTCGAACGCGTTGTACATCAGGTAGATCTGCTTCTGCATACCGAAAATACATATCCTGCACTCAAAGGTCCAGATGTGGTCGGAGGAATGAACACCTCCCGGAAGCACATGCGAACCGTTCTCAAGCAGCACCCTGTAAGACCCTATCCTGAAGATATGGGTCTCTCCGTCCTCGTCGGACAGCTTGATCTTTATGGGTATTATACTGCCGTCACGGCTGTGCTGGCAGATAACGTCTATGGGCGTATCCGCCCCGGTAATATAAGGCACCCTAATCCCTCCTGAAAAAGTCTGGGTTAATTTATTGCATGATACGGATTTTTCGCGCTTTCAGCGCTATGAAAAATCCTACACGCATTATAGAACTAATGTTCGACTTTTTCAAGAGGTTTTTTCGTTTTTTGAATCGTTTTATTTTTTCAAAAGGACATAGACTACCGCCATGATGGAGAGCAGTATCGCAGCTGTCGCCATCACGGGTATGAACGGAAACTCTCCCACGCCGTCCTCCGTCTCCTTCGAAGCCTTCGTCTCGCGGCCGAAATAGTATTCCTGCCCGGTCTCAGACATATCCTGTGCAGACGTCTCACCGGCAGATTGCTCCTGTGCGGATTCCGCCGCAGTCGTTTCCTCTGTGGCGGCCTCCTGTGTAGTTACTTCCTCCGTGGTATACTCCGAAGTAACCTCCTGTGTGGCAGGCTCCTCTGTAGTGGTATACTCAGGCGGCTGCGGCTCTGTCCTGACTACGCATACCGTACTTCCCGCCGCCATCTCGCGAAGCAGAAAGTCCAGAAGCTTTCCGTACGCAGCCAGATGCTTTTCTATCCTGTCCCCGAAATGTGCCCTGTAAAACTCCATGTTTTCATACTCGGGCACGTGGAACATCTTGCCGTTTACCACGTCCGGATCAGCGGTCTGGTAAAAATTCGTATGATTGCCGCCATTCCAGTTTGATGCCTCGAAATAGATATACGGCACACCCGCAGCGTCGAAGGGCTGCTGGTCGCTGTCCGTGTGCTTCGACGGCGTAGGAAACTGTGCATTTACATCCGGATGAAAATGCATATCCAGTCCGAGCGCATCTGCGGCGTCAAGCGCCTGAAGCGCCGCCCATGTGCGGCTCACAGAACCGTCCGCCTCCGGATGTCCGCCGTAGATATACATGTAGTCGCCTGCGCAGATGCTGTCCAGATTGATCATGCACAGTATGCTTCTCTCGTGCTCCTCCAGATCCCTGACATAGGCGATGCTGCCTAAAGCCACCTCCTCCTCACAGTCAAAGAGCACGAACCTGACGGTGTACGGAAGATCCTTCGCGCCTGCGAGCCTTGCGGCCTCCTCGAGCAGAAGGCCCACGCCGGAGGCATTGTCGTCAGGGCCGGAAGTGTTGTCCACGCAGTCATAGTGCGCCCCGACCAGTATCACGGCCGGGCTCTCACCCTTTATCTCGAACTCCAGATTCTCCCCGAAATATGTGTAACCATTCTTCTCTATCTCGAAATATCTCGCCCTGCAATCGTAACCCATCGCGGCGATCTCGCTCTTTAAGTACTCGCAGCACTCGTTATTGGTCTGCGAATTCCACCCCCTTCCGGGATAGGTCTGCGAGATGTGCTCCATGTACTCGAGAGCCTTCACGCCGTAGTCATCATCGGCTGCTGCATCGACCGCCAAAAGTCCCGTCCCGTCATGATGCGCAGCCGGCAATGTGCAAAAAGCCGTCACCGCGGCCGCGATAAGTGCTGCAATAAAGCCAAAGGAACGCTTCATCACTCCTCCAGATATCTTTTAAGTTCGTCAAGCCTCTTTGTCACGACCTCCCTGCCCATGTCGTACACACGCTGGAGCACCGCGGGATCCTTCTCCGTCCTCTTTATGGGCAGAGCCTCCTCGGGTCTTATGACAAAGAGCTTTCCGGCCTTCTCCTGCTCCTCTATGTACGCAGTGGTGAGGTTGTATCTTATATGCCTTGCGCCTATCGCACGGATAAGGTTCGGGTATTTTCTGTATCTGGCCGCCATCAGTCTGAACATGGACGACCTCTCCTTCACATAGCCGAGGGGCTGTGTGAGAATGACCACATTTTTGTCATAGCCCTTCTTCTCGAAAAACCTGATGGGTATGGAATCCGCCACGCCTCCGTCGAGGAGCTTGTAGCCGTCCACCTCGACGACTCTCGACACCAGCGGCATAGACGCGGAGGCTCTCATCCACTGCATATCCCTCTCGCCACAGTCACTGCACTTGTAGAACACAGCCTTGCCGGTCTCGATATTCGTGCAGGTCACATAGAACTCCATGGGATCGTTCTTAAAAGTCTCCCTGTCGAACACATCCAACTCATCGGGCAGCTCGCGGTAGCAGAAATCCACGCCGTACAGGTCGCCCGTCTTCACCAGCGACTTAACGCTCATATACCTGTCGTCGTTGCAGTACATCTTGTTGTATCTGAGCGCTCTGCCCGGCTGATGCGACTTCAGATTGCAGCCGAACACCGCGCCCGCGCTCACGCCCACGGCGCCGTCGAAGGTAATGCCCTCCTCCATAAATACATCAAGTGCTCCGCAGGTGAACATCCCCCTCATAGCGCCGCCCTCAAGTATAAGTCCTTTTTTCATAATACCGCTCCTCCTCATATATCTGCAGAGGATTATAAACAAAAATCTTCAAAAAATCAATAAAAAACACCGGGTCGCATATTCCGACCCGGCAGTTTTATTTAAATCAAGTCTTATTCACCGATACCCTCGGTCCGGATGATGAATCTCACATCCGTGTCCTCGTCACCGGCCGCAAATGAGTGATATTCGCCCGCGAAATCCGATATCGCCTTCACGCGGTCTGCGAGTGCGAAAGCATCATTCTCCGCAAATGATACCAGCCTGCTTATGGCCTTCTCATTGAACTCATCCATTCCGTCAGAGAGCTGCGCCGCACCGTCGGCGAGCTGTACTGCTCCGTCAGATAACTGAGCCGTACCGTCCTTGAGCTGATCCGCTCCGTCAGAGAGCGCATTTACACCGTCAGAGAGCTCCTTCGTACCGTTTGCAAGAGTATCCGCGCCGTCAGAGAGAGTTCCGAGACCCGTATCCAGAGCCGCAGCGCCCTGTGAGAGCGCTGAGACACCATCAGAAAGCGAAGCCGAACCGCTCTCGAGCTGTGACATTCCGGATACCAGAGCACCCGAGCCCTCAGCGAGCTTTACGCTGCCGTCAGAAAGCGCTGCCGCACCGTCCTTTAACTGTCCGACTCCCGCGCCGAGCGCCGCTGCACCGTCACCGAGAGCACCAAGGCCCGCACCCATATCCTGCGCGCCCGCATTTATGGCCTGTGCGCCGTTCATTATCGCATCGAGTCCTCCGAGCGCGCCCGCAAACTGAGTAGTCATATCTGTTGCGGCGAGCTTTTCGTTCACGCCGTCGGATATCATCTTGCCCGTAGTGATATTGGTGATTATCGCCTGAGCCTGCTCGGGTGTTATGGCACCCGTCTGAGCCAGAGCCGTTACCTGCTCTATGGCCGCCTGCTCGTACTGTGAAGCCGCCCCCAGAGCCGTGCAGGCCTGTGATGTGCTGTCAGTCAGCGCTCCGGAAGCCGCAGTAAGCCCGTCCTTTATGGCCGAAGCCGCCTCGTAGATACCGGGTGCCTGTGCATCACCGCTCTTCGCGCCTGCAGCTATGGATGCCGCGCCGCCCGCGAGGCTTACGATACCGTCCGACATCGGAGCCATGCTCTGCTGAAGTTGAGAAAGTCCCGCGTCAAGCGCCTGTGCGCCGTCCCTTACCTGAGCTATTCCCGCATCGAGTGACTGAGCTCCTTCATATGCCGAGGATATGCCTGCATTGAGCGTCTTCGCGCCCTCATCCGCCTTAGCAGCGCCATCCGCAAGCGCGGCAGAGCCGTTCTTCGCATCCTTTGCACCGGCTGCGAGCGCCTGCGCGCCGTCATTTACCTTAGAAGCACCATCTGCGGCAGCTGCGGCTCCGTCCGAAAGAGTTACAGCGCCATCCGAAAGCTCTGCGGCACCGTCAGCAAGTGCCTGCGCGCCGTCAGCCACATCCGAAGCTCCGTCCACCAGCTGCGTTGCGGCATCCGTCAGCTCATTTAAGCTGTCCCTGAGATCGTCCAGGTTGAAGCCCTCGCTGTCATTTAACGCGCTCTTTAACAGACTGTTGTCCTCGACCGTGATCGTGGCCATGAGCGAAAAATCAACCACATCCGCGCTTATCGTCACGCTCTCGGGTATCTCGATCTTACTTATGTCCTCATCCTGCAGGCTGCCCAGCCCCAGACTCTCTGAGAGGCCCGGAAATGCCACGCCGACCACCGCCGTCCTCGAGCCGTCATTTATCGCGCGGCCGTTGGTGACTTCGATATTGCTCACCCCGGTGTTGTCGAACAGCGCTCCGGACACTACCGTAAACGGCTGATAGACAGTATATTCGCCATCCTCGGACTTAACGGTCTTTGAAAGGTTGTTGGTATATGTAAATGTCATCACGAGATGACCGCTTCTGCCGGCAAGCTGCGCAGGTTCTATCTCCTCACCGTCCAGTGTGTATGTGATCTTGACTGATACGGGAGCCTGCTTATCCGTAGTTCCCCTGTAGTATATGTCCCTTCCGCCTGCGTTCCACACCAGATCGCCGTTTTCATTTTTTGTAAAGGTCTCGTCACCCTTTAAGTTCTCTACATTCTCCAGCTCGCAGCTGTCGACTATCTGCTCCGCCTCTGATGGATTCGAGAGCCATGCGCTCACGATGGTATCGGTGACATTACCGCTTCCGTCAGCGATCATATAAACAGTCTCGCGCTTCCCGTCGCTTCCTCCGTGATAATTAACCGCGGGCTCCGAAACGGCTGCCTGTGTATCGGCTGTTATATTCGCTGCGGGCGCCGTATCGCCCCCGTAATATGATGCGGAGCAGCCCGCAAGGTTTAACAGTGCCACAGCGCCGGCCATGGCCGATACCGCACTCTTTTTCATCAACATGTTTACTCTCTTTGTATTTCTGTTCATCGTATATGCCTCTTTTCGTATATATTTAGACCTTCCTGGTTCTTAAGTGTGACCTTGCTTCACTCACGCACTCCTCCATGCCCTTTGTCGTCCTGATGATCAATCCGTCAAATAGCATGTAAAGCGATGGCAGACACAGCAGCACGAGTACCATGCTTATTATCGCGCCGCGCCCCATAAGTATGCACAGCGAGCTGATAAGATCGACATCCGAGTAGATGCCCACGCCTATGGTCGCCGCGAAAAATCCGAGTGCGCTCGTGATTATCGAGGGTGCCGATGCGCACAGCGCGGTGAGTGCCGCCTCCTTCTTGTCCATACCGGCTATCCTCTCGGTCTTGTAGCGGTTGGTCATGAGTATCGCGTAATCGACTGTGGCTCCCAACTGTATGGTTCCGATGACCACCGAAGCGATAAACGACTGCGTGCTGCCCGTGAAGAAGCACAGGCCGAGGTTGATATATATTGCCAGCTCTATAAGAAATACCAGAAGTATGGGAAGGACCGCGCTCTTAAGAACTAAAGCAATAAGAATGAAGATCATTCCTATGGAGACCGCGTTCACGACCGCAAAATCGTGATCGGTAATGCTTATGAGATCCTTGGTCGCGGCTGCCTCACCGATGACCATGCCTCCCTGATCGTAACGCTTCACTATGGACGAGAGCGTATCGACCTGCGCGTTCACCTCGTCGGTGGCGGTCTGGTACTCGCTGGTGATCAGTAAGAGCTGCTCATTTTTGGAGACAAGCTTGCTGCTCAGCTGTTCGGGTATGATCTCATCCGGTACCCTGACACCCGTTAACGCGTCAAGGCCAAGCACATTTACGACGCCCGGAGTTCTCTCCAGCTCCTCACTCATGGCGCTCACAGTCTTCTTGTCAAGTCCGCTGTCCACGAGCACCATGTGTATGGTGTTTGTCCTGAAGTTCTCCGAGAGCTTCTGATTCGCCGTCACGCTCGGAAGATATGACGGCAGCGAAGCGTCGAGCTTGTAGTACACATCCATGTTTTTGTAGCCGTACAGGGACGGTATCCAAAGCAGGACCATCAGCACCGCAAATACCGGATAGAGCTTAAGGACCGCCTTAGACAATCTGTCGAACTTAAGATTCAGCGTTCTGTGGGACGTTTTTTCTATCAGCCTGTCAAATGTGAGGATCATGGACGGAAGCAGTGTCACACAGCAGATGACGCCTATCACCACGCCCTTGGCCATCACTATACCGAGATCGGCTCCGAGCGTGAAGCTCATGAAGCAAAGAGCAACGAAGCCGGCGACCGTGGTGAGCGAAGAACCCACGACAGAGTTCAGTGTGGCATTTATCGCTTTTGCCATGGCCTCCCTTCTGTCCTCACACAGCTTCTTCTGCTCCTTGTAGCTCTCATAGAGGAATATGGAGTAATCCATGGTCACAGCCAGCTGCAGCACCGCCGCGAGCGCCATCGTGATGAAGGATATCTCACCCTTTAAGAAGTTCGTGCCCATGTTGTAGACTATCGCCATACCGATGCTCAAAAGAAACAGTATCGGTATCAAAAACGAGTCCATCGTGATCGCCATGACGAGGAGCGCAAGTCCCGCGGCTATGGCCACATAGGTGAACAGCTCATCCTCCACCATGTTTTTGGTATCGGTCACGATGGCGCTCATGCCGCTAAGAAAGCACTGCTTTCCCGCCATCTGCCTTATATCGTCCACCGCCCTCATCGTCTCATCTGCCGATGTGGTGGTGTCGAAGAATATCGCCATCATTGTGGCATGTTCGCTGTTGAAGAAATCCCTCACCTTGTCCGGGAGCATTTCAAGCGGAAATGTAACATCCGCCACCGAGTCATACCACAGCACCTCGGCCACATGCTCGACAGCTTCTATGTTTTTCTTCACCTTGGCCACATCGCGGTAGTTCATATTCTCACATATGAACAGCGCGTATGCGCCCTTTCCGAAGTCTTTCAGGAGCACATCCTGTCCCTTCATCGTCTCTATCTCATCGGGCAGGTAATACAGTATGTCGTAGTTGACACGCGTTTTTACGTACCCAATCGCGGAAGGGATGAGAAGCAAAAGACAGATGATCAGGATGGGGATCCTGAACCTGACCACGTTTCTTCCGAAGTTTTTCATTACATCCACCTTGCCTTTCACCGATAAATATGACTATCGGTCATTTCTTTCATCGGTGCGTACTCTACCACTAAACTGACCATTGGTCAATACTTTATCCGTAAATTTTTTATAAAATTTGACTTTCGGTCATTTTTAGCAAAAAACAGATTGACAGGTGAATTTCAGAGATATATCATGGAGAATGTATAAGGTTCCGACTTGGAAAATAAACGGGGGATCGTATGGGAAAGATAGCTGAAAACAAGCTGCAGAAAATGAACAGTCTTCTTCACACGGCCTTTGAGCTCTTCACGACTCAGGGCTTTTCGAAGACCTCCATAGCGGATATCGCGCAGAAGGCGGGGGTCGCAAAGGGCACCTTCTATCTCTATTTCAAGGATAAATACGATCT
>DGVE01000217.1 GCA_002395865.1 Lachnospiraceae bacterium UBA4292 | reverse complement strand
TCCAGACCATGTTCGGCTTCGTGCCTTGCTATGTGAACAGCCGTCTGACAGGCATGGGCATACCCGTTTCCTGCGAGGTCGATATCTACGGAGCACTTTCGGAGTTCATCGGAACCATGGTGAGCGAGGACGCCGTTACGCTGCTCGATATCAACAACACCGTTCCCGCGGATATGTATGAGGAGTCCATCAAGGGCAAGTTCAACTACACTCACAAGGATACGTTCATGGGCTTCCACTGCGGCAATACCTGCTCAGGCAAGCTCACGAGCTGCAGCATGAAGTACCAGATGATCATGGCAAGAGCACTTCCGGAGGAGGTAACACAGGGTACTCTCGAGGGCGATATCGTTCCCGGAGACATCACCTTCTTCAGGCTTCAGTCTACTGCAGACACGAAGCTTCGCGCTTACGTGGCACAGGGCGAGGTCCTTCCGGTAGCGACCAGATCCTTCGGGGGCATCGGCGTATTCGCCATCCCCGAGATGGGCAGGTTCTACCGCCATGTACTCATAGAAAAGAATTTCCCTCACCACGGAGCGGTGGCGTTCGGACATTTCGGAAAGGCTCTTTACGAGGTGTTCAAATACGTCGGAGTTCCCGCAGAGGAGATAGGATTTAACAAGGCAAAGGGCGACAGATACCCGACGGAGAACCCGTTCTAAGTCAGAGGTGTCGCCTGCCTTCGGCAGACAGTAATGAAGAAATACATAGGCGACAGAGCCTTCTACAAAATGGTGCTCATGGTGGCTGTTCCGATCATGGTTCAGAACGGCATATCGAATTTCGTGAGCCTTCTGGATAATCTGATGATCGGAGGGGTGGGCACCAATGCCTTATCCGGCGTGGCCATTTCGAACCAGCTGATGTTCGTATACTATCTGCTGATATTCGGGGCCAGCGCCGGCGCCGGCATCTTCACTGCGCAGTACTACGGTAAGGGCGACACCGAGGGCGTGAGGAATACCTTCCGCTTCAAAATAGTCGCCAATACCATACTTTCGGCACTCAGCATAGCTATATTCGCACTGGCCTCGGACACGCTCATCGGCCTTTTCTTAAAGGGCGAGGGCAGTCCAGAGGACGCGGCGGAGACTCTCGCCATAGGCAGGGATTACATGAGCATCATGCTCGCGGGCCTCATACCCGTCGGCATCTCGAATGCCTACGCGGGCACCCTGCGCGACACCGGCCAGACACGCGTGCCGATGTTCGCCGCAGTCATAGCTATTTTTGTAAATCTTATCGGCAATGCGCTTCTTATCTACGGTCTTTTGGGCTTTCCTGAGCTCGGAGCGGCGGGAGCGGCTCTGGCCACGGTCATCTCCAGATTCGTGGAGATGGGTGTGCTCATAGTCTACACGGCGACCCACTCTAAGAAGCATCCCTTCATCGTGGGCGCTTTCAGAAACTTCAGGATACCGCCCGCGCTCGCCATGAGATTTGCCCTAAAGTCCCTGCCGCTGATGGCTAACGAGACCCTGTGGGCTCTCGGTCAGACAACCATGAACCAGTGCTACTCCTACAGGAGCTTAAGCGCGGTGGCGGCTCTGAATATCGAGAGCACCATCTGGAACCTGCTCGGGGTATCGTTTCTGGCCATGGGAGAGGCCGTCGGCATAGTGATCGGCCAGATACTCGGCACGGGCGACACAGAGAGGGCAAAGGATACAGCCGCTAAGATGAGGGCATTTACCGTGGCTCTCGGGGTATTCTTCGGACTTCTGATGGTGGCCATATCACCGGTATTTCCGCTTCTTTATAAGACAAGCGATGAGGTGAGAGCGATGGCGAGCTCCTTCATAGTGGTCTACGGAGCGCTCATGCCGCTGTACGCCTACACACACGCGTCGTATTTCACGATCCGCGCGGGAGGCAACACACTTATCACATTTATATTCGACAGCTGCTTTGTGTGGGTGCTGTCGGTTCCTACGGCTTTTATACTGAGCCGCTTCACGGGGCTGTCCGTGCTGTATATGATAATCATCGTCCAGTCGCTGGAGATCATAAAATGTGTTATCGGGGGAGGAATGGTCCTTAGCGGTATCTGGGCTAAAAACATAGTAAGGGAGTAGAAGAGTGTATACAAAAGAACAGCTGAAGAGATTTGATTATCTCGAAAAAGAACTGAATCTGGTCGGTATAAGCAATATGCTCGACCCGCTCACCGGAGTGCTGTCGAGACAGTACATCCTCGGACTTGCGCAGGACCTTATCGGGAAGGGGACGCCTTTTACCTTCGGCATACTCGATCTGGATAATTTCAAGTATATCAATGATACCTATGGCCATCACGCGGGCGACGGCGTGCTCTCGGGTGTGGCTCAGAGATTTGCGGATTTTCTGGAGGGCTACGGCATATGCGGCAGGTTCGGAGGCGATGAGTTCCTCTTTGTAGATACGAAGAATCTCGAATACGCGCAGAAGAAGGAGGCACTTTGCAGGGCCTACGAGGGCGGTAAGACGCTCAGAGTGAATATCAAGCTTGAGGACTGCGACCCGTTCACCACGGGAACGATAGGCTGCGCGACATTTCCTACGGACGCGGGAGATTACAACAGCCTCTTCGGGCTGGTGGACAAGACCCTGTACCGCGGCAAGACCAAGGGGAGGAACTGCTACATAATATATGTGGAGGAGAAGCACAAGGATATCGTCATCAGCCAGATGGCGCGTCACGGCGTCTACACAGCCATGCACGCCATGGTCAGACAGTTTGAGATGGTTCCGGGACTTCACAACAAGCTCCGTTCTGTAATGCCGCTTCTCATGGAAGAACTGCAGGTGTCGGATCTGTATCTCGTGAACAATGAGGGCAGGGTATATGCGGTACGAAACGAGAATGTCAGCGGCTATGCACCGGATATCGGAAATATTATGACCGATGACCTCTATTCCTCAAACGAGCTGGAGAAGCTGGACAAGCGGTGCCCTATGTTCCATGCTTTTTTGATGGAGCACGGGATGGAGACGGCAGTGGTCATCAGAATAAATATGGATGGGGACACATACGGATATATGTTCTGCGCCGAGCCCAGAAGCCGCCGTCTCTGGCAGGAGAACGACAATGCGATCATATATTTCCTTGCGAAGATGGTGGCGCTCAGGCTGAAGCTGGAGGGCGAACACCTGTAGATGCTGCGAAGCAAAACACTGACCGTCGAAGACGGGCTGCATAATGCGAATGCATTATGGTATAATATTTATAGACCCGAAGGGTCTACCCGATGCACCTGTGCGTCGGGTACGTTTTGCGAAGCAAAACACAGACCGTCGAAGACGGGCTGCATAATGCGAATGCATTATGGTATAATTTTTTTTGAAAAAGTTTTTTGTTTGTTGGACATCTGTTGGACACGGTATAGTACCATACGCCCAGGCAGTAAGAAAACTGACAACAATTAAGGAGGATAAAAACATGTTACTCGCTACTAATTTCGACAAGATCTCCACTCCGGTGGTCGACCTCATCTACAACCTGCTTCCCCCGATGCTCGCTATCGTAGGCGCTCTCGGAGCTCTCTACTGTGTAGTACTCGGAGTTAAGTACGCTAAGGCTGAGGAGCCTCAGGACAGAGAGAAGGCTAAGGGTGCTCTCAAGAACGCGATCGTAGGCTTCGTACTCATCTTCGTTCTTCTTCTCGGCCTCAGATTCCTGATGCCAGAGATGGTTAAGTGGGTAAACCATGAGGCAGGCAGGACTGTAGTCAACATGACCGATGAGGATGCAACAAAGGAAGCCGAGTAATTATACAACTCGGAAGATTACACGGGGCTGTTTTGTACAGCCCCTGTGTCGTCAAAAAGGATTAAAGTAAACAGTTTAATTATCAACTGAAAATGCGCCATTTAGAAACTGACGCATTAAAATATGGAGCAATACTATGAGAAGGAAAAAGAATGCGGTTCGGGCACTGGCGGTGATTATGGCCTTCGTGCTCTTTTGTGTTTTATTACCCACAGCCTCATCCGCGTATGATATAGATGATTCGGGTTTCCAGCCACCGGAGCTTCCTCAGAGGAAGGTGTACTATTGGCATGAGGGGCCGCCGCCCAAGACATCCGATTACAAGGAGTATAAGGTGCTTGTGGTCTGGGATGACACATATTACTGGGTGGCAGGCAAGGGCTTCAGAGATGCCATGGATGGCGAGACTCCCGCCGAGAAAGGCCACTACATAGTGGATGTCCCCTATGCTCTCTCCTCCAGTAACCTCCCTATGGGCTATTACGACATGGAAGAAGAGTACTCTAATACTTCCGGCCTGGTGGCGAATCTCCCGTTTGATTACAAAACTCTTGCGGCAACGGGTGTTGCGGTCAGCGAGAACATTCCGGCCGATCTTCCGACCATGATCAGGGTGGACAACGGTTCGGGTGCGGGAAATTATCTTATCGGCTGCAGTGATTACGACGGCAGGATCGCGGGTGCCAAATACTGGCTTCACGGAGTGCACAAGTTCAGAAGCAAGGTTGCCGAGGTGCTCGGATTTGACGATCACTATGTAAACAGTCTTGACTGGGGCGCGGAGCATTATTATTATACCAAGGCAGCGGCGACCAGCTCCGGCAATGTGAAGGTGTCAAACACTTACGATGGCCATACGCATCAGAGAAATGTACCCCTTGACAGGCGTACATGGAAGGTGGAGAATGTAGGCGGAGCGTACAGGATATACACAAAGGGTGATTTTGCTCCGATGGTCTCCAGGTACTCGGGAAGCCTTGGCTCAACCATGAACAAGGAGATGAAGAGTTACGCCGACACCAACGGATATAACCATTCGTCGGTAGTGATCGGCCATGCAGGCAACAAGATCCGTACCAAGGGCAATCAGAACTGGACCAGCACCTTCAAGATCTATTATGCCGAGGAGGAGTTTATATCCTACTTAAAGACAGATGTCACCGTGACGAACGGTGCGGTATATTCCATGGACGGGCCGGTGTGCATAGAGCCCGGAGTGAAAATCATAGTGGAGGACGGAGGCGTCCTCTCCGTAACAGGCTGGATCATCAACAACGGAATGATCAGGATCGAGAAGGGCGGCACATTGATCGCCCAGGACGATACCAGGCGTATCGGTGAACAGGTATTTGCCAACGACGCGACGATAGCCACACACAACAGCCGGCGGGGCACACAGTCTGGATATATAGACATATCCGGTCTGATGATAGTCATGAGCAAGGCCAAGGTCTGCGGAGGCGGCATCCTCGGAATACGTATCAATGAGAATGCCCAGGTCGTAAACTACGGAAACATAATAAGTGAAAACTTCAGCGTTAACGGCGATTATCTGGTGGACATGCGCGGGGACAAGTCACAGATCATTATCGGCAGGGGTCCGCTGGATGCGGGTTATTCCCTGATGTATTCGACACTCAGCCAGAACGGAAAATTCCCGGGAATGGGCAACGCGGAGAGCACCTGCATGACGAGTATCAATTCCGATAAGGGCTGGACCTACGGCGACAGCAAGGATAAGGTATTCAAGTACTAAATAACGAAAAGGGGTAAATATAGCGTGAAAATAAAATATATCGGGCTGGGGCTCGCGGCGGTGATGTCGGCGGCCGTATTTGCCCCCGTGAGTGCATTGGCAGGAGATACGAGCTATTCCGGATATCTGGATCCGGAGACGGGGGAGCCACTCGCCGGTCCGGATACGGAGAACGGGAGGACACGGATCCGCGACGGAATGTCGTACGATCACAAGACGAAGGATTTTGTCTACAGCGTGGGTACGGGTTCGAACGAGATACATTCGGATGTGGCCGACGGCATGATGGTGAACAGGAAGGTATACGTCTCCACCGGCAAGGACTCCTCGGTAAAGGTCTACAAGGACGGAAGCGAGTATACGGGTGATCTGAGCAGCATCTCCGCGGTGGGAAGCTATGTGGTCAGCACCCAGAGCGGAAGCGACAAGAGCCAGATATTCACATTCGAGATCATCGGCAAGACGATAAAGGATCACCCGAACATCCTGGCTCCGGACGGCTTCTACATAACCGCGGCATCCCGCGACGAGGGCGGAGTGACCTTTGACCGCTACAGCGTGGTCGCGGAGTCGGAGGACAATTACCACATAGACTTCTACTGCATCGCCACCGGAACCACCTATTCGCTCAATGTCACGATAGACAGGACGGCACCGGTCATCAGCTTTACCGGTAAGATAGAGGACGACGGGACGGTAAAGAGCGAGCTGAAATTCTCCGGCATAGAGGACGGCGGATATATAAGGGCTTATCTCGACGGTAATAAGATAGAGCCTGAATACAATACGGACAAAAAGTCCGGAACCTTCTACGACTGCGGTAATTACAAGATACAGGCATTCGATGCCGCGGGCAATATGACCGAGTACCGCTTTAACGTGCTCATGTATTTCAATCTCAACAGTATTATCTTTATTGCGCTCGCCGCGGCAATAATCCTTGCGGTAGTGGTGTATGTGATCATCAAGAGAAAGAGCCTGAAGATCGGATAATAAGCAGGTGTAATTATGTTAGATGAACTTTGGAGTGGCCTGAGCGACTTTATGGGCGATACCTTCAGTTCGATACTGGAGAGTATATTAAACGCCACCATATTCAAGCTTTGCTACAATATCGAAATAGGTCTGTGCGGCATCATAAATATCCTGTCCCAGCTGTTCAAGGTGTTCGCGGGGCTGGATCAGGTCAGATACGGCAGCAGGTACGATATACTGATCAACATCATGTTTTCCAACAGGGTGTTCTCAAATATCTACTGGGCGATGGCTCTCATAGGCGTCGCGCTGACGGTCGGATTTACCATCTGGTCAGTCGTCAGGAAGTCATTCGACTCCAACGGCAAGATACAGGACTCGCACGCCAAGATAGTGATACAGGGCCTTAAGAGCATAGGCCTCATAGTGAGTATGACTCTCATCATGAGCGTGGTGATAAACGTCACAAACGAGCTGATGAACAGGGTTGACGCGATATTCAACAATGCATGGCATCTGCACGAGGACTCCGAAAGAGAGTTCACCGAGGAGGAATACTCAGCCATGGGACGTGTCCTGGCTAAGATAGGAAACTATTCGATGGTCAGCTCGTCCGCGAGCCGGTACAACATAAATCTGTGCTACAACAGCATCAGAGGCGATATGGAGTATCTGCAGAACAGAGGCGTGTTTGAGTACTCCTACCACAACTCGGACGGCTCCGACGGAGGCGTGGCTTCATGGCAGGCAATACTTTCGGCCATCGCCAAGGCCGGCAACCTGAGCCGGGATGTGAAGGTGGATATCTACTATCCGGAGATCAGCCGCGCCATCACCGATGCTATGGAGTACCTCAGGAACAACAAGATAGTATCACCGGTAGACAGGGTAAAGTATGATTATACAAGCGACGGTGACTCGCATCTCGACCGCATGGTATTCCTCATGGGTACCCTGAAGGCTGCCAGAAACCCGGAGTTCAACTCATACCCGAAGCTGGATGACGCTCTGCGCGGACCGTACTATTACGGCGAGACCAGAAGCATATATGATATCGAAAAGGTAACCGAGGACTTTAACATAGGCTTCCCCACCGACTACATTCTGGTGTGGATAGCAGCCATCGCAGTCATATTCGATCTGGTGGTAATTATTCTTAACTGTATCGCGAGAATATTCAACCTGTTGTTCCTGTATATCATCTCACCGCCGATCATAGCGGCCTCGCCGCTGGACGGAGGCGGAAAGTTCAAGCAGTGGACGATAGCTTTCCTGGTGCAGTCGCTTGCGGTATTCGGTACAGTAATAGCCATGAGGCTGTTGCTGATATATCTGCCGGTGGTCATGGATCCCCAGCTGGTGCTCTTCGAAAGTGCGGCGCTGAACGCGCTGGCGAAATTCGCGCTGGTACTCGGCGGTTTTGAGGCTTCCAAGAAGGCTACGGCGCTTTTGACAGGTATCCTTTCAGACTCCGCAGGATGGCAGGCAGTACAGGCCGGCGATATGAGCGCCTCCGCAGGCAAGGCCATTTCCGCGGCTACAGGCGTTGGAAAGGCCGTCGGCGGCAAGGCTCTCGGCATAGCGAAGGGAACTGCAAGCTTTGCATTCAAGCCTGCTACCAACCTTGTCTCCAGACCCTTTAAGTTCATAGGTGACAAGTGGAAGAAGCTCGGTACGGGCGGTGCACAGAACAGAGCCGAGAAGAATGTCAAGGAGCAGCTCAATACGGCTAAGGCCAAGGAGTCCTACCTCGCGAAGCATCCGGAGGACAGGAAGTATTTTGACGGTCCCAAGCCCCCGAACGGCAACGATCACAACAACAATAATAATAACAATAACAACAATAATAACGACAACAACCAGAACAATCAGAACAACAACCGGAACCCTGACAGGCAGAACCATCAGGCGCACGATGACGGTGATGCCCAGCAGCACCATAACAATCCGAACGATGCCATGAACAGGCGGCAGGAACAGATGCGTATGGGACCCGAGGGAAGGCAGGAGGCCAACAATGAGTTGAACAACATCCCGGTCGGCCGCCACCAGGATGCTCCTGCGGGGAGCAACAGGCCTTCGCTTGACAGACCGCCTCTTCCGGCAAATAACCGGAGGAACAGCGTTCCGAGAAGGAATAACAATCAGGGAAACAACAATATCAACAACCATTAAAGTCAACGGGCCGTGCAGCCCGGGGAGCAGGACAATATGCAGAGACTGATACCGAATAAAACCAAAGTGCACGTGGAGCTCTTCCGCGGCATATATATCAGCGATTTTGTAGTGGGAGGTCTGGGAGTACTTCTTCTCATACTTGTCATTATCTCGAATCTGCCCTTTAAGTTCGGTATCTGTCTCACTATTGCCGCCCTCACCGCTCTTCTGATCACGAGAATCGACGATCAGCCCAATTACATCCTCTTCCTGCATGTGCTCAGCTTCCTGGGCTACAGGAGACATTTCAAGAGACGCAAGAGCAGAGAGAACCTTATCGGAGAGGATGAGGAGGCTTCCGGGAAAGCCCCCGCATACAACCCCAAGAAGGATATGGAGCTGTTGAAGAGCAGCCTGATCAACGAGGAGGAGAAGGAGAAGGCGAGAGCCAGGATAGAGCAGGGCAGAAGGGCTCAGCTGCAGGCCGCCGCTCTCAAAAAGGACAGGAAGAAAAAGCGCGCGCCCATGACGCAGATCATGCCTTTTACAAAGATAAAGGATGGCCTGATCGAGTACCTGGGCGGTGAGTACTACGGAGCAGCCATAGAGATCGATCCGGTCGATTTCCGCTTCTTCTCCGAACACAGAAGGAACAATTCGATAGAGAACTGCTTCGGCAGGATACTGCGCTCCATCAACATCCAGTACGCCGCGAATATCGTTAAGATAGAGCGCCCCATCATATATGACAGATATCTCGAGCGCGAGTATGAGAAGCTGGACAGCTTAAAGAAAAGCTTTGAAAACGGCATGCTTTCCGAGGAGGAATTAAAGTCCAGAGTTGAGATTCAGTACGACAGGATAAACGATCTGCGCGATCTGTGCGAGCAGGAGAAGGTCGTTACGTCCTTCTTCTATCTGGTCCTTTACGAGGCAAACAAGAGACAGCTCGAGGTCAGGATCAACGACGCGGTACAGCTGCTTACGAACGGTGAGCTCCGCGCTAAGAGACTTAACGACAACGAGCTTGCGGTATTTTTGAAGTATTCCAACCAGATCGATTTCGATGAGAGGGAGGTCGAGAGGGTAGACCCCGAGAACCTTCACCTCTGGGCGATGCCGGAGGTGGTGGATATAACCCCCAGACGCGTTGAGGTCAATCACATAATAACTCACAACTTCCGCGTGACGGGCTTCCCGACGACTGTCGGCGACGCGTGGCTCGCAGGAGTTATGAGCATTCCGTCCACGAAGGTCATAGTCAAATGCCGTCCGATGGACCGAGTAAAGTCGATAAGGAATATCGACCGCTCTTTGATGGAGCTGAGAGATCAGCTCAACAACACAGGTATCGACTCCAAGAGGATGGAGATCGAGACGCATATCGATACACTTCAGGAGCTCCTGGCCACACTTCAGGACGACTCGGAAGTGCTTCTTGAGTGTAATATCTACATAACCGCATACGATATATCGATGACCCGCGCGAACTCGCGTCTGGTACAGCCGCCGCCCAGTGACCTCTCAGTCATGGCGGAGATGAAGAAGAATATCCGCCGTACATGGAAGGAGAGCGGCTTCAGGCTGAACAACATGGAGTTCGACCAGGTCCAGGCATTTATCGGCTCGCAGGTGTCGGGACTGGATCCCGTGAGCAAGGACGGCCGCGGTATTTCCAGCAACACCGTTGCGGGAAGCTATCCGTGGATATTCGCCCACATCTCGGATGAGGGCGGTATCAAGCTCGGCGAGACCGATGGCATACCGGTATTCGTGGACTTCTTCAGGCGCGACAGCGAGCGCGTAAACAGCAATATGGTCATCGTCGGCAAGTCCGGTTCCGGTAAATCCTACGCGACGAAATCGCTGCTTGCGAACCTCGCGGCCGAGGACGCGAAGATATTTATACTCGACCCCGAGAATGAGTACACCGATCTGGCCCGCAACTTAAACGGCCAGGTGATAAATGTGGGCAACGCCCAGTACGGAAGACTGAATCCCTTCCACATCATCACAGCACTCGACGATGACGAGACCGAGGGCGGCCCCAGCGGCAGCTATGCCACACATCTGCAGTTTCTGGAGGAGTTCTTCAGGCAGATCATGCCTGACTGCGACAGGGACGCGATGGAGTATCTGAACAACCTTGTCGATCACATGTACATGAGCAGGAATATAACCGCTCAGACCGATCTGTCAAAGCTCGGCCCCGAGGATTATCCTGTATTCGACGATCTGTACGACGAGGTACTCCAGGAGTTCCAGAGCAGCGATAACCCCTTCACGAGGGATCTGCTCAGAACACTTATGAATTATGTAGCGAAGTTCTCCGCGGGCGGCCGCAACGCCAATATCTGGAACGGCCCGAGCACAATCACCACCGACGAGAACTTTACGGTATTCAATTTCCAGTCGATGCTTGCCAACAGGAACACCACCATAGCGAACGCTCAGATGCTCCTGGTACTCAAGTATGTAGATAACGAGATCATCAAGAACAGGGACTACAACATACGCTACCACGCGTCGCGCAAGATCGTAGTGGTCATCGATGAGGCGCACGTCTTCATCGATAACAAGTTCCCGGTGGCGCTCGATTTCATGTATCAGCTGGCGAAGCGTATCAGAAAGTACAACGGTATGCAGATCGTCA
>DGVE01000001.1:20581-24914 GCA_002395865.1 Lachnospiraceae bacterium UBA4292 | reverse complement strand
AGATGATGAACAACTTCCTCCTTCCCGGCCTTCAGGATCTGTGCGTATCCCGAACCAGCTTCAAATGGGGCATTCCCGTGGATTTCGACGACAGACATGTGGTATATGTGTGGCTCGATGCGCTGACGAACTATATCACAGGCCTCGGATATGATGCGGACGGAGATCACGGCGAGCTCTACAAAAAATACTGGCCGGCAGATCTACATCTTATCGGCAAGGACATAATCCGTTTCCATACAATTTACTGGCCCATCTTTTTGATGGCACTCGGCCAGCCTCTGCCCAAGCAGGTATTCGGACACCCCTGGCTCTTACAGGGCGGCGAGAAGATGAGCAAGTCCCGTGGAAATGTCATCTACGCGGACGACCTCGTGAGACTCTTCGGCGTGGACGCCGTGAGATATTTCGTGCTTCACGAGATGCCATATGACAATGACGGCGTGATCACATGGGAGCTGATGATCGAGAGGACGAATTCTGATCTCGCGAATACTCTCGGCAACTTAGTGAATAGGACCATTTCCATGACGAACAAGTACTTCGGCGGCGTGGTAAAGAGCACAGGAGCTGTGGAGGAAGTGGATGCGGATCTGAAGGCAGTGGTCACAGCCACAGCCGGAAGAGTCACTGCAGCCATGGACAGGCTCGCAGTCGCGGACGCGCTGACGGAGATATTTACACTGTTTAAGAGATGCAACAAGTACATAGACGAGACCGCTCCGTGGGTACTCGCAAAGGACGAAGCGAAGAGCGACAGGCTCGCGGAGGTGCTCTACAACCTCACCGAGTCCATCGTGATCGGAGCAAGTCTTCTTGAAAGCTTCCTGCCCGAGACTGCGCAGAAGATAGTATCCATGCTCGGCGCACAGGTAAGAGACTTGGACAGCCTCGATAAGTTCGGACTGTACGTAAGCGGCACGAGGGTGACGGATGCTCCTCAGATACTCTTTGGCCGTCTCGACCCCGCGCAGATCATGCCCGAGGTGGAGAAGATACAGGCGCAGCAGAGAGCCGAGTACGAGAGGGAGAACGGAATAACATCCGAGCCCGAAAAGCCGGAGGAGAAGCCGATACATGTCGATATGAAGCAGGAGATAAGCTTCGATGACTTCGGCACGATGCAGCTCGTAGTCGGGGAGATAGTGGCCTGCGAGGAGGTCAAAAAGTCCAAGAAGCTTCTGTGCTCACAGGTGAAGATAGGTGACCAGACCCGCCAGATCGTCTCAGGCATCAAGGCCTGGTACAAGCCGGAGGAGATGGTCGGCAAGAAGGTCGTAGTGCTTCTGAACTTAAAGCCCGCTACTCTGGCTGGCGTGCTCTCGGAGGGCATGATACTGTGCGCCGAGGACGACGAGGGCAATCTCTGCGTCGTAAGTCCCGAGAAGGATGTAAAGAGCGGAAGCGAAGTGAGATAGATTTCCGTAAAGCACGGCTTTTAAGGAGTGAATCTTGAATATCATAATCATAGGCTGCGGCAAGGTCGGCCAGACTCTTGCGGCAATGCTTGTAAAGGAAAAACACAGCGTCACCATGATAGATGTCAGCGCCGAGAGACTGGCGGGACTCAACGATGATGTGGACGCGATAAGGATGCAGGGAAACGGCGCCAGCATCAGCATACAGAGGGAGGCGGGCATCGAGACTGCAGACATACTCATAGCGGTCACCGGCTCCGACGAGCTGAACCTGCTGTGCTGCGTCATAGCAAAGCGTGCGGGCTCGGCGCAGACCATTGCCAGAGTGCGCAACCCTGTGTACAACGATGAGCTGAACTTCATCAAGGAGCAGATGGGTATCTCGATGATAATGAACCCGGAGCTCGATGCCGCGCGCGAGATAAGCGACGTGCTTCGCTTCCCGTCTGCGATAGAGATAGAGCAGTTCGCGGGCAGAAGGGTGGAGCTTCTGAAGTTTAAGCTCCTGCCGGAGTTCAATCTCGACGGAGTGACCGTTCGCGACATGGACGTGCGTTTAAAGGCCAATGTCCTCATAGCGGGAGTTGAGAGGGGAGATGAGGTCACCATCCCCGACGGTAAATTCGTCCTGCGAAACGGTGACGCGATAACCATACTCGCCACACCCGCGGCCTCGGAGCAGTTCTTCAAGAGCATCGGCATGAAGACCAACCAGGTGAAGAACACGCTGGTCATCGGAGGCGGTACCATTGCCCAGTATCTTGCGGACATACTCGCAGGCATGCACATCGATGCGAAGATCATCGAGAAGGACCGCGAGAGGTGCGACTATCTGGTGGAGCATCTGCCGAAGGCCACGATCATCCACGGCGACGGCACGGACAGAGGACTTTTGGACAGAGTCGGCCTCATGGGCGCTCAGTCGGTGGTCGCACTCACGAATGTGGACGAGGAGAACGTCATCCTGAGCCTGTATGTGAAGGAGCACTCGAAGGCGAAGCCCGTCACGAAGATCAACAGGCTCGAGTTCTACGGCATGCTCAACAAGATGGATCTGGGCAGCGTCATCTACCCGAAGTACATCACTGCGGATCACATACTGCAGTATGTAAGAGCTCTGGGCAATTCCATCGGCAGCAATGTCGAGAGGCTCTACCACATCATGAACAACAAGGCAGAGGCTCTGGAGTTTGCCGTGAAGGAGGATTCCGCCGTAACAGGCAAGCCTCTGATGGAGCTCGGTAAGAATCTCAAGAAGAATCTGCTCATCGGCTGCATCGTCAGACAGGGGCAGATCATGATCCCAAAAGGCCAGGACATGATAATGAAGGGCGATACCGTAGTCGTCGTCACGACGCAGGAGGAGCTCGGAGATATCAGGGATATACTCAGGTAATGTCTTATGAACTTTTCAGTTATCAGATATGTGTGCGGATGGCTGCTTCTGGTGGTAGCCGCCTTTCTGGCGCTGCCGGGGCTGGTCGCACTGTATTTTCATGAGGAGGCAGGTTTCGCACTGCTGTGGACGATACTCGCGGCCGCGGCGGTGGGGCTTCTTCTGATCATCAAAAAACCGAAGAACAAGGTGTTCTACGCCGCCGAGGGCTTCGCGACAGTGGCCATAAGCTGGCTTCTCATCAGTGTCATCGGGGCAATCCCATTCGTGATAAGCGGAGCGATACCAAGATTCGTGGACGCGTTTTTTGAGACCGTGTCCGGCTTTACGACGACCGGTGCGAGCATACTCAGCGATGTCGAATCGATGCCCAAGTGCCTTCTCTTCTGGAGAAGCCTTACACACTGGATCGGCGGCATGGGCGTTCTGGTATTCATACTCTGCCTGCTGCCGTTGACCGGCGGCTCGAATATGAACATCATGAAGGCGGAGTCACCCGGACCCTCGGTATCGCGTCTGGTACCGAAGGTGCAGTCTACCGCGAAGATACTCTACGCCATCTACATCGCGCTCACAGGCGCTGAGCTGATACTGCTCGTTGCCTTTGGAATGAGGCTTTTTGACGCCGTTACACTGACCTTCGGCACGGCCGGTACGGGAGGCTTCGGTGTCTTAAACACGAGCATCGCGAGCTACACTACGGCGCAGCAGACCATCATCACGGTCTTCATGATTCTTTTCGGAGTTAATTTTAACGCGTATTTCTTTATCATTTCGAAAAAGATCGGTGCCGCGTTCAAGAACGAGGAGGTCATCGCCTACTTCGCGATCATTGCGACATCGGTTATCGTCATAACGCTGAACACGGTCCACATGTATGAAAATGTTCGAATGGCGATCCATCACAACGCTTTCACGGTCGCCTCACTCATCACCACGACGGGCTACTCGACCGTGGATTTCGACAAGTGGCCGGCCCTCTCAAAAACTGTCGCGGTCTTTCTGATGATGTGCGGTGCCTGCGCGGGCAGCACGGGCGGAGGACTGAAGGTGTCGAGACTCCTTCTGCTGGCCAAGACCGCCAGGAAGGAGTTAAAGCGCAGTCTGCACCCGGACATCGTCTGGAAGGTGAAGCTGGACGGCAAGGTGGTTGAGCACAGCGTCGAGCGCAGCCTGAACACCTACATGGTCATTTACACGATGATCTTTCTGGCCTCGCTGTTCGTCATAAGCATCGAGGGCTACGATCTGGTCACGAATTTTACGGCGGTAGCCGCCACGATCAACAACATAGGCCCGGGCCTTTCACTGGTCGGACCCACCTGCAACTTCGGATTCTTCAGCGACCTGTCGAAATACGTGCTGTGCTTCGACATGCTGGCGGGGCGTCTCGAGCTGCTCCCGGTGGTCCTCATGTTCGTGCCCGCCACCTGGAAGAAGTTTTAGGCCCGCCACTGTGGGTTGAACATATGACGGCGGCTTACTTCACAGGCAGCGGAACGGTCGTCGGATGAAAAAA
>DGVE01000001.1:0-20474 GCA_002395865.1 Lachnospiraceae bacterium UBA4292 | reverse complement strand
TTCATCCTCCTCCCTACACAGCTCGGGTTCCGCCGCCTGACTGTTGTCCCACCACGCACTCCGCTGACGACGTCACTCAGTGAAAATCTCACTTCGAAACAAAAAACTTTGAAAGCTTCGCATTCAAAGTTTCATCGGCATTCGCCGATGTGTACCATGCCTTCGGCAAAGTACAGCTGGTCGTTTCTCGTGAGATTTTCGCTTCCCACCGTCTGATAATGACAGACGGTGGGCACGTAGTGGTTATACTGTCAGGCGGCGGGCATATAGCAACGTAAGCCGGAGGAGTAAAAATACTCCGGCGGACCATCACGCAGCGAAGCGGAGGTTGTGTCCGCCGGGGTTTTTTTACTCCGATGGCTGTTCCGGTGAGAAGAGAGTAAGCCGCCGTTATGAGGAGAACTGAGATGATATTTGACACGCATGCGCATTACGACGATGAGCAGTTTGAGGCGGACAGGGAGCAGATACTGGCGAGCCTGTTCGCGGGAAATGTCGGCGCCGTGGTGGATGTGAGCGCAGAGCTGGACAGCGCCGAGAGGGTGCTGGAGCTGGCGGGAAAGTACCCGCAGATGTATGCGGCAGTGGGTGTCCACCCCGACGATGTCGGAGGGATGAGCGCGGAGAGACTCGCGCAGATAGAGAGGCTGTGCGCGCATGAGAAGTGCGTGGCGGTCGGTGAGATAGGACTCGACTACCACTGGATGGTGGCCGATAAGAAGACCCAGGCGCAGTGGTTTGCGGCGCAGATAGAGCTTGCGAAGAGAGTGAAGAAGCCCGTGATCATTCACAGCAGAGATGCGGCGGAGGATACTCTGAACATCGTGCGTGGCGAGAGAGCGTATGAGGCGGGAGGCGTCATGCACTGCTATTCGTACTCGAGGGAGATGGCCGCGGCGTACATTGACATGGGTTTTTATATAGGGGTAGGCGGCGTGCTGACCTTTAAGAATGCGAGAAAGCTCCGCGAGGTGGTGGAGTACGCTCCCATGGACAGGATAGTCGTGGAGACGGATTGTCCGTATCTTGCGCCCGAGCCGTTTCGGGGAAAGAGGAACTGCTCCGCGTATATAGCGTACGTGCTCGATGAGCTGGCGCGGATCAAGGGCATTTCCCGCGAGGAGGCGGAGCGCATAACATGGGAGAACGCGCGGAGAATGTTTCGTTTGGATATGTGAAGTGACTGACAGAGGAGGCCTATGAAGCCGGAAGAAATGCTTGTGAACCCGAAGGTGACCATAGAGATCCTTCGTAAATACGACCTAAAGTTTGAAAAAAAGTTCGGACAGAACTTCCTGATAGATGCCCACGTCATCGGGAGGATGATCGAGGGTGCGCAGATCACGCGGGAGGACACCGTCATAGAGATAGGGCCGGGTATCGGTACGCTGACGCAGTTTCTGGCGCAGTCCGCAGGGCGCGTGATCAGCGTGGAGATAGATAACAAGCTGATACCGGTGCTGGAGGAGACCCTGGCTGAGTTCGGCAATACCGAGGTGATAAACGCGGACGTGATGAAGCTGGATATAGTGCAGCTTCTTTCGGACAGGGGCATCACGGGGCCGGTGAAGGTCGTAGCGAATCTGCCGTATTATATAACCACACCGATTATCATGGGGCTTTTGGAGGGAGGATATCCCTTTAAGAGCATCACCGTGATGATACAGAAGGAGGTCGCGCGCCGCATACAGGCGGGTCCGGGGACGAAGGATTACGGGGCGCTGAGCCTCGCGGCGGGCTTTTATGCTAAGCCGTATATCGTGGCCAATGTTCCCGCGAACTGCTTTATGCCCCGCCCGAATGTGGATTCGGCGGTCATCCGGCTGACTCTTTACGACGAGAAGCCGGTGCAGCCGAAGGACGAGAAGCTGATGTTCGCCCTTATCAAGGCTGCGTTTGCGCAGAGGAGAAAGACTCTGGCCAATGCTGTGGTGAATGCCGGAAGCGGCTTTACGAGAGAGGATGTGGAGGGCGCGCTCTCTCAGATGGGTCTAAGCGCAGATTTACGCGGCGAGAAGCTGGATGCGCGGCAGTTCGCACAGCTTTCGGACATATTGGGGGAGAAGGCTTGAAGGAAAACGCTCAGGAAAAATATCTAAAGAGAAAGGCAAGGCAGGCCGAGAAGGCGCTTATAAAGGAGCGCGAGGAGGCCGAAAGGATAGCCCTGCAGAAAAAGCTCGACGAGAGGTTTATGCGCCGCGCCATCACACAGGCGAAGAAGGCCGCGGCTATCGGCGAGGTGCCCATAGGCTGCGTGATAGTGCACGACGGCAGGGTGATCGCAAGCGGCTACAACCGCCGCAACACCGACCACAGCACGCTTTCGCATGCGGAGATCACCGCGATAAAGCGTGCCGCGAGAGTCCTCGGCGACTGGCGCCTCGAGGACTGCACGATCTACATCACCCTCGAGCCCTGTCAGATGTGCGCCGGCGCCATCGTTCAGGCGCGCTGCCCCCGTGCGGTCATCGGCGCCATGAACCCGAAGGCCGGCTGCGCCGGAAGCATCATTGACATGTTCTCCATGAAGGAGTTCAACCACCGCGTGCAGACGGAAAGAGGCGTGCTCGGCGAGCAGTGCTCAGAGCTTTTAAAGAAGTTTTTTGAGGAGCTGAGGGCAGGGAAGGCGCAGGTTTAAAAGAAAGATATTTGTAACTATTCAGCACCCGCCCATCCCATTCGCAAAACCTCTGCCAAAGGCATCGGTTTTTGCTCATGTGACGTACGTCTGCTATTAGAACCACACAGAAATAACCATCCGAGTTCATGCAAGCATGACTCGTCTGGTCATTTCTGTATGGTTCTGAATAGTTACAGATATTTATCCACATATTGACATCATTCCTCCCAGATGCTACATTTATCTTACCCATAAAGCTTATATCCAATATGCCTTACGGACCTGCCATGGAGGCCTTAAGTATAAAACATTGGAAGGAATATACAATGGGAAGAAATGACATTGCAACAAGGAGATTTTTTGAGAATAACCGGTATTTTGCTGATGCCGTAAACGGCTATTTGTATCAGGGAAATCCGGTTATTGCACCCGAGGATCTGAGGGAGCTGGATACAACAGAGACTGTGTCTGACAAAAAGAACACCCGCGATGTGATGAAGGAAGCGGTCATCCGGGAGGCCGGAGGCAAATGCTTTGCGCTTATAGGCATTGAAAATCAACAGAAGATCGATCTATCGATGCCAATAAGAGTCATGAGGGCGGATGTGATGCGATATGACAATCAGTTGAGGCAGCTCGAGCAGATCCACAGGGAAAAAGGTGACCTTGAAGTGGGCTCTGATGAACACTTCAGCGGTATCGGGAGGGAGGACAGACTCCGGCCCGTGTTCACTATTGTTGTATACTGGGGAAGCCGGCCGTGGGACGGCCCGAGATGTCTTCGCGACATGCTGGAGGTCGACCATGATGCGGTTTTCGGGAGGAGTGTCTCGGACTATGAGCTGCACATCATCGATGCACATTCGATGAATAACGATCAGCTCAGTATGTATGGCGATGACCTCGGCTTTTTGCTGACACTGGTACGTGAGAGCGCTGACGCGAAAGGACTGCATAAGTTTTTAAGCAGCTGTGAAAAGGTACTTGATTCAGAGGAAGCCGTATGCGTGGCAGAGCAGGTAATAGGCTGCAGGATGCCGCGCGATGGAAAGGAGGATACCAGGATGTGTGAGGCGTTTCAGGAAATATTGAGGAAAGAACGGGCAGTCGGACTCGAGCAGGGACGCGAAGAAGGCATGGAAAAAGGCATGGAATCCATGATCGAGGCCATGCGAAAAAACGGCCTGTCCGAGGAACAGATCGAAGCGGTACTTAAAACTGCTGACAGTATGAAAGCAAGCTAAATAATTATAGCTAGCTAAAGAAAATGCACCATGGCGGCATTTCACGGCGGGGCGATAGCTCCGCTGTTTTCTTGAATACAGATCAAAAAAGCTGTGCACCCGGAAACCTTCTTCCGGGTGCACAGCTTTTTTATTGGTTTTCATATGGCTCTTTGAGTTTTAAGAGGCCGTCGCAGTAGCCTAAGAGGCGACGCTTCTGACTATCATCAAGGGAAAGAAATCGGTCAATAAGCTTTTTGTCGTCCGGTGAGTAGACCTCCCGTACCTCTATCGGCTCGTCACCGAAGAACTCCTGCAACCGGATGCCGAAGCCGTTACAGATCTTTCGGAGGGTGGGGATGGTCGGTTCGTTGTTCCTTCTGAAAAGGTTACGCAGACTGCTTTCGGGCAGATCAGCCATAGCAGCCAGTCTATATACCGACCAACCTCGCTCTATACGTAATTGGTTTATCCGATTAAGTGTATCGTTATAGTTAAAATTGGGATCCGGCTCATATCCCTTACCGGCCTTTCCCTTGTCATTACTCATATGCAGAGAACTTCCCTTCATATCGTCCGATTTATCGGATGATGTTTTTTTTGCACCTCGTACGATATGTATGTGGTGCGTTTTTATTCTGCCACAAAGTGTATGGTAGCAAAAGTGCCCATAAGAACGCAAAAATGTATTTGCAAATACCGTTCATAAGGAATATAATTCAAAAGATAGATCGCACGTCCATGCGAAGAGTGTTCGAAATAAATATATAAATATGTTTAATTTACAAACGTCAGCAAACAAAGGAGTTAAAATGTCCGAGGCATTAAACATGTTGTGGGAAGAGACCCCGGTCGATGTGACCGCGGAGGCGAACTTTATATGGAGCATAGCAAATAAACTGCGCGGGTCATACATGCCCGATAAATACGGTGATGTCATCATACCCATGGTCATCATCCGCCGTTTTGAGTGCACTCTGGAGCCGACCAAGCAGGCGGTGGTAGATATGTTTAAGAAAAATCCGCTTTATCCCTATAAGGCCATGTGCCGCCTGTCAGGGTTCCAGTTCTATAACACTTCCGAGTTCTCCCTGAAAGAGCTATGCAATGATGCCGACCACATTGCGGCGAATTTCAATGCGTATATCGCAGGCTTCTCAGACAATATTCAGGATATCCTGAACGAGCTGGCCATGAAGAGCCATATTGAAAAAATGGATAAGGACGGCTGCCTGTATTCCGTGGTCAAGGCTTTCTCGGAGCTGGACCTGAACCCGTCCACTTATGACAGTATCAAGATGGGATATATCTTTGAGAACCTGATAGGCCGTTTCTATCAGAATGTGGATGCCGGACAGTTCTATACAGGCCGTGACATCATAAAGCTCTGTGTCTCCCTGCTTATCGCCGAAGGGTGTGATGATATATTCGATGACAAGAAGATACTGACGGTCTGCGATCAGGCTTGCGGAACCGGCGGAATGCTTTCTACGGCCTTCTCGTATCTGAAGCACTATAACCCTTCTGCGGATGTGCGTCTGTTCGGACAGGAATTCATGGGTCCTTCCTATGCGGTAGGCCTTGCAGAGATGCTCATAAAGGGCCAGAACGCAGAGAATTTCCGCCATGCGGATACACTTAAAAGGGACTGGTTCCCTGATACTAAAATGCGCTTCCTGCTGGAAAATCCGCCTTTCGGTACGCCGTGGAGTGGAAATGACGCGAAGCAGGGGCAGGAAGAAGCAGTCAGAGAGGAATATGCCAAAGGCAGTTCGGGGCGCTGGGGCGCAGGTTTTCCTTCCGGAGGAGACTCACAGCTTCTCTTCATGCAGTCAGCCATAGCGAAGATGGATGATCGATGCGGAAGAGCTGCTATCATCTCGAACGGCTCTCCGCTGTTCACCGGCGGTACCGCATCAGGCGAGTCCCAAATCCGCCGCTGGATGCTGGAGAGTGACCTGATCGAGGCCATCATTCAGATGCCTACAGACCTATTCTACAATACGGGTATTTCGACTTATATCTGGCTCTTATCCAAAAACAAGAGACAGGAAAGAAAGGGCAAGATACAGCTGATCGATGCGTCTGCAATCTGCCATAAGCTTCGTAAGCCCCTGGGTAATAAAAAGAACGAATTCTCTCCCGAGGACAGAGCAGCTATCACCAAACTGTACAATGATTTCGTCGAGACAGATATTGTAAAGATCTTCGACAATACGGAATTCATCTACAGGGAATATACCGTTATGCAGCCACTTCAGAGAAGCTATTCCATCACGGAGGACAGCATTCAGGCCATGCTTCAGGCAGGGGCATTGTCGTCGCTGTATGATGAGGCCAAGGTGGCTGAACTGGAGGAGAAGGGCGTATCCATCACAGCCAAGGAGCAGGCGAAGCTTGATGCCTACCGCGCAGGCCAAGCGGTTTACGAGGCTGTTATAGAGGCACTGCGTGCAAATATATCGGATAAGAAGTGGATGTCTCCGGAGGCGTTCCGGCCCGTGCTTGAAAAGGTGTTGGCTGGGACTGTTGCAGATTCTAAACTGATCTCAAAGATAATGGACGGCCTGTCCGTTATGGATAAGGAAGCCGAGATACAGGTGGAGAAGAAGGGCAAGAACAAGGGCGAGATCATCTACGACAAGGACACTAAGGATACGGAGATCGTCCGCTGGGACGAGACAATAGAGGACTACATGGCCCGTGAGGTCCTTCCTCATGTGCCCGATGCCAAATGGTTCTGGGAAGAGAAGCCGGACGGAAGCAAGCCTGTCATAAGGACAGGTGCGGAGATACCTTTCACAAGGTACTTCTACAAATACCAGCAGCCGACGCCCAGTGAAGAACTGGAAAGGCAGTTTATGGAGCTTGAGGCAAGTGTGTCGGAGAGGATAAAGAAGCTGTTTGGAAGTCGGTGACGATGATCAAAAACATAAAAATGGAGGGTGTATATGTCGCGGAATAATAAGGACACAAAGGCCTCGGCGATAACAAAGGAAAAGCAAGCACCATTACAAGCTGTTGTTGAGCCTGAGGAAAAACAAGATATAGAAAGCGATAAACTCTCTGTGAAGGACGAATTTGAACTGAGAGAACAGCGACTTAAGCTGGTTTATAAGATTCTGTATGTTGCGGCTGCATTGTGGGGAGGGTTGATTCTTTCATTATCTGCTATAAAGTTTACAGACGAGATTATTCCTTTCTATGCTTTTTTACTTTCGATTACTAGCGTGAGCATCATAAGAATAATCAAGTATGTCCTTTTAGAACTCAGATGTATGAATATTACAAAGACAGACAATGGTCGTCTAAAGGATGAAGCGGAGCAGAATTATGACAATGTGTGGTCTCTTTTTGGAGTTTCATTGGCTTTTCTGGGTATTCTGCTTTGGAACAGCATCAATCTTAAGGACTATATGAATTTAAAGGTGATGACCGTGATATTCACAATTTGCATTGGCATTTATGCTGTCATGCAAATTATTGAATTAATCGTGACCTTACGCAAGAAGCCTATTACCGGTAAGGGCAAGATAGCGTTTGATATTATTGGAATGCTTAACGGCAATCTTACGGCTTATACCGTTTATACAATATGCTTAATGGCGGTGATCAGTAATGCGTAAAATGAAAGATAGTGGAATAGAGTGGGTTGGGCAGATACCGGAAGAATGGGACTTCATACGTGGAAAGTATCATCTGGCCAACAAGAAGTATATCCCTGGCGTTCATGCTGACAAATATGACCGCCTGTCTCTTACGTTACAGGGAGTATTACCTCGTTCTAAAGACGATGCAGAAGGTTTGCAACCCAAGGATTTTTACACATATCAGCTTTTAAGAAAGGGAGAACTGGTATTCAAACTGATTGATCTTCAGAATGTGTCAACCAGCAGAGTAGGATTGTCGTATGATATAGGATTGGTGTCGCCAGCTTATATTGTGCTTCGTGGTGACAACAATGTATCAACCGAATATCTCCAATATTTTTACCTGATGATGTGGCACAGAGAAATATTTAATGCGCTTGGAGACAATGGTGTTCGTAGCAATCTTGGAGCAACTGATTTATTGAATGTAAGTATTCCTGTTCCGCCACTCTCAATACAGAAGAGAATTGCCACTTTCCTCGACCACAAATGCTCCGAAATTGACGCCCTCCGTGCCGACATCGAAAAAGAGATCGCAACGCTGGAAGAATACAAGAAGTCCGTCATCACCGAGGCAGTCACAAAGGGGCTGGATCCGAATGTGGAGATGAAGGAGAGTGGGATTGAGTGGGTAAGGAAGATACCGAAAAAATGGGATATACTTCCATTGAAATATCTCTTTAACATTGTTTCGGGTTCTACTCCAGATAGTACAAACTCAGAATTATGGGATGGAGAAGTTCCATGGATTACTCCTGCCGACTTCAAAACAGAGGATTATTATGTTAGCAGAGGCCATAGAAATATTAGTGAGTTGGGTTATAATTCATGCTCAACGAGTTTGGTGCCTGCTAATAGTATTGTTTTTTCTAAACGTGCACCAATTGGTTCTGTAGTTATCACCAAGAACCAATTATGCACAAATCAGGGATGTTTATCGTGCATTCCAAAAAGGTATGATAATACTAAATTTTATTATTATGTCATGAGTGTGTATGGTGATATCTTTAATCTTTTCGGAAGCGGCACAACTTTCAAAGAAATCTCTGCAACGGTTTTTGGGAATCTGCGGTTTCAACATCCTTCTGTTGAGGAACAACGGATGATCGTAAAACGGCTTGATGCAATATGTTCCGATATCGATGATGCTATCAATGCAAGACAGTCACAAATAAACATACTCGATGATTATAAGGAATCTATCATATACGAATATGTTACGGGGAAAAAGGAGGTTACAGATGAGGCGTTTCTCAATTCGTAACGGATATCAAAATGTGATGAACCATAATGATTGTGAAAAAACAACACGTAGTCGTATCTGGCAGGTATATGCAAATCATTATATTATTGGTTTAGACACGGTTCCAACAGTACGATATGACAGCGTAGAGAGTATTATGGCTTATTATGGCATAGCTTATGAATACAACCTCAATCCTCTCGACCATCAGAAAAATATTAACAAACTTCGGCAGTTTATTGTTGACGAATGTGAGTGGTATAAAGTATATGATTTTGTTGAATATGTATTGAACCATGAAGGGGAAGCAAAGAAACATGATGAGCTTCGTGATGGTTTCAATCGCGTTTTGGATGATGAACATACCGGGTATCATATTATAGATGATATGGTTACTCCGATAACAAACCAATTTGAAATATCAGAAATAGAGGAAGCAATAGAACTTAGCCCTGAACATGTACAAGAGTCTGTGAGAAAATCTATAAAACTTTTCTCGGATAAAACCTCACCGGATTACAACAATGCAATAAAGGAAATTATAACAGCAGTGGAGGCGCTCTGTAGAACGATTGCAGCGGAGAGTGGTTTTACAGGTGTAAATTCATTGACCGCAGCTGTCAATAAATTGGAAGAATGCGGCATTACGCTTCACGATAAAATGAAAGAAGCTTTAAAGGATCTGTATTGGTATACATGTGATGAGGATGGCAAGAGACATGGTGGAACAACATATGTTGAATCTGACGTAGAAGATGCGCGCTTTATGATAATAACCTGTTCTGCAATAATTAATTTTTTACTTGTGAAGTGGTCTAAAGCAAAGGAGAAACAGGTGGATGACGAGAGAAGAATTCAATCGAGTGAGACATCTGAATTATAGAGAGTACTGCAACTATCTCCAGTCAAAGTACGGAATAGGCCTGTCCGACTATATGTCTCCCTCTTTTAAGAAACTGTCTTCCGTGACCAGAACACCGGAGGGGCTGATTGCCCACCATAAGGCAGAGGATAAGGCGCCTCTACTATCTCAGCCGGAGATAGCGGCACTGTTTCCCTTTGAATGGCAGAAGAAAGAGAACATAGTCTACTGCGATCTTCTGGAGCATCTGCTCCTTCATGTCAAGATATGCAGGTACCCGTCACCGGATAAGATCGAGGGGATGGAGGTTGGAATAGGCGGTGTTATAAACTTTCTTGTCCCTGAACTGAACGATCTGTATTCAGGGTATCAGGCGAAGCAGGCATGGCAGAAGTACTGTTATGATCTGGTCGCGGATGATGAGGACGTGTATCTGGCTATACTGAAAGACTTTATTGACTTCAAAAGAAACGATCCTGAGTTTGGAATACTGTCACTGTTTTCAAGCTATCACGAGCAGTTTGGTGCGGGATGGAGCAGAAAGAAAAACGAGCGGATATTTACGGAGATACTGAATATCTATAATGGGAGGTTGTGCGATGAATAACTTTTTGACTGAGAAGGAATATCAGAGTTACATCATAGATAAGCTTAAGAGCAACGGTTATGAGGTGTGGCCTGCCACGAATTATGACCGTCTGTTTGCCGTGGACAGGCAGGAGCTGTTCCGCTTCCTGAATTCCACCCAGCCGGATACCATGGTGGCTCTGAATAAGATATACAAAGCTGAAACAGAGAATACGATAGTCGCAGCTATCAATGCAGAAGAGACGAAGGAGCGCGGCAGCAGGCTGAACGTGTTAAAGCACGGTATAGAGATATCCAACATGCACCTTGATTTGATGTATTCCATGCCCGCTACGACCTTTAATAGGGAGCTGAACGAGCTCTATGCTAAAAATATCTTCTCTGTCTCGGAAGAGGTCTGGGCATCGGATAAGGAGCGCATCGATCTGGTCGTGTTCTTAAATGGCTTGGCTATTATGACATTTGAACTGAAGGCCAACACCTCCGGTCAGAGCTATCAGAATGCCATCTATCAGTACCGCACGGAGAGAGACCCGAAGAACAGGCTGTTTCGCTTTAAGGCAGGAGCATTGGTCAATTTCGCCATGGACTTGGAGCAGGTCTACATGTCCACTAAGCTGGACGGTATGGCCACATTCTTCCTCCCCTTCAATATGGGTAACGGCGAGGGTATAAACGCCGGTGCAGGTAACCCTGTGTGCAAGGAGGATTTCAGCGTCCACTATATGTGGGACAATATCCTGAAAAAGGATTCCGTTATCGAGATCATAACGAAGTTCATGTTCATCGAGACGAAGGAAAAGAAGGATGAAAAGACCGGAAAGACAAAGATAACAGAAAACGTTATCTTCCCCAGATATCATCAGCTGGATGTCCTCAGAAAGCTTCTGGATGATGTCAGAGTGAATAAAACGACTCAAAACTACCTTCTTCAGCACTCAGCAGGCTCCGGTAAGACCAACGAAATCGCGTGGCTTTCCTATCGTCTGGCTTCCCTGCATGACGATGACAACAAGATCATCTTCGACAATATCATCATCTGCACAGACCGCGTGGTCGTGGACAGACAGCTTCAGCAGGCGGTTTTGGCACTTGACCATAAGTCCGGTTTTATCCGTGTTATGGATGAAAAGTGCACCTCTGCTGACCTTGGTAACGCACTTGCGGGAAATACCAAGATCATCGTGACCACTATCCAGAAGTTCCCCTATATCGTCGGTTCTGTATCGCAGCTGTCGATGAAGAAGTTTGCCGTCATTATCGATGAGGCACATTCCTCGACTGCCGGTAAAAACATGGCCGCCGTAAATCTTGTCTTAAGTGAAGGCGAGCTCCACGAAGAAGAAGCAGACGGAGAAGACTTTGTGGAAAGCATCATCATGGACGAGATCAACCGCAACGGGAAGCAGAAGAATGTATCCATGTTCGCTTTTACCGCTACACCAAAGCCCACCACGCTACAGCTTTTTGGAAAGCTGAATACCAGAGGTCAGCGCGAGGCATTCCATATCTATTCCATGAAGCAGGCCATCGAGGAAGGCTTTATTCTTGACGTGCTTCAAAACTATATCACATATGCGACATACTATAAGCTGAATAAAGAAGTGGAGGAGGATCCCAAGCTGAAGACCAGCGAGGCGAAGCGCCAGATAGCACGTTTTGTTGATCTGCATGAGACGAATATCTCTCAGCGTATAGAGATCATTATAGAGCATTTCCGCACCACGGTCATGAAGGAGCTGGGCGGACAGGCGAAGGCCATGGTTATCACTGCTTCACGTGAAGCTGCCGTTAAGTATCGTCAGGCGTTTGAGGATTATGTGAAAAGAAAAGGATATACTGACATCCATGCACTTGTGGCGTTCTCCGGAACAGTTAACGTAGACGGCAAGGAGTATACCGAGCCGGGCATGAACGGATTTGCTGAAAACAAGCTTACATCTGAATTCGATAAGGACGATTATCAGGTCCTACTGGTGGCAGATAAGTACCAGACCGGCTTTGACCAGAAGAAGCTCTGCGCTATGTATATCCTTAAAAAGCTGAGCGGTGTTTCCACGGTTCAAACGCTTTCGCGACTTAACCGTATCTGCCCGCCTTATGATAAGCAGACATTTATCTTAGACTTCGTGAATGACTATGACAAGATCATCCGCGATTTTTCAAAGTATTACACGGCGACGATTCTGTCCAACTCCGTGACGCCTTCGGCTGTTTACGACATAGAGGCGAAGCTGGACGGCTTCTATGTGCTTGATCCGATGGATATAGACACTTACAATGTGCTTCTTCATCAGGATACCATTTCCGCTAAGGATAAGAAGCAGATGGAGTATCTGCTTCAGAAGACAAAGCATACCATCGAGAACGGAAGACAGCAGGAAGAACGTGACGAGATCGCAGTCACCATTAGACATTTTATACGTCTCTACGAGTTCCTTATACAGGCTACATGTTTTGAGGATGTGGAGCTGCATAAGAAGTATCTTTTCCTCTGCGCACTGAATAACTATCTCAAGATCAATACCCACGGCAGTGGCTTTAATATCAACGGTCTTATCGAGGCAAGCGGTTTTGCGCAGAAGAAGACGGATGAACACAAGAAGGCCAGGATCAATCCTAACCCCATAGTCAAGCTTCCGGTGGCTGAACAGATCGTACTTACTCCGGCTAAGCAGGAAAGGCTCTCTGCCATTATAGCCGAGATCAACAGCCGTACAGGTAAGTCCTATGATAACGACGTGGCAGTTAAAGCCATGCTTCAGATCAAGGACCTGCTTATGAAGTCCGAAGATCTGAAAGCCAGCGCCAGAAACAATACAGAGAAGGATTTCGAGTTTGCATATTTCGACAATATCGATGATGCGCTTATTGAGGGGCTGAGCCAGAATCAGGACTTCTTTACGCTGCTGCTGCAGAACGATGAGATCAAGAGAGAAGTGCTGGGTATATTTGCGGACGAGATTTACAGGAGTCTGAGAGAAGACCACGTCAGCAAGCCGTATGTCATAAACGAAAGAATGGTATTGAAAGTGGCTGAAGGCGGAAAATACAATTAGGAAAGCCGCATCCTCACATTCTTCCGATCAAAAACCTCACATTCTTCCGATCAAAAAGCTCACATTTCTCCGATTAAAAACCTGTTTTTCTTCCGATTTAAAATTGATTTTTCTTCCGATTTGAGCTATAATGCCAAAAGAAGATCGGGTTAAAAAGGATGAAATGTGTTTTGATGCGGCGCAGGAGGAAAAGAGGAGGATGAATAGAAACGCATATATCGGAAGGATATTTGATAAAATAGTAGAATTCACTATGAGGAGCAAAGGGGCGCTGGTCATCGTAGGACCCAAGTGGTGCGGAAAGTCTACGACGGCGAAGAGATATGCAAAAACTGTTATCGATCTTATGCCGATGGAGTCGAGAAATGAATTTATAGAGCTGGCGAAGATAGCACCGTCACATTTCCTCAATTACGGTCCCAAGCCGATACTGGTCGATGAATGGCAGCATGTTGCTTTTATATGGGATCAGGTGAAGTATGAGGTCGATAAAACGGGGGAGTTCGGACAGTATATTCTGACGGGAAGCGTTACGGACAAGAGTCGGAGCGAGATCGAGGATGAATGCGGCAGACATACCGGTAATGGTCGCATAATCCGCAAGATGATGCGCACCATGTCCCTCTATGAGACGGGTGACAGCGACGGGTCCGTATCGCTGCTTGATCTGAAAAACGGTAGATTTTCACCGGCGATGTCGAAAAAAGACATAAATGACTATGCTTACTATATCTGCCGGGGAGGTTGGCCGGTAGCGATAGGCAAGGAGAGAGATATCGCTCTGGCGCAGGCGAGGGATTATTATGAGGTCGTCGTGACAGACGATATTTTTTCGTTGAAGGATGTCCCGCTCAGGAGGGATGAACAGAAAGCCCGGAAGCTGATGCGTTCCTATGCCAGAAATGTTTCTATAGCAGCGACCGATACAACTCTTCTGGAGGACTGCGCCGGAGGAGATGATACATTCGATAAGGATGTATTTACAAAATATATCAACGCACTGCGAAATCTATACGTTATAGAGGAGCTTCCCGCGTGGAATCCGAACCTCAGAAGCCGGACTGCTATCAGGACAAAGGAGACAAGGCATTTTACGGATCCGTCGATCGGTGCAGCTGCACTGGGTATCACACCGGAAGGTATATTTAAGGACATAACGACATTTGGATTTCTGTTTGAGTCGCTGGTAATACATGACCTGCGTGTGTATGCGGATGCGATAGGGGCGCGCGTTTACAAGTATCGCGATTCGAAAAAGAGGGAAGCGGACGCTGTCCTGCAATTTGCAGACGGGTCATGGGCGCTTATAGAGGTCAAGCTCGGCGGAGAAGACGATATCAAAAAGGCTGCCGAAGGACTTCTGAAGATCGCAGAGGATATCGATTATGAAAAGACGGGAAGACCCGCATTTCTGATGGTCGTCACAAAAAACAAGGTGGCATATCGCATGGAAAACGGTGTATATGTCGTTCCGCTCTGCTGTCTAAAGGATTAATTAAACGTTTTCGCTCCAGCTGTCATCAAATGTAATTTTTCTAAAAAAATTAACTATATTTTTTTAAGTTCCTGTGCTATAATACCACCAAATGGACACCGAACGGCATTCGGAGGTATTCGATGGAAGAGAAAGTTCTCAGCAGGGAAGAGAAGAGGATAGAGGAGATCAGGGAGGCGGCGCGCGCGAAGGCGAAAGCCGTTCATGATGAATATGAGGCCATGATCGACGACCTCAAGCAGAGGAGGCTTCTCGTTGACAGGGAGTGCGGAAGGCAGGTCAAGGAGAGCAATGAGGCGGTCACTCAGAATAACGCGGAGATAGTGCGTCTTTCGACCATGCTCGAGAAGGCTGCATCGAAGGAGATCAAGCTGTCCTTCAAGGAAAAGAGCGAGATGAAGAAGGAGCTGAAGGAGCGCCGCGGCAATCAGGAGAAGCTGATGTACGAGGCCTTCGACCTTCAGGACGAGTACAAGTCCGTCATGCAGCAGATCACCGACGAGATAAAGTCGCTCAGAGAGCAGCAGACCGAGAAGGAGCTTCGCGCCAGATACTCCGGACAGTACCTGAAGATGACTCTTGAGAATGTTTTGCGCCGCGCGTTCAGACCGTATACGCATAAGGACATCGTGGACAACCATTCGGAGCTCCGCTATATCGACAAGCAGAAGATCGATCTGATACTTTCCCAGATGGTGAAGAACGGCGAGGTCAATGAGACCGAGAGTGTAATCGGCGAGAAGATGTACGAGCTGATCAATAAGGGCGACGCGTCGGCGTTTGACGACGGGCGCACTACGGAGGAGCTCATGCTCGAGGCATCGCTTAAGGCCGCGGAGCAGGCGGCCGCAGCCGCTGTGGCAGCTGCCAATGCGGAGCCGAAGCAGGAAGATGACCTCGGATTTGACGATCTTGATGACAGCGATCTGGATAACTATGACGATGATGATCCCGATGATTATGATGATGACGATTTAGACGACGAGCCGGAGGACGAAAAGGATAACGGCGAGAAGGAAGAGAAGACGGAATAGCCTTTTGCTATATGATACAGAGCCCCGCGGCGATCGCCGCGGGGTCAGTGTTTTATATTGCCGACCGCAGAGGATCATTCCCAAATCAATGGATAATCAGCGAAACTCTTCACTCCTTCATTGACAGGAACGGTCCGCGCGGTGTATAAGTATATCCAGAGAGATCGTGAAAGGTGCACACCGGAGGATTGTATGAGAGTACTTTTTAATGACGGTTGGAGCTTCGGTCTGACTGAGGCCGATGAGAGTGCTAAGCCTGTGAAATATAAACCTGTGGATATTCCCCACGACTGGCTGATATATCAGACGAATGATCTATATGAGACGGGTTTCGGGCATTACCGGAAGGAGTATGATTTCGGTGAGGTGTCAGGCAGGAGTGTGCGGCTGTATTTCGAGGGCGTGTACATGGACTGCACCGTGTATATAAACGGTGAGGCGGTGTGCGACAATAAATACGGCTACTCGTCTTTTGAGGCGGATCTGACGGGCAGAGTGCATGACGGCGTAAATACAGTCGAGGTGAAGGTGCGCCACAGGAGTCCGAACAGCAGATGGTATTCGGGTGCCGGCATATTCCGCGATGTGTGGCTGATAAATACACCGAAGGCGCACATTCTCACGAACGGTGTGTATTTTCACACAGAGCCCGTCGGGGGCGGATTTAAGTGCCATGTGAGCGCGGATATGGTCTGCGAGAAGGGTATGAGCGTGCGCTTTATGCTGCGCTCGGGCAGGCGCTTTTTGTATCTTAAGGACATGAGGGCCGCGGAGCATGTGGCGGAGGAATTTGTGATCGCAGATGTGAGGCCGGAGGAGATATGGGACATCGACGCCCCGAACCTGCTTGAGCTGGAGGCGGCTCTGTTTAACGGCGCGGAAGAGATCGATGTGCAGCGCATGAAGGTGGGGCTTCGCGCGGCAGAGTTCACGCCGGACGGCGGCTTCTTCTTAAACGGACGCCATGTGAAGCTGCACGGCGTGTGCCTTCACCACGATCAGGGCTGCCTCGGCGCGGCTTTTAACAAAAGTGCCGAGAGGCGCAGGCTGCTCCTTATGAAGGAGATGGGTGTAAATGCCGTGCGCACCAGCCATAATATGCCTGCGGCCGCCTTCATGGAGTTGTGCGACGAGCTGGGGATACTGGTTGATTCGGAGGCCTTCGATATGTGGGAGAGGCCGAAGACCGAATATGATTACGCAAGATTTTTCGACGACTGGTACGAAAGTGATGTAAGGAGCTGGGTGGAGCGCGACAGAAACCATCCGAGCCTTATCATGTGGTCGGTCGGCAATGAGATATACGATACCCACGCCTCGCCCCGCGGCGCCGAGGTTGCCGGACTGCTTCACGAGGCAGTGAGAAGATACGATCCGCTGGGGAACGCATACACCACCATCGGCTCGAACTACATGCCGTGGGAGGGCGCGCAAACGTCCGCGAAACATGTCGATCTGGCGGGCTATAATTACGGCGAGAACCTCTACGCGAAGCATCACGAGCAGCACCCCGAATGGAGGATATACGGCAGCGAGACGACGTCCGGCGTAAAGAGCAGGGGAGTGTACCATTTCCCGAGGAGCGCGGCTTTTCTGACGCACGAGGACCTGCAGTGCTCATCACTCGGCAACTGCCGGGCGGGCATTTCGGCAGAGACGGCTCAGAAGGTCATAGCCGCGGACCGCGACACGCCTTATTGTGCGGGTATGTTCATATGGCCCGGCGGGGATTACATAGGCGAGCCCTCGCCGTACTCGACGAAGAACGCCTACTACGGAAACATAGACACGGCGGGACTGAAAAAGGACAGCTTTTATCTGTATAAGGCGGCGTGGACGGATGAGCCCGTGCTGCATCTCTTCCCGTACTGGGATCACAACGAGGGCCAGTCGGTGGATGTGGTTGCGTACACGAATCTGCCGGAGGTCGAGCTCTTCGTAAACGGCATATCCGCCGGCAGGCAAAGACCTGTGGAATACACAGCCGCCTGGCAGGTGCCGTATTCCGCGGGTGAGATACGGATCGTGGGAAGGGATGCTTCGGGAAATGTGTATGAGGACGTGCGCCGGTCCTTCGGTGATACATCCGCGCTGAAGCTCTCATGCGACAGGGAGTTTATATACGGCGACGGAGAGGATATAGCCGCGATAGAGGTATCCGCCGTGGATGAAGACGGATATCCGGTGGATAACGCGAGGGACAGGGTAAGGATAAGAGTGGACGGAGGAAGGCTTCTGGGCTTTGACAACGGCGACAGTACGGACTACGACCCGTATAAATGCGGCTGCAGAAAGCTTTTCTCGGGAAAGGCCGTGGCGTATGTGGCCTCCGACGGGGAGGGAGAGCTCCGGGTGAGCGCTGTGTCCTGCGGGTGCAGGGCGGCAGAGCTTGTAATACCCGTGAAAAAGGCCTCGCCAAGACACGGCGCGGCTTATTCGGAGGATGTGCAGACGGCGGGAGGCGGGCTGTGCGAGGAGCAGGCGGAGATACCCGTAAGGAAGATAGAGCTTAGGAGAAATACCGGTTCACTGCTCACACCTGACCGGGCGGTATCAGAGGTGGAGTACAGTCTGCGCCCCGCTGATGCAAGCCATAGAAACGTAAAGTGCTCCATCGTTACCGAAAGCGGCATCGCGACAAATATCGCGGCGGTGGAGGAGCGTGAACCCGGCAGACTTACAGTCAGGGCGATCGGAGACGGCTCCTTCAGGCTTCGCGTCACGGCGGATAACGGCAAGCCGCAGGCGGAGGTTATAAGCGAGTACGAGTACAGCGCGCAGGGCTTCGGACGGCTGAGCACCGACCCGTATGAGTTCGTGTATGGTTCGCTCTATTCCGACAGCCAAAAGCAGATGGACGAGGTGAGGGGCGGAGGCGTGAGCATTACCGCGGACAATAACATCGTCGGCTTTTTAAAGACCGATTTCGGCAGATACGGAAGCGACGCATTTACGGTGCGGATAATAAACTGGTTCAAGAACGATCCCTTTGGCTTCAGGCTGTACACAGGAAAGCCGGGCAGCGAGGGCGCTGTATGCCTCGGCTCGTTCACTTATCAGGCGGATTTTGAGTGGCAGACCTATAAGGACAACAGCTACACGCTTGCTAAGACGGTAAAAGGCGTGCAGGATATCTATTTCGAGTTCGACAGGACCGATCTGCGCATCGACTTCGGCGGCTTCGTGTTCACGCCGCGCCCGAAGGCCTACGAGACGCTCGCGGCAGCGGATTGCGACCTGATACACGGCGACAGCTTCCGCATTGATGGCGGCAGGGTGCTCGGCATAGGCAACAATGTGTTCATGGACTTTACGGGCATCGACCTGGTGCACGGAGCGGCTGCGATAGAGCTCACCGGAAGGACGCGGCACGATCTCGACAGCGTGCATGTGGCCTTCGCTTCGGACGAGGGAACCGTGTACGAGACGGTGATGGAATTTGAAAGAAGTGATGACTTTATCACACTCAGGCAGGATCTCCCTGAGCTTACGGGCAGTCTCACGCTGAAGATATTCTTCCTGCCGGGCTGCGATTTCGATATGGAGAGTGTGAGGATAATTCCCTCCCGGGGAAAGAATCCAGAATAAGGAGGTTTTTCGGAAAATGGAAGACGGACGTAAGAAAAACGTTACCTCGAACGGCAAGGGCGTTCACAAGGGTGAAAAGGTAAATACCGGCGGTCCCGTGGGCCGCGCGGACGGCTACGAAAGCAGACAGGACAGCGGCGCGGGCAGGGGTCCGTCGGCTCCCTCGGGCGGCGGCAGAGGACATTCCGGAGGCGGAAGACCCTCGGGAGCGGGTTTCGGCGGAGGCTTCGGCGGTGGGGCTCCGATCAAGCTCACACCGGCCAAGATGGTGCTTGCCCTTATCGTGGTCGTGCTCATCATCGTTGTACTTGTCTATATTATGAACAACGCGGATCTGGGCGGGCTGGTGGACGACCCCGGCAGCGCACAGCAGAATCAGCAGAACCAGCAGAGCCCGCAGGGCGGCGGTATCGCGAGCCTTCTCGGATTTACCGGCGGCAGCGCACAGTCTGCGGCATCCGCATGGGACAGCGGACTTAAGAACACGGGCAATCTCAACACTTCTGTGGCAGACGGCGCGCGCGAAAGGTACACCACCATCAAGGGTTCAGGCAAGGATACCATTACCATAATGGTCTACACCTGCGGTACCGACCTCGAGTCGAAGAGCGGAATGGCGTCAAATGACATCGCGGAGATGTGCAACGCAACACTGTCCGACAATATAAAGATCGTGCTCTACACCGGCGGCTGCAGGCAGTGGAAGACGAGCGGTATAAGCAGCTCCGTGAACCAGATATATCTCATCTCGGGCGGCAAGCTGAAGAGGCTCGTGGAAGATGACGGCGCGAAGGCCATGACCGACCCCGCGACCCTGACATCATTTATAAAATACTGCACGAAGAATTATCCCGCAAACAGAAACATGCTCATCTTCTGGGACCATGGCGGCGGCTCGGTATCCGGCTACGGCTACGATGAGAAGTTCGCGAGAAGCGGTTCCATGAACCTTACGAACATAAACAAGGCGCTTAAGAACGCGGGTACCAAGTTCGATTTCATCGGATTTGACGCGTGCCTGATGGCGACGGTTGAAAACGGGCTGATGCTGGGACAGTACGCGGATTACATGATCGCCAGCGAAGAAACCGAGCCGGGCATCGGCTGGTACT
>DGVE01000025.1 GCA_002395865.1 Lachnospiraceae bacterium UBA4292 | reverse complement strand
GTATGAGTCCCCTATACAATATGCAGAAAGATACTCAGAGTTTAACTCATCACACCATTTTACTGCCTCGGATAAACTCATCGAAACGCCTTTGGCACATATATCCGGCACCGCCGCTTCCTCATCCAGTCTGTAAAGCATCCTTCTGGAACACAATCCCGCAACAGGCAAAACATATCTGCTGTTATCTGCCATGAACAAGGTATTATATGGATTAAGCCTGCAGGAGATCGCTTCTGTACTCAGATCGACACTACCATCTTCGCTGATATCGTCCTTCCCTATAGTACACTCTTTGCCAAATAAAACCTCGTACAATCCAAGAAGAGCCTTTTTCCTTGCATCATTTTCATTCAGTGAGATCTTTTTTGAACTAGCACTATCCATTCCTGCAATTATCGCATTGACCTCGCCTGCACTTGTTATATTAACCATCTCATAGTAACAATCAGAAAAATCCAGATTCCCATAAGTATTATTCTCTACCGCCTTCACACTGTCTAAACAGTTTGTAAACGAAGAATATCTCAAAACCAGTTTTTCTCCGGAATTGGCAATCAATATGACGACCGCTAATATGATGCTCAGACCTATCCCTATTACAACCGGAAGCAACAAACGTTTTCTCATAGGATTTACGACCCGTATGTGCCGCCAAAGATAGCTGAAGCTCCGGGATAGTAATGAAGCTGATAATCACCGAAAATCATGCTCTGTGCCGGTATTGCGCTGTATGTTTTAATATTATGTGAACCTTGAACACCAAAATGAGCCTTTTGGGGGTAAATATCATAATGATATACACCGTTAGAATCCAGATATTTACCCGTAAACGTAACATATCCTATAAACCCATTCCCATCGGGAGGGTTAGTCGCATAAGTACAACTTTCGTTAATATTACTTGTCGTTGAGTTGATCGCATATACGACTGAATCCGAATACTTCTGTGAACTTGACGGAGCTCCCTTTGCATAACGAACCGACCAATTCGCAGGTGATGCTGATACAATAGACCCCATAGAAAGTACTAAAAACAGGCCTAATCCAATCTTTTTCTTCATGATAATCCTCCTAAATAAATGTTAAAATATAATACCTATGTTTCAAAATACAAGTTTGCTGCCTTACCTCTGCATCGGACTCTCCTCCCTCGTGTAAAATGCAGTTATTACCCTATAGATAAACTACCATACTGTTTCCAACAACTTCATATGAACCACCGACATTCGATACCTATATATTTCTATAAATATTCCTTATCGGTTCATACCCGCCTCATTTTTATAGTAGTTCATCTTCACCGTGATGATGCAGTCATTGATATTATCATCCCACACATAGAAGCTCGGGCCTGTGGAGTATCCGGTCACTACATAAGCATACCAGTTATAGTTCATCCACTGGTAGCCGCACGCCATGGTCATGTGACCCAAAGTCTGTGAGAAGGGACTTCCTGCCGCATATCCAAGCATCATGGGTCTTCCGGCGTCTATCTCATCAAGCAGAAGATCCACATCGGGATACCAGTTCACCGATACGGATACGCTGTGGGTGGGGCCATTTATATACACATACTGCGAAATGGCTGTCGGCGAATTATTATTGGTGTTCCCGCCCGCACTCGAATAGCAGTATGCCATCATTGACTTGACGGTTGCCCATGTATTCGTCCCAGTAAGGAATGAATAACCATTGTGCGAGTAATACCACATCACATTGGAAGCGGCTGCCACAATACAGTTGCTCGTCCCCTGAAGCTGGGGCGACAGGCCACCCAGAACATTGTAATTGCTGTACCTCGTAGGTGCGTAAGGTGCTGCATCATCGGAGTTCCCGGCCCTGTACGAGCTTATGTAGTCCAAAGCGAATTCATCCGGTTCTTCATTCAGGGAGTATGACAGAAGCTTCCCCGAAGCATCCACAAGGTAATATCCCTTGCCGTTTCCGCGTGCATCTACCACGTCGTACATGGTCACATCATCCGTACTGTACTCTCTGTTGATAAAAGCCGATGCCCCGGCCCACTGCGTGAAAAGGTCATTTTCGGCTGCTACCTCATCCACCACAGTGTCGGCCGCAAATGATCCCGCCTCGTCGGCATTTGCCATCACCCCACAAGAGCTCGCCGCCATCATAGCGGCAGTTGTCAAAATGCATAAATATCTTGCCATACCTTTTCCTTTCCGCAGCAAATGCTGCAAAGACCGCGCACTCATCTCCGAAGCAAAACCGCGCTTTTTTTGCTTTCTACCTATTAGTAACCGCCGGGAGCAAAAACTCAAAAAAATATTCTCATTTTTCTTGCAAAATTATTCTTTAGTTACATGACGCTATCTCTCTCTTCTCCCGTAAAGCTTCACACCCACTGCTACACACACAAACGATATCAGTACCGATACTGCCGCACAGACCGCGATGCGTGGCACATACCGGGATATGATCCACACATGGTCGAGTGAGGTAAGGTACATCTTCAGGTCTGTAAGTGCCACAGGAAGAAATGTCCTTAAGCATCTGAAGAGCACAAACCTGTCATCCAGCGCGTTCACTCTGTCAAAAACCACGCTCTTTCGGAATACGCAGTATACCGCGAACAAAACTCCGTATATTGCAACCGATAACGGCATGACCGCAAGGAAGCGTCTGAACAGTATGCACAACAGCGCTGTCACACAAATGAGTGTGAGGCAGAACAAGAGTCCGCACAGGAACTTAAGCAGGTAGTAATCTCCAACACTCAGCAGGAACGGGCAGAATTCGAAGCTCGCCGTCATCTGGATGGGCAGGCTAAGATCGGTCACCCCGCAAAACAGGTATCCGCATACCACCTCGGCACCCACAGCAGCAGCCAGTATCACCGCACTTGACATAAACACGGTAAATATCTGTGTTACGCAGAGACATCTCCTTTTCGTGGAAGTGGAAAAGATGACTATTGCCGCCCCCGCAGCTCTGTCCATGGTGAACATGCGGACTGTCAGCATGATCACAAATATGGCAAAGGCCACATCCCACACCGAAAAATCAAAGGTATCCGTCACAGAAGTCAGCTCCCCTGTCATGGTCAGACTGATATCTATTTTTCTGTTGTACTTTTCTATTATCAGCTCATTGAGCGCAGCCTCTCTCTTATCCGACTGCGGGTCCTTACCCAGGGCGTCAAGGTTATAATACGCCTCCATTATCAGACGTTTTCTGGCCCCGGGAAACTCTGACAGCATGCGTTTTACAAATATCCGGGCTTTGGCGTAGATCATCGCATCAGCAAGGAGGCTTCCGTACACGCCCTGTATCTTTTGTATGTTTTCGCCCTTCTCAATCAGCGTCTGTATGTCGCTTATCCTTTCCTCCACCAGCTCGATCTTCTTCTCATCGCTCAGTCCGCTCTCATCGAGCTCCTTTAAAAAGGCGGCGGTCTCATCGCTGTCTGTGATTCTGTTCTCGTAGGCATGCCTTACGAGCAGGCCGAAGACAGCAGCCAGCAGTGCGAGACATATGAGTATCAGCTTCGATGAAAACAGTTTCTTCAGTTCATACGCCATGCTAAAACTCCACATCTATGACCTTGTAATCCGTCTCCCCTGCTTTAAAAGCGCATATCTTTCCGCTTATATATCCTCCCATGGAGTTTCTCACATCGATGGTGAATATCTTGTCTATCATGGGGGAATATGCGATATCTATCCTTTTACCCGGATCATAACCGGGCACGGCTTTTATCTCACCGGTAGCCATGTCGTACAGATACAGGGTGAAATCGAGCTCATCATTTGACCGGTCGATATCGGATGTGGAATAATGCTGGTAGTATATATACCCGTTTGTGATTGCAAATAATACATAGCAGTTTTCAATAACCTTATCGTGAGTGGATGCGGGATCTTCAAATCTGTACAGTATCGGTGTACCCTCCTTGTACTGTATGTAGTAGGTCTGCCCCTCGTATTGCCTGCTGATCACGACTTTATCACCCAGCTTTGTTATCTCATTATCGCTCAGACTGTAGCAGAAGAATTCGTCATTCTGGTTGATAAAATACACATACCTATCATCCGCTGAAAATCGCAGAATGGAGGTATCGCTGAGCTGTATCGGTTCAGATGCTTTGTATGTGTTTCTGTCCAAAGGAATGCAGAACGAACATCCAACTGCATATATCGTATTTCCGTGTATCACTACGGCGCAGAGGTCTTTCGGGTGATCCGGACGCACTTTTTGTTCATGCTGTGTGTAATAGTCGTTTGTATACACGCAGGTCGATGTCTGTCCGTCGCAAAGCATTACTTTATTCTCTTCGATGTAGTATACGCCTTTATCCGTGGCGACCGGTGAACCGAAATGCTCGAAATCGAGACACCCGTAGGTACCGGTCGAGTGAGGGCAGCCGGGTATCCGGCAGAAGCCCGACACCTGTCCGGTCTGGAGATCCACCCGGTAGTTCCGGCCGGAGCCGAAATCATACAGATACTGACCGTCAGTAGTCACCCCGGCATTGGCCTGACTCATGGGTTTATCGTCGTAGAAGCCCTCTTCCGCCCGTTTCACGACTGTGTCGAGTTCCATGCTCTGTATCTGCTGCGAGGCTTCGGTAGGGTCGATATATTTTTCCGTGACTTCTGCTTTTCCCCGGCAGGCGCTCAGCAGGGCGCAGGCTGATAAAGACAATGCTGTTATTCTTCTTTTATTCACCTTTTCTCCTGTCCTCTATGGGTATCTTCTGACTGTTGTACCGGCTCTGATCCAGCACTTCCTTTCCGGGAAGCGCCTGCAGCGCCAGCAGACTGTAGTTATGTCTTCCGGGAGACAGTACATCCTTTATCGAGTACTGGAACGCTTTCGCACCCTTCTCACAATCGACATATATGGTGTATTTTCCGTCAAAAGCCTTTATCGGTTTTCCGTCGCACAGCATAAGCAGATAGTAGAAATGATCGGCAGGGGAACAGAAGATCACATATGCATCTCCCCCGTCGTCCACAGCCACAGGCGCAGACATGGTATCGTCGTAGTAGGGCGGCAGCTGCATCCATGCGCCTTTTGTATTGGCCGGATCTATTTCTTTTTCGGAAAAACCCATAAAAAACACATCATCCTCCTTCATAGTGACCATGTACTCATCGGTATTGCTTCTGGAAAATGCATCCGGGTCGTTTTCATCGGAGTTATACATATCGTAGGAGACATCCGTATCCAGCAATATGTCCTCATGATCCAGACAGATAAGTGTGATCACTTTAAAGCCGGGCGTGGCTTTAAATGTTATATCCACCTGCTTGGTCACATATGGGTCGGCCTTTATATAGTTCATTACGGAGTATTCACCACCGTCAGCCGAAAAAGGAATCAATTCTCCGTCTTCAACCAGAAGCAACCCTATCCCTTCTGTCTCCGATTCATCTCCTTCGCGGTATAAAACGGCATGAACCGTCTGTTCCTCACCTTCATCAGCAGACAGCATATATCCCACCGGTGTCCCATTCTTGTATACATTTATGGACATATATGTGGTCTTTTTCCCTACAGTGGTCACCGGCACAGAAGTCTCAGTGCTCTCCTCCGATGAAACCACACTGACTGCTTCCTGCTGTCCGGTACTGCCTGTGCAGGAGACAAGCGCCATGGACAGTATCACTGTCACGGCCAATGCATGTATTCTATGTTTCATCATATACCTGCTTCCTCACGATATACTCCTTTTTTATCTATATCTCCCGCCTCACATACCTCGCCCGCCAGACCGCTATGCATATCGAAACATATACTCCAATCCTTATCATGCACGATATATTTACCCGGATCAGGCTTATATACGGGGTGACTGCAAGTGCCTTCGCATATGATGACGATACATATGCCGCGTCCGGCAGGTAGTCCATCATCATGGCAGGGGCGTACAGAAGTACCGCCGACAGGAAGTATACGAAGGTCCTGTTCTGTACGAGTACCGACAGAAGGCATATGAATGATGCCATGCAAGAAGCTTCAAGTGCCTTCATGACCGAGAATGACTCATACGCTCCTATGAGCGATATGTCAGTCCCGAACGGATAGTTTAGAAGGTCGTAAGCAGGCTTACCGGCATATTTCATCGCACCTGCGTTCATCACCGGTACCAGTCTTGCCGTCCTGAAAAGCATCGTCAAGAAGAACGAAGTCAAAGTGCAGATGATGAGCTTCGCTGCCGCTGTCTTCTCTCTTCCTCCCGGCGTGGTCATGAGTACTGTTCTGGAGCCCGCGGCATACTCTGAGGTAAACGCAGGAACGCACAGGATCATCACTGCAAATACAAGCAGGTAGTCGAACCCATCGTTTTCATACATGTCGAGCCACTGTGTGTCACAGAAGAACTCTGCCGGGCGGTTCAGGCTGTCATAGTACTCACACTTTTTGAGCAGGTAGTTTACTGTGGAGCTCTGTGCCATGGCTTCGGTGTAGATATCCATGTATGCGGAGAATTCCTTCAGCGTTATCCTGCCTAGATGGTACTCGCTCTGTGTCTCATCATGCTTCGCGATGACATCATCTATCCATATCTTTCGGGATAACAGCAGCTCCTGTATGCTTTTGTCGTATATTCCTTCGTAGTGTTCGCAGAACTGTCTGTACAGTGTCTCGGAATACTCCCGATCCTTTAGAGGTCGTATATATACGGACAATGACTGAAGTAAAAGGAGCAGTAGTATTATCAGGCACAGCTTCAGCGGAATTAGTTTTTTTATTTCGTATCTGACCATGACAGCCTCTCTGATAACCGAGTTCCACTCACCCGTGGTTACTGCTCCCCGCCTAAGAAGTGGTACATGTAGACATCCTCAAGTGTTGGTCTGGCATTTACCGCGTCAGGCAGCGGTCTTTCACCTGATATGATCTTCAGAGTGACGGTATCTGCTCCTGTAGATGTTATAAGCGCCCCCGGGTTCTGCTCCACATACTCTTCAGCTCTGTCTCTCTCCATCACGCAGGACCAGACGCTTCCCTCTATGGAGGCCGTCATCTGTGCTGTGGTACTGAGATCTATGACCTCACCCTTTTTAAGGAGTATGACCCTGTCGGCTATGCTCTCTATGTCCGACACTATATGCGTCGCGTAGATAATGATCTTATCCCTGCCAATACCTGATATGATGTTTCTGAAGCGGACTCTCTCCTTCGGGTCGAGTCCTGCGGTGGGTTCATCGAGTATGAGTATCTTCGGATCTCCTGCAAGGGCTATTGCTATGCCGAGCCTTCTCTTCATTCCTCCGGAGAGGGCTTTGTATCTCGTCCTTCTCTCATCATACAGGTTCACGAAGTCCAGCTTCTCCTTGACCTCACCCGATGAAAGCTTTATACCCTTAAGTGACGCAAAGTACTTCAATAATTCTTCGACTGTAAAGCCCGGATAGAACCCCGGATCCTGCGGTAGATAACCGAGTATCCTGCGAAAGTCATTACCCATGGATACGGTATCCCTGCCATCCAGTGTTACATCCCCTGAACTTGGCCTGAGCACTCCGGCGAGTATGTTCATGAGGGTGGTCTTGCCTGAGCCATTGGGTCCGAGCAGGGCGTACACTCCCTCAGAAAGGTTGATATCAACACCTTTAAGCGCCTCTTTCCTGCCGTAGCTTTTCGATATGCCGTTAAACTTTAGTTCCATGACGCTATCTCTCTCTTCTCCCGTAAAGCTTCACACCCACTGCTACACACGCAAACGATATCAGTACCGATACTGCCGCGCAGACAATATCCATTGTATATATAATACACCAATTTAGTTTCTATATTTCATTCGTTCATCATTTCATCAAAGCAAAACCGCGCTTTTTTTGCTTTCTACCTATTAGTAACCGCCGGGAGCAAAAACTCAAAAAATATTTTGATTATTCCCAAAATCTACCTCTTTGCACCATCAATCACCCCTGCGCTGTACCACGGTCTGCCGTCCATTGTCGTAAAAAAGACTATCAGAAGATATTCGCCATCCCCGGGCTCATAGTTAAGTGTTCTCTGTCCCCTGCCTCGCGCTTCTATCGTACGCATCTTCATAGGATCTGAAGGAGCCATTGTCGCTGTCGGTATATCGCAACTTACCCAGCCGTCACCATCCTTCACATAGAGGACCGCCGTGCCGTCACAGACGATATCGTCCTCAGAATCGTTTATCACCGTATAGCTGATACACCCGTCCGTGCTGAGATCTCCCAGATATACAGCCGTGGAAGCGTCCTTTATTACAGCTTCGACCTCCTCACCCTTAAGCCTTGTTGCAAATGACATGGTGGGTATCTCCACGGGAACATTTTCAGTAGGCACTACGGCTACCTGAGCAGACGATGCGGCTGTGCCCTGCTCCGCGCCCTTGGTATCGGCAGAGGCCGAATAAGAGGTGCTCTCCTCCGGAAGGATAATGCCTTTATCACGGGGTCCTACGGCATAAACTATGACCGTTGCCGCAGCCGCAAGCCCGATAAAGCCGCCCGCGCTTATGAATGTCCTTCTTCTGCGCCTCTTCTTTTCTATCAGTTTTTCGCTCTTTGACATAACGCTGTCAAACATCTCATCATAGGTCTTCATATATAAAGCCTCTCCTTTCAAGCTCGTCCTTAAGTGCCTTCCTCGCAGAGTACAGAAGCGTCTCTATCTGCCGCTTCGTTCTGCCCATGATCTCGGCCGTCTCCGCATTGCTGAAGTTCTCAAAATACGTAAGATACAGCACCTGCTTGTAATGCGGTCTGAGTGTACCGAGCGCCTCATATAGTATCCTCTGCTGGTCATTTCCTATGACCGTACTCTCCGGTGTCGAGGGTGAAGCGGCTCTATCCATGGCCTCCTGCGACACCTCTCTCGACCTTCTTCTTTTTCTGAGATAATTCGCCGTGATATTTCTTCCGATGGCGTACAGCCAGGTCTTAAACGAGCTTCCCCCCGCAAAATGCGGCCTGTCGACCACAAGCGACACGAAGACATCCTCCGTCAGCTCCTCGGCCTCGCACATATTTCCGACAAGGCTGTTTATGAACACCAGCAGGCCGTCCCTGTACTCATATATGAGAGCTCTCATGCTCTCTCTGTCGCCGCCCAGAAAATCGCGGTATATTTCACCGTTATCCAATTCTCACCACTCCCAAAAGCGTATATTTCTGCTTTCTGCCTATTAGTAACCGAAATAGGCAAAAACTCAAAATATTTTTTTTATTTTCTTTCATGATCACAAAATACATTACACTCACTGCACGAAAAAAACAACCATTCCTGTCGGAACGGTTGCTTTTTATATCTTATGATGTTGCTGTTAACGGTGATATCCGGAATCAAAGTCCGATTTCACAGTTAAGCGCCCTCGCACAAATCGAGGGCGCCGTAAATACATTATCTGTAAATGATCTCTTCTCTTCCGGGGCCGTT
>DGVE01000181.1 GCA_002395865.1 Lachnospiraceae bacterium UBA4292 | reverse complement strand
ATCCAAACCATCTTCCCATCTGCATCAAAACATCAAATGTGGAAGTGTTTCTGTAAAAATAACTAACGCATAATCCTTCCAAAGTTAATCCGCGTGACAAAGCAAGACCGCCAATCGCGATAACGCGTAAGCCGGTCTCTTTATGATCCTCATAATTAAGCTTAGCTGATTGTTTTGATGAGTTGACAACAACTATATCGATGTCCTTGATTGCTTGAAACAGATTTTGTCTTACTACCTCCCATTCAATAATACTACCATTTGAAATAATAGAGCTATACTCCTTATCGAAAGTATCTTTGAGACTTCGGATAATTGGATTTGTTAACGCATATTCCGGGTCAAGCCGGTGCGTCTGCTTAACAGCATTCCTGACTGAAATATAATAATCCTCAACTATTCTCTTGATAACCAGCTGAACTTTGGTAAAACGTGTCATATTAATCAGCATAGATCTATGAGTGTTAATATTGGTATTTCTTTCACGCAAGTCTCTGATTGCGTTCGATATCAGAAATGTGTTTATTGCTTCATACAAGGAAGCAAAGAGCCTATCTCCTGACCATTCTTTCTTATGCTTCATCGGAAAAAGTCCTTCATCACCATCATTGATCAGACAGATATTATTATTTGACTCCGTGAAGTATTTTTTTGATCCACAATAATTTGATGGAGCTTTTAAGGAATAGATAAAATCTCTGGGAAAAAGATCATCTTTAAGCATCTCATCTTCGCTGTTATAACAAATAAAAACATTTGCAAACGGTGTCGCAGTAAACCCCACATAACTATTCTTCGAAAACAAAGAAAGGATATTGCGAATATACTTATTTATCCTGGTTGGATCATCTTCTGGTTTGTGAGTATTAATACTTGCGTTATCTGCTTCATCATCAATCAAAAGCATAGGAACTTTTATCTTTTGATACTGTTTCGTTGTGTTTATATTCTTCAGTGAAGTATATAGCTTGTTAAGGACACTGGCATTCTTTTTAACAACAAAAATCATCGGCTCGCACGGATTGTTACTGATTTTGATATTTGTATTCTGATCATCATCAGCAACAAAGTCCTTTGTACGGCTAGTAAAAGACTTTGGTGTTTTGTCACCACGACCAACCCCGACGTCTGTAGCCATAGCAACATCATATCCTACAAATCCTTCTTCAACGCGAATCTGAGTCTGCTTCCTTAAACTTTCTATTGTACCAGTCAAAACAAAAATGACCCTATACCCTGCATCAGCTGCCTTTGTAACCAAGCCAATATAATTCGAGGTTTTACCGGACTGTACATCTCCAACAACCAGCCCTCGTACAGAAAAGTCGTTTTCATCATTTGGATTTCCGATATATGACATTATATTTTTCATTGTATCATTTTCCAATACACGTATTACCTCGGGAGGAAAATGCTTTTGTGCAGTCAAATAATTCTTATAGCGACTCCAGTAGTACTCATCATTACCTTCATTCAAATAGTTTTCATACCACTTATAATCATGTTGATAATCACCTAATAACGCATCTCCTTCTTCTTGATAAATAGAGAATACCGATTTAATCTTTTTGACCACCAAATCCTTTTCCGCTTCGTCCAAGACAATTTCATTCAAATATTTAGAAAATAATTCCTCAGTTTGCATTATGGATTCCATAATACTTTGATCATTCGGGCAAAAAAGAGGATTATTAATACTCATAATTGTCTTATAACTGGAAAACTGAGTAACATAGATATCAAATATTTCCTCACGTGTTTTCATCTGCTATAATCTCCTTGATACGATTAAAGACTCTCTCATTATTGAATGGTTCATAACAAGCCAACAGCCTAAATACTTCATCATTATCCTTTTGAATTATACCTTTTATTTTTTTAAACTGTGTAACTCCTTCCATCACGATAGCTTCAAACTGCTCATCCTCAATTTCATTTGAATTGTTTTTATTACAAATCGAATTATAAATATCGTCTAGTGGTAAAGTAGCAGAAATAGCTTCAATAAAATTCAGAATTTTACCTTTGTCTCTGTCGTCGAATTCATCAAGAAAACTTCGGATAAACTTAGAATCTTTATTGATATAAAATTTTTCCTTTTGATTCTTATCCAATGCCTTATTCCATATTCTGTTGTCATCCTGTTCCAAAGATAAGCGAACTCTCTTCGTCGTTTTTTCCTTCGACCTTGAACATACATCCGAAACTATTTTCTTGAAGTAATTTAAAATATGTCGTGGAATAGTAGCATTTTGTTTCTTAATGTCTATATCCCATATATCATCCAGTGAATTCGGTATATCCACTTTAATTCTTCCATATTTCAATAATTCCGGACTAACACTTGAAGATGACAATCTAAACCATTTTCCATAGATTATTAAACGATCATTACGGTAGATATAAAAACCCTGATCATTCCTTAATGCATCTATTCCACCAAGCTTCCCTATATCTGCATCGTTTAAATCTGACATATGAGGAAGTATGTATGGTTGAACTCTAATGACATCATTTTCAACAGTAATTTCACTTACCTTTTTGGTATCAGTTTTCGGATGATCTTCCAGAAACGGATCGAAAGGGTCAATTAAATCGTTGTTTATATATATATTAAATTGTCTGAACCTATTTGACAAAAACCGATGAAAAACAAGCCTTAAATGGTTCTCGGCATCAGCGACTTCTTCAGAAATGTATTCTCTGACCTTGCCATTACTTTTCTTGTACGCTATATCAAAATTCTGCCAAACCACAAGAGTTCCCATATTCAATTTATAAAGATCATTTATACAGGGAACATCATTTATTTCAGATTCATCCAATTCAATACAATCCCACTTTCTATCCTGAATTACTGAGTCCAGATCCCATCGAAAAGCAGATGTTGTACTATACATTTTAGAAATAACTGTTAAAATTCTGCATTGAGAAAGAGAGGCGGATTTCATTCCTATTCCAAATCTGCCAAGATCAGAAGATGAATACTCTCTGTCACTTCCATATTTCATAGCATTCAGCAGCTCATCTCTTGTCATACCTTTTCCGTCGTCGAGAATGGATATAAAAATGTCATCATCATTTATCGGAACAGAAATAAACACATTTTTAGCACCTGCAGAAATAGAATTATCTACAATATCAGCCAATGCAGTTTTAAATGAATACCCGATTGATCTCATCGAATTCATCAATATGCTTGGTGATGGCGTGTTTTCAATCTTTCTCCCCATGTATTATCCCCCAATATAGCTGTTAAACCAAAGCTGTAATATCAACATTGATAGTTCGTCGCATGTACCTCTCACCCCGCATAATATATCACTATCTCAACCTCGGGTCTGAACCAGTCGTGCTCGCCGAAATCGTCCCTGCCTCCGATGGTTACCTTCGTCACGGTGCCGCTCTTTTTGTTGCCGAAAATGGCCGAATCGAGGTCGCGTCCGAGCCTGCCGAAGATCGGAACATCGGAGCCGGTGTCAAAGAAGCTCTGTCGCGGGTTCTCGACCACATTTACATTTGAGTATCCCATGGCGCGAAGATCACCGAATACATCGAGATAGTTCTTGCCTACGAAATATTTACCGTCGTGGCCTATCATGATCTCGGCGGGATGTTCGAGAGCCATCTTGAGATATGCCTTCTCCTTGAACCAGTTCACGGAGCCGCCTGCGTTCGGGGTGTTCAGGTATTCGAGTATCTGGGAGAAACGCTCGCCGTTTGCCCACTCCCTCGCCTCATAGGCACGCACTGCGTTCAAGGGGTGATCGTTATGCTGGAACATCATGAACTCGAGAGTCTTGTTCCATGCGGAGCCCATTATCATATCGCGGTACTCTGCTGCCTGCTCGAGAAAAGCGTCCACATTTGCCTCGGTACCGAGAGCCTTGTTATAGCCTGCGAAATGCATGCAGGTCCTGATGACCTTGTCGGCGCCGCCGTCGCAGACGATCGCCGCGCGGTCGGCGGAGAATTCGCTGCACCTCATCCAGTATGAGAATGCCACCTGAATGGGCAGCAGGGCTATGCTCCCGAGTCCGCTGATGAGCGCTGCCGCACCGCTTAAAAGTATGCTTCCCATAGTCCTGTACAGCGTGTGGCGGCATGCGATATGGCCGCACTCGTGAGCCAACACCGACGCTATGAGATCGTCGGGCATGGTCTCAAAAAGGCCCGAGGTTACCACGATGAAGGGCTCCGTGTCGCCGTAGGTATAGGCATTGGGGCGAACGTCCAGAGTCATGTAGAGCTCCGGCACGGCTATGCCCAGCTTCTCGCAGATGGGCGGAAGCATATCGTAATACTTCTTCAGCTGGGTTTCGCCCAGCTTAAGGTTCGTGGACATATTTACAAGCTTGAACTGCTTCTCGTTCCAGAACTTCATCAGGGCCTTCATGACCTGTGTGAAGCCCGGTATGGCCTTCAGCGCGTCGAGCGCCGCCTTATCCGCGTCGTGTGTGTACAAAGAAGAATCGACTGACATAATTACCTCCGTTTTTTAATTATCTTTTAATGCGTCATCATTATCATTACAAACCCCAGCACCGCGCAGCCCATGAAGAAGCCGCCGATGACGGTGGTGAAATGTCTTCTTCATGGCTCCTACTTTCCCTCTATAACTACCCTTATGACATCGCCGTCATTTACCGCGCGGTCATCATACGTTCCGTCGGGAACGAGCTTGTCATTTACATAGACCGACCAGTACTGTCCGGCGGCGCTGTCGGGCACGGTAACACCAACGCGGTAGATGTAAGATACTACCTTATCGCCCTCATATCTTGTATTTACCGAGACACTCTTGGCTTCCCTGAGTGCCTCCGCCAGCGTGGCCTTGGTGCACAGTACCCTCTCCTGCGCGTTGCCGTTCGCGTCCACCGTCACGTGAATGCCCCAGCTGCCGTCAGAGCAGAGCACCGTTGCGCCTGCCGTGCCGCTCGTATCCGTGGACACATCGCCATACAGTGACGTCGAGATATCTTCGATCTCCTGCCACTGCGCCTTTGTTCCGGCGAAATTGATCGTCGCGCCTTCGGCCAGATTGATCGTATTCTTAAAGCCCCTCATCGTCATAAGCCGCAGTGAAGCGGGGATATTAAGTGTGGTCACGGTCCTGCACTCTACATTGTAGATCGATATCACTCCCTCCGGTATCGTCAGTGTCTTCAGACTCTTATTCTTGTATATCCAAAGGGAAACGCCGAGCACCTGTCTGCCGTTTATCTCCTTCGGCACCTCGGCTACAGAAGCCTCTCCTTCGTATCCCACTATCATTGTGAAGTTCGGGTACTCCCTGTATATCCAGTCGCCCTCCTTTTTATCCTCGTAGATCCCCTCATCCGCGAGGTAATCATCCGGCGCCTTGGTCGCATCGGGTCTGACCCTTCTGGTGTCAAAGCCCGAATCGTCGCTTATGAACACCCATCCATCGCCGAAGCCGAGGTAAAAGCTGTATCTCGTATCATCGAATAAGATTTTATCTTCACCCGTCGTCAGGTCAATGGTGCCGAGCTTTTTGCCGTCAATATACCAGAGCTTTCCGTTATAGATATAAAAACTGTCCAGTTTATCCCTGTATTCATCAACTGTTATCAGTTCTTTACCGGTCAGGGCATCTTTTACGAAGAGCTCATCCTCCATTGAATATATAAAATAATCGTCAAGACAGATCATGTTGCGGGTATCGAGCCGGACACTGCCGTACTCCACGACATCTTCTCCGGAGTAATCGCAGCTGAAAATATAGCCCTTATCCTCGGAAGTATCCGGTATCTGCGCATAATATATGCGGCTCCCGCTCAGTCCGTAGATCATATTAAAACAGTCATCGGCCTTCGGATACTGCGGATCAAACTCACGAAGCTCACCCGAAGCCATATCGAACTCAAAAAAAGAATACTTGTCGTCGGATTCTGTGTATACTTTACAGACGATGATCGCCATCTCACCGTCGCAGGCTACGACTGAAGTGTTATCTCCGGGTAGCTCCTCCAGATCCTTTATGGCCCCCGTATTCAGGTCCATGCTGCAGATATACAAATTGCCGTAGCAGCCTCTTCTTACAAAATACAGGCGGTCTTCATAGCCCATCATATAGAAAACAGTGGTCTGATCCACGCCATCGGCCATATAAGATGGCACATACGAAACAAGCTCCGCCGCAGCATCCTGCGCATCGCTTATCCTGTAGATGTTCTCAGAATAGGCCTGTCCGTTCTCCGATCCGTCGTTTAAAAGCCCGGCCTGCACGAAATAAGTGTACCCGCCGTGGTGGATGATTCTTCCGCCATTTGAATAAAAAGCCATGCCGTAATCGAATTCCACCGGATCGGTCACAGGTCCGATGGGTTCGGTCGGCGTTTCGGACTTTGTATCGATCTCACCGGGCTCGGTCTGCGTTTCTGTCTGCGTGTTGCTCTCACCCGGTTCGGTCTTCGGCTGTATCGTCTCCCCGGAAGATGTGCCGGCTTTGTCAGTGTCCAACAAGTCACAGCCGGTCAGTCCCGTAAGTCCCATCACGCAGGCTATCGTTACACCCGCAAATCTTTTGATCTTCAATGCAATAACCTCCGTATCATCAATCACTTTTGTAATTTTACAACATCCCAAACTATAATTCAAATGCTTTTTGCCGTCGTTTCTTAAAAATCACCTACACCGCGATTGCATTTTTCTTAAGATTACGTTACAATATGGCGCAGACAAAAAGGAAGGAAATGCGATCATCCTATGGCTTACGATGGAATAGTCGTTCACGCGATACTCGCGGAACTGAAAAACAAGGTACTTGGCGGAAAGCTCGCGAAGATCTCGCAGCCCGAGCCGGATCAGATACTGCTCACGATAAAAAACGGCGGCGAAAATCACCGCCTGCTGCTGTCCGCGTCGGCGGCGCTTCCCTTTGTGTGCCTGACGCAGGAGAACTACCCCGCACCGGCCACCGCTCCGGCCTTTTGCATGATGCTCAGAAAGCACATTGCGAACGGCCGCATAACCGACATACGCCAGTACGGGCTCGAGAGGATACTGATTCTTGAGATAGAGCATTTAAACGAGATGGGGGATCTGTGCAGAAAGCTTCTCATCACGGAGATCATGGGCAAGCACTCGAACATCATCTTCTGCGATGATGAGGAGACGATTCTCGACAGCATAAAGCGAATAAGCGCGGGCACCAGTTCCGTGCGCGAGGTTCTCCCCGGCAGGAAATGGTTCGTACCGGAAGAGATCAAAAAAGCCGATCCGCTGACCGCCACCGAAGAAGATGTCGCTAACAGGCTCAGGGGACTTCCTCAGCCTCTTTTCAAGGCGGTATACACCGTATTTTCGGGCATCAGTCCACTCTCCGCCAATGAGCTCTGCCACAGGGCAGGCCTTGCGGACAATACGAGCTGCGCGGCTCTTTCAGAGGTCGAGCTCACACATTTTTCATCAGTCTTTTACTCCCTCATGCGCGATATTTCGGAAGACCGCTTTGATATATGCGTTTACGAGGACGGCGAACGTCCCGTGGATTTTTCAGCCATTGACCTCAGCATGTATCCCTCGCAGGCGGTAAAGCACTGCTCCTCCATAAGCGATGTTTGCATGGACTTTTTCGAGGCCAGAAGCCGCTACAACGCCATCAGTTCGAAATCGTCCGACCTTAGAAAGCTCATATCAAGACTCATCGCAAGGACGGCAAACAAGATAGAGCTCCTCGAAAAGCAGAAGCGAGACACAGAGGACCGCGAAAAATACAAGCTTCGCGGCGAGCTTTTAATGGCCTACGGCTACGGTATCGAGCCGGGCGCAAAGACAGCCACTTTAGTGGATTATTACACGGATAAGGAGGTCACATTTCCACTCGACCCGGAGCTCTCCGCCATCGATAACGCCAAGAAATACTACGACAAGTACACCAAGGCCCGCAGAATGTACGAGATGAGCGAGGAGCAGCTGGGGATAGCCACAAGCGAGCTCGAGCATCTGCAGTCCATCGAGGCCGAGCTTCTCATCGCAAGGGATGAGAACGATCTCTCCTTCATACGTCAGGAGATGCAGGAGTTCGGATATATAAAAAAGAGCGCCGCAAAGGGCGCCAAAAAGCTCAAGCAGGCTCCTCCCTATCACTATGTGACTGAGGACGGATACGATATCTACGTAGGCCGCAACAACTACCAGAACGATGAGCTGACATTTAAATTCGCCGACGGCGGCGACATGTGGTTTCACGCAAAGAACATGCCCGGCTCACACGTCATAGTGAAGGCAGGCGGTCGCGAGCTGCCCGACCACGTTTATGAGGCGGCAGGTTCTCTCGCAGCCTTCTATTCAAAGGGCCGCGAGGCCGACAAAGTCGAGATAGATTACATACAGAGAAAGCATGTAAAGCGCACTCCGGGCGGAGCACCGGGATTTGTCATTTACCACACGAATTACTCACTGATGGCCAGACCGGATATCAGCAGTCTCAGAGAAGTAAAGTAAATAAGCCTTCGGATCATATTTTGTCTATTCCACGAACATCACCTCTAAAAGAGTCCTGTCGTCAGAATACTCCGGTTTGAGCGAAGCATAAAACTCCTTATCCATTATTACACTTGCGCTCTCATTTTCTCTGGCGCAGATCTTCATGAAGGCTGCCCTGGTGAGCTCCTCTATCATCTCCTTGCGGTTCTCGTCCGACAGCGGCTGAACCATCGGCTCCGACATATAAGTTATCACGAATCTGCCGTCCCTCTCGTATACATCGGAGTATTCGCCCCTCTTAAGGGAGAAAACGGTATCCGCGTACTTCGCATCGGTGTCCGCCCTGCTGCAGGTGCGGCTGATATGCTCCGGTGCCGAAAGCATCAGTATCAGGAAATTCTCCCCCGCTTTCAGCCTGTCATACATCTTATCCGCGGACTGCGCATCGTTAAAAACCGCCTCGCATATGCTGCAGACCCTGTACTCCTCCTCTGAGAGCTCATCCTCGGGCACACAGCTCGCCCTCACCGCCTTCGCCTTCTCATAGATGGTGAGCACCGCCCTGACAGTATCTTCCGAACCCGTTATATTTGCCGCCGCGCAGACACGCTTCACATACTCATCACTGACATTGACATCCGCTCTGTCAGCGAGCTTATCGTAGTGATCCGAGAGTGCGAGCATGTTTAAAAGCTCGTTAAAAAATATGTTTTCGCAGGCATACTGCGCGTATGTCCTGCCCTCCGAATAAATATCGTTCCAGAAGTTTTTACCGTACAGTGGCTCGCAGACGGCATTCTCCTGCTGGACATAGTAATCAAACAAAAGCCTGAGCGCATCGCGGTCAAGCTTAATGTCATTATATATGATCGCGGCATCCACCGCTTCGGGGGACTCCTCCTTCGCACAGCCGCACAGCATGGCGGCGATCAGAAGGATCAGCAGTTTCTTCATAACACTCCGTTGCGCTTAAGCGTTTTATAGACTGAATTCACGGGCAGGCCGACCACATTGAAATAGTCGCCGTCGATGGATCTGACGAACTTCGCGCCGAGTCCCTGGATACCGTAGGCACCCGCCTTGTCCATGGGCTCGCCGGAAGCGATGTACTCCTCTATCTCTTCATCACCGAGTTCATCAAAATGCACATCCGACACGACATAATAGTTCTCAAGCAGCGTACATTTTCCGCTCTCGACCACATAAAATGTAAGTCCGGTATACACCCTGTGCATCCTGCCCGAGAGCCTTCTGAGCATCGACAGCGCCTCGTGCCCTGACGCGGGCTTGCCCAGTATCTTTCCGTCAAGACTCACTATCGTATCGGCTCCGATGACCACGGCATCGTCCTTCACATTATATGCCACCGCGCCGGCCTTCCTTCTCGAAAGCTCCTTCACCACATTTTCCGGGGTGAGCTTTTCCGAAAAGCTCTCATCGCAGTCGCTGGTAATGCACTCGTAATCGGGGCATATCAGCTTCATAAGCTCGCGCCGTCTCGGTGAGGCGCTGGCCAGTATTATTCGCTTTCCCACTTTTCCTCTCCGATCTCGCTGCGCATCTCGCGTCTCATAAGCTCCACGAACACATCCATGATGGGTCTGTGCTCAAAGAGGACCTGATTTACGCCCTCCACTATCGGCATCTCGACATTATACTTTCTCGCAAGCTGCAGCGCAGCCTTCGCGCTGTAGACGCCCTCCACGACCATCTTGACCTCTGCCATGGCCTCCTCGCAGGTCTTTCCCTGTCCGATGAGTATGCCGGCTCTGCGGTTTCTGCTGTGCATGCTCGCGCAGGTCACGATGAGATCGCCTGTACCGGTCAGGCCCGAAAATGTCTTCTCGTAGCCGCCCATCGCTATTCCAAGCCGTGTCAGTTCAACGATGCCTCTCGTTATTATGGCGGCCTTCGCGTTGTCACCGAAGCCCATCCCGTCAGCCATAGCTGCCGCAAGGGCAATGACGTTCTTGAGCGCGGCTCCAAGCTCGATGCCCTTCATATCGGGACTTATGTACACGCGGAAAAATGTGTTTGAGAACAGGTCGGCCACATATTTTGCGAGACTCCTGCTGTGGCTTCCCACCACGACAGTCGTGGGCAAGCCTATGCTGACCTCCTCCGCATGTGACGGTCCCGAGAGCACGCAGACCTTCGCCTGCGGTATCTCCTCCTCCACCTGCTCCGAGAGTGTCTTCATGGTGCCCTCCTCGATGCCCTTGGCCACGCTGACTATTATCTGGCCTTCCTTTACATATTCACGAAGACGCGCAGCCGTTTTTCTCGTGTAGGGGGAAGCGACCGAGAGCACGAGCACATCCCTGCCCTCCACGGCCTCTTTCAGCTCCTTCGTGAGAGTTATATCATCCGCGAGCACGAAGCCCGGCAGGTTCTTCTGCTTATGCGTCTGCATGAGCTCGTCTATCTCAGCAGGCAAGGCAGACCATATGCAGACATCGTTTCCGTTGTCGTGCAGCACCTTCGCGAGAGCCACGCCCCAGGTGCCCGCACCGATTATACTTATATTTGCCATTTACGCTTCTACTTCCTTCTCGGATATCTCTTTCTTCTTGCCGAACTTGTTCTCCGTTCCGTTCATAAGGCGCTTTATATTCGTCCTGTGGCCGTAGAATGTAAGCGCGACCATAACGATGGTGAGTATAACCAGCTCGATATTTGCGGTGTCGCTCATGCCGTACATATCAAAACCGAAGCACCTGACCATGAAGCACACGCCGAGAAGCGTGATGGCGGTCAGAGAAGATATCGAAACATATCCGCACGCGAAAGCTATGGCGAAGAATATCGCCGCGCATGTGAGTGCCATCGGCCAGTCTATGACGAGAGCAAGCATGGCCGTGCATGCCACGCCCTTGCCGCCCTTAAAGCCCAGATAGAAGGGGAAATTATGTCCCAATATCGCTCCGATGCCCGCGAAGAAGCAGAATATCTTCACATCCGGAGCATAGTTCCTGAATATAACGGCGCATATCAGGCAGGCCAGACCTGTCTTTAACATATCACCGAACAGCACTATCGCCCCGGCCTTTTTACCGCCCACGCGAAGCGCATTTGTAGCGCCTGTATTGCCGCTCCCCTTGTTCTCGAGGTCGAGCCCCTGCATACGACTCAGTATTCTTCCGGTCTCGACCATTCCGAACAGATATCCTATGATCAGGCTTATCGCCTGTCCCAAATAGTACATATTCCTACCTCTCAATCACCGGATCAGTCCACCCTGTCCTTCTGACTCCTCTCCCTTATTATGATGTTCACGGGAGTTCCGAAGAAGCCGAAGGCCTCGCGAAGCTTGTTCTCTATGTAGCGCGTGTAGGAATAGTGCATAAGCTCCTTGTCGTTCACGAATATGACGAATGTCGGAGGCTTCACGCCCACCTGCGTCATGTAGTAGAGCTTCAGCCTTCTTCCCTTGTCCGAAGGCGGCTGCTGCAGCGATACCGCCTCCATGAGTATCTCATTGATGACACCTGTCTTTATACGCAGAGACTGATTCTCAAGGACAACATCTATCTCCGAGAATATCTTATCGAATCTCTGCCCTGTCTTGGCGGAGATGTAGATGATCTTCGCGTAGGGCATGAACGAGAGGATCTTGCGTATCTCGTTCTCGAACTCGTAGACCGTCTTATCGTTCTTCTCGATGGCGTCCCACTTATTTACGGCGATTATCATGCCCTTGCCGCGCTCGTGTGATATGCCCGCGATCTTCGCGTCCTGCTCGGTGAT
>DGVE01000198.1 GCA_002395865.1 Lachnospiraceae bacterium UBA4292 | reverse complement strand
GTGCGACCGGATGAGTCTCGCGACCGTCAACTGGGGCTTTCGAACCATACTGTTCATTTCCGGTGTGAAGCTCACGGTAAAGGGCAGGGAGAACATACCGGATGATACGCCGGTGCTCTATGTATCGAATCACCAGAGCATATTCGACGTGCTCGTGGGCTACCCGAACGTGAAGGGACTGTGCGGCTTCGTGGCCAAGGTCGGCGTGAAGAAGGTGCCCATACTTCGCCGCTGGATGCAGCTTCTGTACTGCCTCTTCATGGACCGTGACGACATACGCCAGAGCCTCGAGGTGATACTCAAGGGCGCCGACCAGATAAAGGGCGGTGTCTCCATGTGGATCTGCCCGGAGGGTACACGCAACAAGACTCCCGACGAGGTGCTCACCGCGGAGTTCAAGGAGGGATCACTGAAAATGGCTGAGCGCGCGAAGGCGCCGGTGGTACCGGTGGCCATCACAGGCACGCGTCACATCTTCGAGGAGAAGTTCCCGCGCATCCGCCCGGGCCGCGTTACGGTCGAGTTCGGCAAGCCTTTCCTTATCTCGGAGCTTCCGAAGGAACAGAAGAAGGCTTCCGGAGAGTATGCAAGAAACATAATAAACGAAATGCTGAAGCAGCATAAAAACGCATGATCTGTAAGCCCCCGGTCATTGGCCGGGGACGGCTTCCCCACATATACAGGATCCACCTGGCTGTAAAAAAGTACCCCCTGCCGGCGCCCAGCATAGCGCCTACAGGGGGTGTCTTAATGGGTTAATGATAGTAAACTATTCGGCATCCGTCAATCCCATTCGCAAAACCTCGCAAAGCTTCGGTTTTTGCTCATGTGAGGGCCGTCTGTATGGTCACGAATAGTTAAGGCTTATGCCATCTTGTTTACGCTTGCGGCAAGACGGGATACCTTGCGTGAAACGGTGTTCTTGTGGTATACGCCCTTTGTGCATGCTTTGTCGAGAACGCTTGTAGCCTCGATAAGGGCTGCCTTAGCTGCCTCCTTGTCGCCTGACTCTACAGCAGCGTTTACCTTCTTAACGTAGGTCTTTACCTTAGACTTGATAGCCTTATTTCTTTCTGTCTTTGTGCGGATAACGAGGATCCTCTTCTTCGCAGACTTGATGTTTGCCATCTGGCACCTCCAAAATAAACTGTAATAAGATCTATAGAAATGTAAAAGCCGAAAGGAGAGTGACTTTCGCTCCTACTGCCGGGCATGGCTTGACACGGACCTTACGCCACGGCGCACTACGGAAATATAACAAAACATGTCTGTGATGTCAAGATGTAATTGCAATTTTTTTTGAAATTTGATACAATCACTGCAGATTTTTCCATTCGGGGAGGCTGGGTTTATGAGACTCGATTATACTGAATACGAACAGACGGCAAGAAAGGCCGTTTCGGAGGGCGTGGTGCTCTTAAAGAACAAAAAGAGAGCGCTTCCGCTTCATGAGGATGATAAGGTGGCTGTATTCGGAAGGATGCAGAATCACTACTATAAGAGCGGTACCGGCTCGGGCGGAATGGTTAATGTCGTCAGGGTCTGGGGCATCATGGACGCGCTGAAGGAGGAGAAGCTGCAGCTCGATAAAGAGGTGATGGCTTTCTATGAGAACTACGATAAGGAATGCCCCGTGGATACAGGTGTGGGCTTTGGAAATGAGCCCTGGTCACAGGCGGAGGCACCTCTTGACGGCGATTTCGTGAAGGCCGCGGCCGAGAGAAACGACATTGCCCTTGTGATCATAGGAAGGACTGCCGGTGAGGAGCAGGACTATGCCGATGCTCCCGGTGCATACAGGCTCAGTGCCGGCGAGAGGGAGATGCTCCTCGCAGTCAGGGGCGCATTCAAGAGATTTGCGGTTATAATGAATGTCAGCGCAGTGCTCGACATGACCGATATAGAGGCCGCTGAGCCGGATGCCGTGCTGTACGCATGGCAGGGCGGCGAGATGGGAGGTCTCGGCCTTGCCGACGTGCTGATGGGCAGGGTATCTCCGAGCGGTAAGCTCGCCGACACCATAGTGAAGAGGATAGAGGACGCCCCCGCTTACCCGAACTTCGGACAGGATATAAACAGGGACTTCTATCAGGAGGATATCTATGTCGGCTACAGATACTATGAGACCTTCGATCCGGGCGCGGTGCTCTATCCCTTCGGCTTTGGTCTCAGCTATACCAGCTTCTGCATAGAACCGCTCGAGGCGGATTTTTCGGATACCGAGAGATCGGGCCTTCCGGGTACGATAACAGTCAAGGTCACGAATACGGGCGCATGCTCCGGCAAGGAGGTCGTACAGATCTATATCAGCGAGCCTCAGGGAAAGCTCGGAAAGGCAGCGAGAAGGCTTGCCGGCTTTAAGAAGACATCGGTGCTGGCCCCCGGCGGAACCCAGGTGGTATCCATAGAGATAGACCCTTATACGTACTCCTCTTACGACGATTCGGGCGCGAGCGGCTACAGGTACGCGTATGTCCTCGAGGAGGGGAAGTATCAGGTGTTCGCGGGCAACAGCTCCAGAAACTTACAGCACGCGGGTGATTTCTGTCTGAAAAAGACGCGCGTGATAAAACAGCTGACATCTCAGTGCGGACCTGTGACGCCTTTTAAGAGACTGCGCCCCGAGCACGACGGCACGGTTCACAGAAAGACATACGAGGACGTGCCGCTTTACACAGGTGATGACAGTGCTGCGGCAGCTGCAGATACGCCCGCATGCCTTCCGTTTACGGGAGATAAGGGCTATAAGCTGGCCGATGTGGCAGACAGAAAGGTGGGGATGGATGAATTCCTCGCTCAGCTGTCGGATGATGATCTCTCGTGCATCATAAGAGGAGAGGGGATGGGAAGCCCCAAGGTGACTCCGGGTACCGCGGCTGCGTTCGGAGGAGTCAGCCCGAAGCTGAAGGAGTACGGAATACCGTGCGCCTGCTGCTCAGACGGCCCCAGCGGCATGAGACTCGACTCGGGAGCCAAGGCATTTTCACTTCCCAGCGGAACACTCATGGCCTGCACCTTCAGCAGGTCTATCAACACGAGATTATACAGATTGCTGGGCCGCGAGATGGCCATGAACAAGGTGGACGTTCTCCTCGGACCCGGCATGAATATACACAGGCATCCCCTTAACGGAAGGAACTTTGAGTACTTCAGCGAGGATCCCTATGTGACCGGTATCATCGCCTCTGCGCAGATAGCCGGTATGCAGCAGTCCGGAGTCACCGGAACGCTCAAGCATTTCTGCGCGAACAACAGGGAGAGGAACCGCCACTTCATGGACAGCGTGGTGAGTGAGAGGGCTCTGCGCGAGATCTATCTGAAGGGCTTCGAGATGGCAGTAAGAAACGGCGCGAACTCCGTCATGACCACATACGGCGCGTTGAACGGTACCTGGACGAACTCCAGACACGATCTCCTTACGAATGTGCTTCGCGGCGAGTGGGGCTTTAAGGGCGTGGTGATGACCGACTGGTGGGCCAATATCGGTGATGTCGGAGGAAGCGTCTCAAAGAATGATTTCGCGAGACTCGTGCTCTCGGGCAATGATTTCTACGCAGTCTGTCCCGACGGCAGCGAAAATGTCACCGGCGACAACACTCTGGAGGAGCTCGGAAAGGGAGGCATTACCCGCGGCCAGCTCATCAGGAGCGCATCCCATATCTGCTCGTTCCTGCTGAACACGAACGCGTTAAGACGCATGCGCGGCATGGAGATGAGCATAGAGCCTTACGGAAGAGTTCTGGGTGAGGATACGGTTCAGGACGAGGTGACATACTTCCAGGTGGATGACGGTACGGTCATCGATCTGTCGGATGTCGAGTGCTACAGGGGCTCAAGCTATGTCATAGGCGTAAATGTCATGAAGCGCGGCTGCTATTTCATGGACATGACCGCGAAGAGCGACCAGTCCGATACGGCTCAGCTTCCGATAGCCATCTTCTTCCAGAGCATACCCGGCGGAACATTTGCTTTCCGGGGCTCGGAGGGCAGGGAGGTCACGCTTACACGCAAGATACTTTTCTCCTCCAAATACGGAGTTCTGCGCTTTAACTTCCTGATGGGAGGCCCCAAGCCCGTTAGTCTTAAATTCAGGTTCGAGGAGGACTTCGACCCGAACAAGAGCTGGGGCGACTATCAGGACTATATATACGGTTGATTTAGATGAAACATTACGAAACACAATATGAAAAGATGACACAGGCTCCGGTACCGGAGCTTGTGGTACGTCTCGGTATACCGACCACCATCAGCATGATGGTGACGGCTATCTACAACCTCGCCGACACTTTCTTCGTCGGACAGCTCGGCAACTCGGCGAGCGCCGCGGTGGGTGTGGTGTTCTCATATATGGCCGTCATTCAGGCTGTGGGCTTCATGTTCGGGCAGGGCTGCGGAAGCAATATCTCGAGGCTCCTCGGCGCTAAGCAGAACGACAGGGCGAGCGTTTTTGCCTCGAGCGGAATATTCGGGGCTCTCGGCACAGGTCTGGTCATCTTCATCCTGGTATCGATATTCAAGAGCGATCTGATATGGCTCCTCGGAAGCTCGGATACGGTATTTCCGTACGCGGATGATTATCTGACATTCATAGCGTGGGCGGCTCCCTTTACCATGGGAAGCTTCGTGCTGAACAATATCATGCGCTTCGAGGGCAAGGCGAATCTGTCGATGATAGGCCTGCTGGCGGGTGCGATACTGAATATGGCGCTCGACCCGCTTCTCATCTTTGTGTTCGACATGGGTATAGCGGGTGCGGCTATGGCCACGAGCATCTCGCAGACGGTGAGCTTTTTCATACTTCTCTCCATGTTTGCGAGAAAGAAGACCGACTGCAGACTCAGCTTTTCACTGGTCAGCCGCGACATAAGGGACTGGGGCAATATAATCGGCACCGGTCTGCCGAGCCTTATAAGGCAGAGCATGGGAAGTATATCCACGATGATACTCAACTGGCAGGTGAAGGTGTTCGGAGACGCTGCCATGGCGGCCATGTCCATAGTCACGCGAGTGAACATGCTCATCTTCTCGGCGGGTCTCGGTATCGGCCAGGGCTTCCAGCCCGTGTGCGGCTTCAATTACGGCGCGAAGAAGTATTCGCGTGTGAGACAGGCGTATGATTTTACCGTAAGGATTGCTATGGCGCTTATCGCCGTCATCTCCATCCTGTGCGGGATATTTGCGCCTTCCGTCATCAGTGTGTTCAGGAATGACCCCGATGTAATAGATGTCGGAACGCTTGCTCTGAGGGTGCAGTGTATCTCACTTCTCGTCATGCCCATCATGGTCATAACCAACATGACTCTGCAGAGCACGGGGCAGAAGCTCGCGGCAACATTTACATCGATGCTCAGGAGCGGCCTGTATTTCATACCCGTTCTGCTGCTTCTTTCATACTTTTTTGGACTCACCGGAATACAGGTGGCGCAGGCCATAGCGGATGTCATGGCGGTGCTGACCTGCATACCGATCATTATGAGATTCTTTGCGAAGATGCCACAGGACGAGGTGGTTGCTGAAAATGGATGACGAACGACTGAAAAAAGGAATGATGGTCTCGGCCATCGGTATAATGTGCAATGTGCTTCTCGCAGTGATGAAGCTCGCAGCCGGTGTGCTGTCCGGGATGATCTCGGTAGTGGCGGATTCGCTGAACAATTTCTCCGATTCCGCCGCCTCGATAGTCAGCCTGGTAGGATTTAAGATATCGTCGAAGCCGGCCGATGACGAACACCCATTCGGACATGCCAGATATGAATACATCGCGGGACTGGTGGTGGCCTTTCTGGTTATGATGGTGGGAGTCGAGCTGGTGAAGTCCAGTATAGAGAAGTTCGTTTCGCCCACGGATATAGAATATCCTCCGTTCATGTATGTGATACTCGTTATAAGTATAGTTGTGAAATGCTTTATGATGATCATGTACACCACCGAGGGAAGGAAGATGCAGTCCACGGTGCTGAAGGCCGCCGCCAAAGACAGCTTCTTCGATATGATAATAACCGGCTCGGTCCTCGCCGGCGCGCTAATTTCCATGATATGGAACGTGAATCTGGACGCGGTGGTCGGACTGGCCATAGGCCTGTTTATCGCATGGACAGCCGTGGGCATGGTGAAGGAGACGCTTGAGCCCTTAGTCGGGCGGACGCCGGAGAGGGAGACCGTGGACGAGCTCGAGAGGATGATAACGGGTGATGAGAGAGTTCTCGGAGCCCACGACCTTATGGTCCACGACTACGGCCCGGGGCACATATTTGCGAGCGCGCATGTGGAGCTGCCTGCAGATATGAAGCTGACCGAATGTCACGACATAATCGACGGCATCGAGGAGCGTGTCATGGCTCAGTCCGGTATAGAGATTGTGCTTCACGCGGATCCGATAGTGTCGGATGACAGCGAGACGGCCGTTCTCAGAAACTTTGTGAGGGAGAAGGCGCGCTCTATCAGCCCCGATATAGGCATACATGAGCTTAGGATCGTTCCGGGTCCGGACGGAAGCAGGCTTTTGTTTGACTGCAGAATACCGGACACAGTCGATGAGGTCAGGGTAAGGAGAGAACTCAAGGAGGCTGTCGGAGAAAGCTATCCGAAGCTTCGTGTAAGCATCCGGATAGACCACGGTTTTGTGGCTCTTAATAAGCCGGAGGACCGTTAGTACACGACCCGAAAGGGAACGAAAAGGAGGTCACATATGGAGAAGATACTGCCCATACTTATATGCGCAGTGGCTGTGCTGGTCATTCTGATACTGGTCATGATGTTTCTTCTGGCGAGGTTTGTCCTCAACGGAAACAGACAGACGCTCGCGGAAGCAAAAAAGTGGCAGGCGGAGCACTATGACATCAAATTCTATGACAAGCTCGAGAAGCATGAGTATATCGTGAGATCCTTCGACGGCTACAAGCTTCATGTTCAGATCTGCCAGAATCCGGTAAAGACGGGCAGGTATGTGATTATTTCCCACGGATATACCGACAACCGCTACGGCGATCTGAAGTATGTGAAGATGTATCTGGAGCTCGGTTACAACTGCATCATCTACGATCTCAGAGGACACGGCGTGAACGCAAGACATATCTGCACCTACTCGGTTCTCGAGGCGAAGGACCTGATGCAGATAATAGAGGACACCAGAAACCGATATGTAGTATCCACTCTCGGACTGCACGGCGAGTCTCTGGGCGGCGCCGCGAGCATAGCCTGCCTGCAGTATCAGCCGAATATCGACTGGGTGGTGGATGACTGCGGTTTTGCGGATCTTGAAAACGTTCTCAGACGAGGTTATGCCTCGGCACATCTGCCCGCAGGTATAACTCTTTTCCTGACGAGAGCGGGTATGAAGCTTTTCTACGGCAAGAATCTGGGCGATATGGCTCCGATAAAGTCTGTTGAGAATGCAAATGTACCTGTGCTCTTCATACACGGCGCGGACGACGATTTCGTGCCTCCGGAGAATTCAGAGAGGATGTACAGCCTCATCGAGGACAGAGCCCAGCTTAAGATCATAGAGGGCGCGGGACACGCGGAGTCGGTGCTTAACGAGCCTGTAAGATACGAGAAGTTCGTGAGAGCTTTTCTCTCGGGGGTATAGATGAAGGAACTATATGAGAGAACTTCACTGATACTCGGTGAGGAAGGCGTAAAGAGGCTGAAGGATGCGCATGTCGCGGTCTTCGGCGTAGGAGGCGTTGGCGGATATGTCTGTGAGGCCTTAGCCAGAGCAGGCATCGGACATATCACCGTAGTCGATAACGATGTGGTGAGCCCGTCGAACCTAAACCGACAGATAATAGCTACGACAGGCAGTATAGGAAGAAAAAAGACCGAGGTCATGAGGGAGAGGATACTCTCTATCGACCCGGACGCGCAGGTCACCATGCGCGACAGCTTCTTCCTGCCGGACACCGCAAGCGAATTTGATTTTTCGGAATATGACTTCGTCGCCGACTGTGTGGATACAGTCACGGCGAAGCTGGGACTCATAGAGAGCTGCAGCCTTGCGGGTACAAGCATCATCAGCTCCATGGGCACGGGCAATAAGCTCGACCCCGGAAGACTCCGCGTAGGCGATATATCCGAGACGAGGGTCTGCCCTCTGGCGCGGGTCATGAGGCGGGAGCTGAAGAAGAGGGGCATAGAGAAGCTCACTGTAGTGTGGAGCGACGAGGAACCGAAGGGCTCTACGCTGGAGGACGGAAGCAGGCACGCGCCGGGGAGCATATCGTTCGTGCCCGGCACGGCGGGGCTTCTGATGGCGGGATATATCATCAATACATTGGCAAAAAGTAAATAAACGATACATGGAGGTTGAAAATGATCACAACAAAGGCACTTAAGGAGAAGCTCGCATCGGGGCAGATGAGGGACATTCTTCTGGACATATACGCGGATGAGAGCATGCTCGACTATCAGACGAAGAGATACATCCGGGCGGTAGAGAAGTATGAGAGCCTCTTCGGGGCGGATGAGGTCATGGTGCTCTCGGCTCCCGGAAGAAGCGAGGTGTGCGGCAACCACACGGATCACCAGCACGGACAGATACTTGCGGCTGCGGTGAATCTCGACGCCATTGCCATAGCGCGTCCTCTTGAGAACAACAGGGTGAAGCTGGTCTCGGGACCCTACCCGAAGATCGAGTTCACATTTGACGACCTGAAGAAGAATCCGGAGGAGGAGGGCTCCACAGCGGCTCTCATAAAGGGTGTTCTCGCAGGTATGCGGGAGAGAGGATATAAGGTGGGAGGCTTCCAGACCTATATCACGAGCGATGTGCTCACCGGCGCGGGTCTTTCGAGCTCTGCTGCCTTTGAGACACTTATAGGAACTATCGTATCACACCTCTACAACGACGGAAGGCTGGATGATGTGACGAACGCCATCATCGGCCAGTACGCGGAGAATGTCTTCTTCGGAAAGCCATGCGGTCTGATGGATCAGATGGCGTGCTCCGTGGGCTCTCTGGTGCATGTGGATTTCGCGGACCCCGCGAAGCCCGTTGTGGAGAAGGTCGATTTTGATATGAACAGCTATGGGCTGAGCCTGTGTATAACCGATACGAAGGGCAGCCATGCGGATCTTACGGATGAGTATGCGGCGGTGCCCGAGGAGATGAAGAAGGTGGCCGCTTACTTCGGAAGGGATGTTCTGCTCGGCATCACGCGCAGTGAGGTGTTAGAGAACATCGACGACATCAGGAAGGCGGCAGGCGACAGGGCGGTGCTTCGCGCTCTGCATTTCATCGCGGAGAACGAGAGAGTATCGACGGCTGTGGATGCGCTGAAGTCCGGTGATATAGGCACATTCCTTGACACGATAAAGGCCAGCGGCGATTCATCGTACAAATTCCTACAGAACGTATACAGCGTGAAGGATGTGTCCCACCAGAGCGTTTCGCTGGCGCTTTGCGTGAGCGAGGGAGCTCTCGGCGACAGAGGAGTCTGCAGGGTGCACGGGGGCGGCTTCGCGGGCACCATCCAGGCCTTTGTGAAAAACGAGGCTGTGGAGGATTATAAAAAGGCGATGGAGGGAGTCTTCGGAGAGGGCTCCTGCCACGTCCTGAAGATCAGAAAATACGGCGGAATGAAAGTATATGAATAAGAGACCATTATTTCTCGCGCTGGGCGGCTTCGTCCACGGCGGCGACTACAATCCGGAGCAGTGGCTCGACAGACCCGATATCCTTGAGGAGGATATCCGCATGATGAAGAAGGCGGGCATCAACGAGGCAACGATAGGAGTGTTCTCGTGGTCAATGCTCGAGCCCGAGGAGGGCAGGTACGATCTGTCTTGGCTTGAGAAGACAGCCGACAGGCTCTATGAAAACGGCATATATTTCATACTGGCCACGCCCTCGGGAGCAAGACCTGCGTGGCTGGATGAAAAGTATCCGGAGGCAAGACGTGTAAATGTAAACGGAGACAGGGAGCTTCACGGCGTGCGCCACAACCACTGCATGTCGTCCCCGAAGTTCAGGGAGCTGGTCAGGGATATCGACGGAAGGCTCGCACAGAAGTTTGCGCACCACCCCGGCCTTATCGCATGGCATATATCGAATGAATTCGGCGGCGAGTGCTACTGCGACAGCTGCAAAAGGCGCTTCAGGCAGTACCTTTCGGATAAGTTCGGAGGCGATATAGATAAGCTCAACCACGCATGGTGGAATACGTTCTGGAGCCACAGGTTTAACGGCTTCGAGCAGATCGATCCCCCCATGAGTCACGGGGAGTTCTCGAGCATGGGACTGACTCTCGAGTGGAAGCGCTTCACCACCTTCATAACGAACGAGTTCATGAAGGAGGAGATAAGGACGGTCAGAAGCTTCAACCCCGATATACCCGTCACGGCGAATTTCATGACGATGTACGAGGGGCTCGACTACCGGGTGATGGCGAAGAGTCTCGATGTGATCAGCTGGGACAGCTATCCGAGGTTTCACAACGACTACGAGAGCTTCTATGATACCATGATCTACAACGCTTTCTGCCACGCGCAGATGCGCTCAATGAAGAAGGACAGACCCTTCCTTCTCATGGAGAGCACACCGAGTCTTGTGAACTGGCATGAGGTGAACAGGCCGAAGCGGCCGGGAGTTCACATGCTCTCGAGCCTTCAGGCGGTCGCGGCCGGCTCCGATTCGGTGCAGTATTTCCAGTGGAGAAAGGGCAGGGGCAGCTTCGAGCAGTATCACGGAGCGGTCGTTGATCACATAGGAACGGACGACACGAGAGTGTTTAAGGACGTGGAGGCGCTCGGAAAGACGCTTGTAAAGCTCGCGCCTGTGGCCGGGACTGTGATAAGGACGAAGGCGGCGATCATATACGACTGGGATACGAAATGGTCCCTCTCCATAGTGAAGGCCTTCTCCCACGACACTGTCAGATATGACGATATTTGCATAAAATGGTATAAAATGCTTGCAAAATCCGGCGTAGAGTGCGATATTATATCTTCGGAGGATGACATGGCGGACTACAGTCTCGTCATAGCGCCTCAGATGTATATGCTTGGCGAAGGCACGGCTTCGAGGCTGAGGGCCTTCGTACAAAACGGAGGAGTGCTCGTGGCGACGTACATGTGCGGCTACGTGGACAGCGACCAGCTGTGCTGGCTCGGAGGCTTCCCGGGGGACGGACTGAGTGAACTGTTCGGACTTCGCGCGGAGGAGATAGACGCGTATTATCCATCTCAGACCAACAGCGTGAGGTTTTCGGACGGCGGAAGCTGCACCGTCACGGACTACGCCGAGATACTGAGGGATGTAAGCGCGGATGTTCTCGCAAGGTACGGCGATGATTTCTATGCGGGTACCGCAGCAGTCACAGAGAAGGCCTTCGGGCAGGGCAGAGCGATCTATGTGGCCGCAAGGCTCGAAGAGAGTGGAATGGAGCGCATCATCGACAGGGCGCTCTCGCAGGCCGGTATAGAGAGGAAGGCTCTTCCCGAAAATGTCGCATACTACAGAAGGAGCGGAGACGGCGTGAACTATGGCTTCTACTTAAACTACAGCGACGTGCCGGTGCAGCTTCCTGATGCATGCACTGATATCATCAGCGGTGAGAAGGTCACGCAGCTTGCCCCCTACGGAGTAATCGTAATAACGGAGGAATAAAGGCTTATCATGGGAACGAACAACAGAAAAGCCAGAAGAAAGAAACAGCAGAGAATAATATGGCTCATAAGCGCGCTTGCGGTATTTATGATAATAGTGATCGCAGGCTGCCTTATAGCCCTTGTGGTCAAGACGCTCGGAGGCGGCTCGGGGGACGGTAAGGAGACCTCCGCAGTGGCAAACAACACTCAGACATCCGCTGTGGCGGATCAGTCTCAGAGTGTGCCCGCGGACAATACCGAGCAGTATGACATCACGATAGAGGTTCCGACTTCGCCGGAGCCCGCCACCGCATCACAGCCCTCGGGATCGAACATACCCGACAGCAGCGCCCCCACACTTACGGGCGACGCGCTTCTCGACGCGGCCAATGTCAAGGCTGCCATGTATGATTATGACGCGGCTACATCCATGCTCCAGAACAGTGCGGAGTATTCGACGAACGCGAAGTATCAGGAGGCTGTGAACCGCTATGCGCAGGAGAAGGCCGGACTTGTAAAGTGGGCGGACAACACCAAGATCTGCCACATTTTCTTCCACACACTCATATATGACAACGATCTCTCCTTTGATGATGCGAGCGACACCGAGAAGTACAACAAGGTCATGACTACCATCACCGAGTTCAACAGGATACTCGAGCAGCTGTATGAGAGAGGTTATGTCCTTGTAAATGTGTACGATATAGCGAAGCTCGAGACCATGGAGGACGGCACTCAGAAGATGGTGCGCCAGCCCATCTACCTGCCGCCGGGAAAGACGCCCATAGTAATGAGCCAGGACGATGTCAGCTACTATGAGTACATGACCGGTGACGGCTATGCGAACAGGCTAGTCGTTTTGGAGGACGGCTACGTGACCTGCGAGATGGATATGCCCGACGGCACAAAGCAGCGCGGTGCCTTCGATATGATCCCCATACTCGATAATTTCGTGAAGGCTCACCCCGACTTCTCCTACAGAGGCTCGAAGGGCATAATTGCCCTGACGGGCTACAACGGAGTGTTCGGATACAGAACATCACACTACAACTATGGTCCCGAGAACGAGGGACGTGACGGCAAGGGATATCTCTATCCCAACCCGAACATCGACGCAGATACAGAGACAGCCAAGCAGGTGGCCGATGCCCTCAAGGCAACCGGCTGGACCTTCGCATGCCACGGATGGGGACATCGCGCCATGGGACAGGCCGAGCTCGACCATTTCTACTGGGATCTGGACCTGTGGATAGCCGAGGTGACACCCATAATCGGACCGTGCGACCACATCATCTATCCTAACGGCGATGACGTGGGCAATTTCTGGCAGTACACGAACGCGGAGAAGCAGACTCCTCAGGGACAGGTAAAGTACCAGTACATGAAGGACAGGGGCTTTCGCTACTTCTGCAACGTGGACAGCAACCAGCCGTGGGTACAGATAACGGATGAATACTTCAGACAGGGAAGACTGAATGTCGACGGACAGAGACTCTATGAGGCAATAGTCGGCTACAGAGACCTTCTCAGCCAGTTCATCGATCCTTTCTACGTATGGGACAGGGACAGACCCGAACCCGTAGCGGGAGTGCCCATTCCGGATGGTTATGTCATAGGAACATATTCGGACAGAACTTAATGGATAACCCGGGCAGTGCCCGGGTTATCGGTGATTTTTTATGAGCAGAATATATGCGGCCATTGATCTTAAATCATTTTATGCCTCGGTCGAGTGCGTGGAGAGAGGGCTCGATCCGCTGACTGCCAAGCTGGTCGTGGCAGATACCTCGAGGACCGAGAAGACGATATGCCTTGCGGTCTCGCCCGCGCTAAAGGCCTACGGAGTGCCCGGGCGGCCAAGACTCTTCGAGGTGGAACAGATACTTGAGGAGGTGAGGCGCTCCACCGGAGAGGTGGTGGAGTACATCGCAGCGCCGCCGAGGATGCGAAGATATATGGAGGTATCCACGCAGATATTCTCCATCTACATGAAATATGTCTCCGCGGAGGATATGCATGTGTACTCCGTGGATGAGTGCTTCATCGACATCACGGATTATGTGAAGCTCTACGGTATGGACGCGCATACGCTTGTCATGACCATGGTAAGGGATGTGCTGGGCACCACAGGCATCACAGCCACAGCGGGTATAGGCACCAATATGTACCTGGCCAAGATCGCCATGGACATAGTGGCTAAGAAGGCTGCGCCGGATGCGGACGGAGTGAGGATCGCGCAGCTGGATGAGATGAGCTACCGCAGGCTCCTGTGGGATCACAGGCCGATGACGGATTTCTGGCAGGTCGGAAAGGGCACCGTAAGGAGACTCGAGCGCGAGGGCATCTACACCATGGGGGATCTCGCGAGGGCGAGCCTTTATCAGGAGGACAGGCTCTTCAAGGTGTTCGGCGTGGACGCGGAGATACTGATCGATCACGCCTGGGGCTATGAGCCCTGCACCATGAAGGATATCAAGAGCTACAAGACCTCGGTAAAGAGCCTCAGCCAGGGGCAGGTCTTAAAATGCGGCTACCCCTTCGACAAGGCCCGCATAGTCATACGCGAGATGGCGGAGGGGCTTTCACTTGAAATGTTCGGCAAAGGCTATCTTACGGATTCGGTGGCCATAGCCGTGTGCTACGACCACGAGTATCCAAAGGATTACGATGGAGCGCTGGATACCGACTACTACGGAAGGATGGCGCCGAGGGCGGTGCACAAGTCCGTGAGCCTCGGCGATTACACCTCATCCGTGAGAAAGATATCCGAGGCCATAGTAAGGCTTTTCGATGAAAATGTCGATGAAAGGCTGCTCGTGCGAAGGCTGAACATAAGTCTCAACAACCTGCGCGACGACGTGTTCGAGCAGTACGACCTCTTCACGGATCCCAGGAAGGTGGAGAAGGAGAAGAATATCCAGAGGGCAATGCTTGAGATCAGAAAGCGCTTCGGAAAGAACGCTCTCTTAAAGGGCACGAACCTTCAGGAGGGCGCCACGGCGATAGAAAGGAATACTCAGGTAGGAGGGCACAAGGCATGAACTATGACGATATCATTGACATGAAGTGGCCTGCCTACAGGAATCATCATCCGATGGACAGGGGGAACAGGGCGAAGATATTTGCACCGTTTCAGGCTCTTACGGGCTTCGGCGAAAAGATAAAGGGAGCCGAGAAGGCCGGGGAGTCGGATGAGAGTATAGAGTACGTTAACGAAGAGTACAGCATGGAAGAATACATGGAGAGCTCCTATGAAAACTATAATGGTACTTGACAGCGGCGATTACGAGAACACGAAAAGGACTGTGACGAGGGTCACCGTCAGGGCGCTTATCGAGAGGAACGGGAAGCTCCTGATGCAGCGCGACGGCGCGGGCGTCTTTAAGATACCCGGCGGAGGCGTGGAGGGAGACGAGGATCATACCGAGACTCTCATGAGGGAGGTCCTCGAGGAGACCGGCCGAGAGGTGATACCGGAGACTATTAATGAAATAGGCGTTATACGCGAGATAAGACGGGATGTATTCGACCGTGACGTTAAATTCGTCCGTGACTCGTATTTCTACACCTGCGATGTAAATGACAGCGAGCACGAGCTGTCTCTGACGCAGAGCGAGAAGAAGGCGGGCTTTTGCGCGCTGTGGAGCGAGCCGTCACAGGTCATAAGCGTCAACTCCGCGCATGGTCTCAAGGACTGTATGAAGAGGGATACGGAATTCCTGAAGTGGTATATGGGGGAAAAGAAGGGGGGAGAAAATGCAGACTGAATTTAAGGCGGCATCCGAACGCGACGGGCTGGAGCTTTACGGCATCATAGTGAAGCCGGAGGGCGAGATCAGGGGCATAATCCAGATCGCGCACGGTATGTGCGAGCACAAGGAAAGGTATATTCCTTTCATGGAGTATATGGCAGGACACGGATATGCCTGCGTAATCAACGATCACAGAGGCCACGGGCAGAGCGTGAAGTCACCAGAGGATCTGGGCTATTTCTATGAGGACGGAGCGGCCGCTCTGGTGGACGATCTGCACCAGATAACTCTCTATGCCAAAAAGGAGCTTGGGGAGAGCCTGCCCTTTACTCTTCTCGGGCACAGCATGGGCTCGCTCGCAGTCAGATGCTACGCGAAGAAGTACGATGCGGATATCGACAGGCTCGTGGTGGTGGGAAGCCCCTCGCCCACCGCGACCGCAGGCCTGGGTCTGGCTCTCATACGAGTCCTTAAGAAGGTGAAGGGCGACAGAAACCGTTCAGCCATGATAAACGGCATGGTGATGGGACCCTACGAGAAGAGGTTCAAGGCTGAGAAGCTCGAGCACGCGTGGTTAAACTCCGACGCCGAGGCGGTCAGGGAGTACAACCGCGACGAGCTGTGCGGATTTGTTTTTACTCTGAACGGCTTCGAGAATCTCCTGCTTCTTCTGGAGGGCGCATGCTCAAAGAAGGGATGGGACGGCATAAAGAAGGAGCTGCCCGTCATATTTATGTCGGGTAAGGACGATCCATGCGCGGTGTCGGACAAGGATTTCGCCGCCGCGATAAGGGATTTCAAGGATCACGGCTATGAAAACGTGACCGGCAAATTCTACAAGAACATGAGGCATGAAATACTGAACGAGAAGAGAAAGCTGGTAGTCTATCGTGATTTGCTGGACTTCCTTGAGGGAGTGAAGGGGCAGTAACGGGTGCTTTTGGGGGATAACAAGAAGGGGAAACCATGGATAATGAAAAATACGTGCTCGCCTTTGACGCGGGGACCACGAGCAACAGATGCATAGTATTCAACCGCGAGGGCAGGATAATCAGCGCCTCGCAGAAGGAATTCACGCAGATATTTCCGAAACCGGGCTGGGTGGAGCACGATCCGGATGAGATATGGTCCACACAGATCGGTGTGGCAGTTGAGGCGGTGGCGAAGGCCGGAATAGCGCCGGAGAGCATTGCCGCGATAGGCATCACGAACCAGCGCGAGACAACGATCGTCTGGGACCGCGAGACGGGAAGACCGATCTATAACGCCATAGTATGGCAGTGCCGCAGGACCGCGGATATCTGTGAACAGCTGGCTGACAAGAAGAATATGATAAGGCAGAAGACGGGGCTGATACTTGATCCCTATTTTTCCGCCACGAAGATAAAGTGGATACTGGACAATGTCCCCGGAGCCCGCGAGGGTGCGCAGGAGGGCAGACTGATATTCGGTACAGTGGAGACATGGCTCATCTGGAAGCTGACGGGTGGAAAGGTGCACATCACCGACTATTCCAACGCCTCGAGGACCATGCTCTTCAATATAAATACGCTCGAGTGGGACAGGGATATACTGAAGCTTTTGGACATCCCCGAAAAGATGCTTCCCAAGCCGGTGGAGAACTCGGCTGTATACGGCTACGCTCTCGATAGATTCTTCGGAGCACCCGTGCCTGTGTGCGGCGCCGCGGGAGACCAGCAGGCGGCTCTTTTCGGGCAGTGCTGCTTTAACAAGGGGCAGGCCAAGAATACCTACGGGACCGGCTGCTTCCTTCTGATGAACACGGGAGATAAGCCCGTGGAGGGCGACAGCGGTCTGGTGTCAACGATCGCGTGGAACATAGGAGGAAAGGTCACCTACGCACTCGAGGGTTCGGTATTCGTCGGCGGCGCGAGCATACAGTGGCTTCGGGACGAGATGGGGCTCATAAAGGACGCCGCGGACAGTGAGACGGTGGCTAACAAGGTGCCTGACACAGCCGGCTGCTATGTGGTGCCGGCATTTACGGGCATGGGCGCGCCGTACTGGGATCCATACGCGAGAGGCGTCATAGTGGGACTTACGAGGGGCGTGAACAAGAGGCATATCGTGAGAGCGACGCTCGAATCCATCGCGTATCAGGTGGAGGATGTGCTCGGAGCCATGAAGGACGCATCCGGTCAGGCGATAGAGAGCCTGCACGTGGACGGCGGCGCGAGCCGCAACAACCTGCTGATGCAGATGCAGGCGGATATAAGCGCGATGCCTGTGCTTCGCCCGGTATGCGTGGAGACTACGGCGCTCGGTGCCGCGTATCTGGCGGGACTGGCCGTGGGCTTCTGGAAGGACACTCAGGAGATAGAGAAGAACGCGATAATCGACAGAGAGTTCGTGAGCGCGATAGGCGACGCGGCCAGAGCCGAAAAGATAAGAGGCTGGAAGAGGGCGGTCGTGCACTCCTTTGACTGGGCTAAGTAGTACAGAGCGATAAAAGTTATAGAATTACAAAGTGATATTATTTTGAGTTATACCTCTAATTCCGAAAATAAATGTCGGCAGGCATCATTTTCACTTGCAAAAAGGAGCCGTTCCTTGTATACTGTAAAGAAATTTTCGCGGCAGACGCCGCGGTCACGGAGGCAATGATTTGAACAGGAAGATTACACTCATACCCGGTGACGGTATCGGTCCCGAGATAGTGAGGGAGGCCGTAAAAGTCCTTGATGCAGTTTCGGACAGATACGGCGTGAAATTTGATTATGAGACGATACTCATGGGCGGCTGCTCCATCGATGCATGCGGCGTGCCGCTGACAGATGAGGCTCTGGCTACGGCTAAGGCTTCCGACGCGGTGCTACTTGGAGCCGTCGGCGGCAATGTTGGCCAGTCATCGTGGTATAAGCTCGCCCCCGAGCTCAGGCCCGAGGCAGCTCTTCTTCGCATAAGGAAGGAGCTCGGCCTTTTCGCGAACATCAGGCCGGCATACCTCTATAAGGAGCTTTCATCCGCATGTCCTCTTTCTCAGGCGGCAGCGGACGCCGGATTTGACATGGTGATCATGAGGGAACTTACCGGAGGCATCTACTTCGGCACTCACACCACAGAGGAGAATGACGGCGTGAGGAAGGCAGTCGACATCTGCACCTACGATGAGAACGAGATCAGGCGCATAGCGATAAAGGGCTTCGAGATCGCGAGAAAGAGAAGAAAGAACGTGATCTCGGTCGACAAGGCAAATGTCCTCGCAACCTCGAGACTTTGGAGAGCGGTCGTGGAGGAGGTCGCGAAGGATTATCCGGATGTGAAGCTCTCGCACATGCTCGTGGACAACTGCGCTATGCAGCTCGTGAAGGATCCCGCGCAGTTTGATGTCATACTTACCGAGAACATGTTCGGCGATATCCTTTCGGACGAGGCC
>DGVE01000134.1:13230-13589 GCA_002395865.1 Lachnospiraceae bacterium UBA4292 | reverse complement strand
TGCCGGCCTCCTGAAGCTCCTTATCGTAATTCTTATACTTCTCCCACAGATCCAGACCCGAGGTCGTCAGATATGTCGGCTGTCCGGGCATAAAAGCCTTGATAAAAAAATCTGTTATCTTATCCGGTGAAATCTTAAACTTAGGCATCTTCTCTCCCTCCCGGCGCCCCCGCGCCGCCCTGTTTTTCCATTTGCTGAGCACATAATACACCCCCTCGTCCAACAGATGTCCAACAGATTTGCCGCCCTTTTTTCTTTTTCTTCCCACTTGCCTCACCCTGACGGATCGCCCCCGCACCATAGGTCTGGCCCTCCCCGTGGATGCCCGATAAAAATAAATCTCTCGCTTCATGGCTCGG
>DGVE01000134.1:0-13109 GCA_002395865.1 Lachnospiraceae bacterium UBA4292 | reverse complement strand
CTGACTTCCGCTCGAGAATTATTTTCACCGGTCCTCCACTCGAGATGGCGGCTGCGGAGGGCACCGGACTTTCACAGTCAGGAGCGTCACGCATAATAATTCCTGAGCGTAAGTCAGCGCAGGAAACGGCCGCAGTTTTGTGGCCTTATCGCAATACTGCGGCCGTTGACGAGCCATGAAATGTGTCAAGTCGTATGCGACTTGACATGTAGCGTCGGCCCATTCGCGAAGCGAATTCAGCATGGGCCGACGTTCCCAAAGAGCGAAGGATTTATTATGCGGGGCGATCCGTCGGGGGAGAGCCTCGTGCGGGGGCATCCACGGGGAGGGCCACAGCAGGAAAAGAAACGCAGATTCTGGTTGACGCAGGAAAGGGTTTTGATTATGATGGAGGGGGGAGGGGGTGGCTCTCCCGAATAAGCCCGGAAGGGGGAAGCCGCGCGCAGCGCGGCGATACGATATGGCTAAGAAGGAAAGTGTCGGCGGAAGCCTTAAGAGATTGATATTATTTAAACTTGATTTTTACACCGCGGTGTTCATCCTGCTGTGCGTGGCAATGAACGTGGCGGGAAACTTTGTATCCACGTCGCTGAAGCTGCCGGTTTGGCTGGATACCATAGGGACCATGGCGGTGGCCATTGCCCTGGGACCTCTGGGCGCATCCATAACAGCCGCCCTGAGCCAGAGCTTCATGGGCTTCTTTTCAAGCAGCGCCATATTGTTTATCCATGTGGCGATAGCCATGGGGCTTTTAGTGGGCTTCCTCTACCCGCGCAAGGACAACAGAGAGCTTCTCGAGACCGTTTCACTGGCGATAGTTTGCGGCCTGGCCTGCGCGCTCTTGGGCACGCCCATAGACCTCCTGCACTTCAGGGGCTACACAGGCAATATCTGGGGCAACGCTCTGTATGACATGCTCTCGAACTATAATTCCATATCCTACTTCAACACCATGCTCGCCGAAGCCTTCCTGAACATCCCCGACAAGGTGCTCAGCCTGTTCATTGCCATAGGCATGGTGAACATGTTCAGAAAGTTTCAGAAGCATATCGCTAAAAAACGCAGGGCAAAGAAAGCCACCATCATTTCCATGACGGTCGTTCTGGCGCTTCTGCTCCCGGTGCTCCCCGAAAGCAGAGTGGAGGCCGCGGATAACGGAGTCGTATCGGAGTACGAGGAGGAGGTCTACGACAGCTACGACGGTCTGCCCACCTCGGAGGTAAATGCCGTGGCCCAGACAAGGGACGGCTACCTCTGGGTCGGAACGTACGCGGGGCTCTTCCGCTATGACGGCGTAAAGTTCGAGGACGCGAGAGTCCACAGCGCCATAAGAAACGTTAAGGAGCTCTTCGTCGATTCGCGCGGAGACCTCTGGATAGGAACGAACGACAGCGGTCTGGTCAGATACGACTTAACGCAGGACAAGGCCGTGCTGTATAATACGGACAACGGTCTCTCATCGGATTCAGTGAGGTTCATAAGCGAGGACAGCAACGGAAATATATATGCGGCCACCGACCGCGAGCTGTGCAGGATAACCGACTCCGGCGAGATAAAGTGCTACTCCGAGTGGGCGGATATAACACATGTCACCTCGATGGTATCCACTGACGACGGAGGCATGCTCGGTGTCACCCACTCAGGAATCCTGTTTCTTATAAGAGATGACCTTCTCGTATTTACATCGCAGTACACCGAAGAGGACGGTGTGATATTCTGGTCGGTGGCTTACGACGGAAAGAACGTGCTCGTCGGCACCACCGGAGATCAGGTACTCAGGTACACGCTCAAGGACGACAGGCTGATACAGGAGGATGAGGTCGTGGCGGCCTCGGTCTCGTACTTCAACTCCATAGTCTACAGCAGGGACTTCGGCCTGTTCTTCTTCTGCTGCGAGAACGGCATGGGCTACATGGATCCCGGCATCAATGAGATAGTGAATTTCGTTCACGCCGGTATCGAGGGCAATGTGACGGACGTGTGTATCGACGCGCAGCAGAACGTGTGGTTCGCGTCCAACAAGCACGGCCTCGTAAAGTATTCGCAGAGCCCCTTCAGAAACATATTCCGAAGGATGAAGATAGCCAATACCGTGGTAAATGCCATGCTGATAGACGGCGACCTGCTGTATGTAGGCTCCGACACGGGTATCCATATTATCGATCTGGCGAATGATACAGAGATCAAGAATGAGCTGAACGATGTTATTGGCAACGGACGTGTCAGAAACATCTGCAAGGACTCCGCGGGCAATCTGTGGTTTTGCTTATATCGCAATGAAGGGCTCGTCAGGCAGACTCCCGAAGGGAGGGTGGAGGTCTTCAACAACAATATCACAGCCGGTATATCCGGAAGGTACCGCTTCGTCTATGAACTCTCGGATCACAGACTTATCGTTTCGGGCAGCGGCGGAATAGCATTTATCGAGGGCGGCCGCTTCACGAAGTCGATAACGGCGGCCGACGGACTCAACAACACGACCATACTTTCGGTTGCTGAGAGGGAGGACGGATCGATACTCGCAGCCTCCGACGGCGACGGCATATACATAATAAAGGGCGACCGCGTGGTAGGGCACATCGGCAAGGCCGAAGGCTTAAGGAGCGGCGTCGTGATGAAGATCGTGCCCTGCACGGGCGGATATATATACGTCACCAGCAACGCCCTCTACTACGACAACGGCACGGTCATCCGCAGGCTCGACAACTTCCCCTACAACAACAACTACGACGTAAGCTTCGACGACAGCGGCAACGCGTGGATCTCGTCCAGCGCCGGAATGTATGTCGTGAGCGAGGAGAAGCTCTTGAAGGACGAAAAATACACCTGCACCCTTCTTAATTCGGACTGGGGCCTCGTGACCACATTTACCGCGAACTCATTTCAGACGTTTAAGGACGGAGTGCTCTATCTTTGCTGCACCGACGGTATCAGGGCCATCGACACGAGGAACTATTCGCAGCTGAATGCGGTCTACCCGCTGCATCTTAAGTCCGTAGAGACCGAGGATCAGGTGTACACCGTCTCAGGCAACAAGGTGACCATCCCGAGCGTCTCGGGGCGTATCAGCTTCAACATCGCGGTCAATAACTTCTCGCTCTCCGACCCCCTCGTGCACTACTATCTCGAGGGTACGGGCGACCCGGGTATCACCTGCCATCAGGGCGATATAACGCCTCTTTCATTTACAAATCTGCCCTTCGGAACATACACCTTCCATATCGATGTGCTCGATGAGGTAACCGGTGCGGTCATCTGCAGCGCATCGTTCGAGGTGGAGAAGGAAGCCATGATGTACGAGCTTCCGGTATTCAGGATCTACCTCGCGATCATCATAATACTGAACATCTTCTACATACTGTGGTTCATATTTACACTGATCAGCAGGGCACACCGCATACGCGGTCTTCAGGCGGAGATAGTGACCGACCCCATGACAGGTATCCTGAACAAAGCCGGCTCTCACAAGATCATCGGCGAGGCCTGTGAGAAGGAGATCGGTACCCTCCTGATGATCGATCTGGACAGCTTTAAGCTGGTCAATGACCTCTACGGCCACGACATGGGCGACAAGATACTGATCCGTTTCGCGCAGCTGATACAGGAGTCCACACGCGAGGGCGACCTGTGCGGAAGGCTCGGCGGCGACGAGTTCATCGCCTTCATGAAGAACACAGTCCTCGAGGACGATGTGGCGAAGGTCTGCAGCGCGCTCAACAAGGGCATCGTAAAGAGCGCGAAGGAATTCATGGGCGAGGATATGAACATTCCTCTCGGTGCCTCCATAGGTGCCGTACGCGTACCCGCAGACGGCAATGTATTCGACGATGTATTCCGCCTTGCGGACAAGGCGCTCTACATCGTGAAGCAGAACGGCAAGCACGGCTACGCATTCTACCAGAAGAATGCGGCATCTAAAAATGACGCCACGGAGGAGACCGAGGCCAACAACCTCGCACACATAAAGAAGATCATCGGCGAGAGAAACGAGGGCAAGGGCGCATTCCTTGTGAACTTCGACCGCTTCCAGGTGCTCTACAAGTACTTAAACCGCAGCGACCGTGCCAACAAGACCAGCACAGGCTTCCTGCGTATCTTCATCACCCGCCGGGACGACGAGGCCGTGCCCGACGATGTGAAGGACTCCTTCGAGGAGGCTCTTCTCACCAACCTTAAGAAGAACGACGTCATAAGCGTCTACGCAGGCAATTTCTTCGTTCTCTTCGTGGGCGCCACCGAGGTCGAGTACGAGATCGCCGTCAAGCGTGTCATAAAGGTCTGGAACGAAGCCGGCGACTACGAAAAGGACTATGTGGTAAGCTATGAGATAGATAACGTGGGATAAGAAAGAACTAATAACAAGCCCCCGGCCTGACGGCCGGGGGCTTATCTTGTGAAGCAACTATATTTCGCAGCTCTAAGCGTAGAATATCACTCCGCCCCACTCCGAATTGACAGCAGTCAGTTTAGAACCGTTTTTAAAGGTCACACGGACGTGGCCGGCATCGTTGTATACCGCCACCTCACCGGATCTCTCCTCTTCACACATGAAGCGGTTGTACTCGTTCTCCGCGACCCTGCTCTTAAAACTCTTTTGTATAACTTTCATCTTATCCTCACCCTTATCCAGCGCCGGATAGAAGTTATAGAGCTCCATCTCGACCTTCTCGGCGTACTCCATTACCGAGCTCTTTCCCTCATACAGATTCTTTACGATATCTGTGATATCGTACCAGGCACTCTCCTCACCGTCCTCTGTCTCAAATGTGACCTTCGCTTCATCAAATGACTTTATCCTGTTCATGATAGCCTCCTTAAATGAAATCATTGTTATTATTGTCCTTATTCATTTCACGGACCTGTCTGGCCAGCTTGTCTATGCCCTTCTGTCTGATGGACAGCACCAGAGGAATCCATGCGCCTATCGCAGCTATGGCAATGATCGCGTAAAGGATCCATTTAAAGATGGGTGAGCCCGGGTGGTATACCTCATCGGGCTTGGACGAAAGCACATACGCCTCGACGGTCTGTCCGATGGTGACTTTTTTGTTAAGTACGGCCTTCGCCTTCACGCTCTTACCGGCCGCGTCCCGGTATACCACATACACCTGCTGCTTTCCGCCGACCGTGAGGATCGAATCGACCACGCACGGCGTCAGAACGCCGTTTTTCGTGTACTCCCTCTCTTTTTCGGCGCCAGCGCGAAATGCGAACAGGAATACTATGGGCACGATTATTCCGACGCACACGCCCAGAAGAATTGACTTACCGATACCGAAACCGTTGCTCATGATGACCTCCTACTCTAAACCTGCATAATATTTTTCCAAACCCGGTCTTGCGGCTACGTAGAATTTCTCAAGACCCGGATCGAAATGCTTTCCCATACCCTCCATGATGATGGAATCGGCCTTCTCAAACGACATTTTCTCCTTGTAGACACGTTTTGAGACGAGGGCGTCGTAGACGTCCGCTATGGCCATAATGCGAGCCTCGAGCGGTATCTGCCCGCCTGCGAGGTGCTCGGGATAGCCGGTGCCGTCCCACTTCTCGTGATGGTAATGGGCCACATTTTCCGCGACGGTCTTAAAGCTCTCGTCGTCGGTGCCCTTAAGTATCTCGTGGACTATGCGCGCGCCCTCGGCGGCGTGCGTCTTCATGATGGCGTACTCCTCATCCGTAAACCGCCCGGGCTTTCTGAGCACCGCGTCGTCTACTGCGATCTTGCCGAGGTCGTGCATGGGAGCGGCCTTTATGATGTCACGGCAGAATTCATCGGAGATATTGTAAGCGGGATCCTCGCGCATCTGCTCTACGAGGAGGCGCACACCCTCGCTGGTGCGCCGTATATGGCCGCCCGTAGAGTTGTCGCGGCTCTCGACCATGGTCGCCATCGACAGGATCAGGTTATCGTGCATCTCCACGATATGCTCCGTCTTCTCCTCGACCTCGCGCTTCAAGTCCTCGTTATAGCTGTTTATAAGGCTTATGTACTTCTGGTTCTGCGTATCGTCGGTGATCAGCACCTGATAGCCGCGCTTCCTCCTGAAATCGTAGAGGTAATCCACCTCCACCTTGCAGATCATCTCCCTGTCGCCTTCTTTTCGCGGGTAGATGAAGTTCTTCTGCTTCTCGTCCTCTATGAATGAGACGAGCCACTCACGCACCGGTCTCATCTCATCGCAGTCGCAAAGCGGCTTATCCACCACCTGCTCCTGAAGGTGCGGGAAGCACTCCTTAGCCACGTCGTTGCTTCCGAGATAGATCAGGTTCTGGTCGAAGGAAATGATACCGACGCCGCCGTTAGTCAGCATGGCGTCCGCAGCCGTATCCGTGAGATCGTAAAGGCGCAGCCTGGCGCCTATCATAAGATAGAACATCTGCGACAGCGCATAGCAGGCAGGTAGGAGCTCTATACCCGGAAATACCTTTCTTCCGCCGAAGAAGCCTATTATGCAGACAAGCTCCGGCAGCACCAGAAGGTGAAGTATGCGCCTTGACACCTGATGCTTGCGCACATACGTGTAACCGATAATGGCGATGGCTGCCGCAAAATACGCCGCGACGCTCACGTAAAACAGCGTGTGGGCGGGGCCGTATTCCTTTATAAGATATGTCACGCCGTTCTCGCTGGCCAGCTCGGCCTTCTTATAGAAGAGCTCGGCCTGTCCCATTGACATTACAAGGGCATACAGCACGAAGTTGTAAAGGAAAAGTATCAGGCGCAGTACCCGGCTCATGTTTATCTCACAAAGCTCTATAACGCCCATGAGCACGAAATAGCCGAGGAAGCAGCCGCCGATATAATTGACTCTTGTGGCCAGCAGCGCCGCCTCAAGGCTCTTGGCGTATACAGTCATGAGCTGTCCGAGATTCGCCACCGGGACAAGTATGAACACGACGGTTATATTTACATTAAATCTCCTGTGCCATTTATACACATATATGGCTGTGAACAGAATCGCCAGCAGGAAGGTCAGATCATAATAGTATAAAAGCATAGATAACTCCCCGAAAACAACAAAAAAACGCAAAAACGATCAGAGAGATTATAAACCATTTTTCCTCCTAATACAAGTGGCGCAGAGGCGTTTTGGACCGTTTCAAGCCTTAACCTTATCTTAACCTTATCTTAACTCCGTTTTCACTTGACATTCACTCGAAATGTGCTACACTCACCCTCATGAAAAAAATAACTTCCATTCTCAAAAAAGATCCTATGCTTGCCGTGGCCATCGCCGCGGCGCTGATATCACTGTTCATCACGAAGCCCACGGCGGGGCTGTTTACCTCCATCGACTGGCATACTCTGGGCACGCTTTTTATGATGCTCACGGTGCTCGAGGGCTTCAAGCGAGAGAACATCTTCAAGCCACTCATACAGCTGGGCTCCCGCTTCAAGACCATCGCGGCACTCACCTTCTTCCTGGTGTTCGGAGTGTTCTTCACCTCGATGTTCGTGACTAATGATGTCAGCCTTATCATATTTGTGCCACTGACCATAATGCTCTTTCGCGGCAGCGGCCACGAGGCATACATACTCCCCGTTCTCACCTTCGAGAACATAGCGGCCATCAGGGGCTCACTTCTCATGCCCTTCGGAAGCCCGCAGAATCTGTTCCTCTACGCGCAGTCGGGCACCTCGGCGGCGAATTTCATACTGCACATGTCGCCTCTTTGCGTCACGTCCGCAGCGCTTCTTTCGGTATTCATACTTGTCCTGTACCGCAGGAACCTCCGCGAGCCCGTAAATATGTCCCCGGAGCTCGCCGGTGTGTGGAAGGAAGAGGGAAAGGTGAGAAGGATCACCTATATCTGCCTCTTCCTTATGATCCTGTTCACCATCGTCTCGCGCACGCAGTACTGGCCCGTGGCACTCGTCATCGTCATCGCTGCCGTCTTACTCACCGGCCCCGCCCTTTTTACGCAGGTGGACTACGCGCTCCTCGGCACCTTCCTTTGCTTTTTTATCTTCTCATCGCAGATAGCCGCCAATGAAGCGATAAGCGTTTTTCTGTCGAAAGCGGTCGCGGGCAATGAGTACTGGTGGGTCATCGGCCTCTCGCAGATCATAAGCAATGTACCCGCCTCCATCGTTCTCTATCCTTTCACGGAGAATTTCGCGGGGCTCATTTACGGCGCCGACACCGCGGGACTGTGCTCCCTCATCGGCTCCCTCGCCTCCGTCATCAACTTCCGCATCTATGTCAGGGAGTACCCCGGCGGCGGTGGACGGTTCGTGAAGGTATTCACCCTCATCAGCTGGGCCTTCTTCATCATTGTCGTGATACCGGGCTTTCTGCTCTCATCGTGGAGCTTCTTCTGATCGACATAATATCTTAAGTATTTCGTAATTTCTTCGGTATTTACTTTTTTACCGAAAACGTTTATAATACACTCATCTTATTACAAGAGAGAAAGGAGATACCATGGATAATTATACAGATTATGGCCAGGGGAACAACAATATGAATCGTCCCTCGGACAATGGCTTCAAAGAGTACGGAACGAATTACGACGACTACAATAACGGCGGTTACGACCAGTACAATCAGTACAGCAAAGGATATGCGGCAGCATTTGACGCTCAGGCAGGACTGATGAGCGACAGAAGCTTCTACTCAGCGATATACGCTTTCCTTCTGTGGGGCTTCGGAATGAACTGGGTCCTGTGCAACTTCTTCGCGGAGATGATCATGGGGATCGATTTCAGGGTACTTCTGATCGGCTACGTTGTGCTCTGCTTCGCAGGCATATTCGTATCGAAGTCACAGAACATCGCCGTCGCCTTCATCGGCTACAACATGATAGTGCTTCCGATAGGCGCTTTGCTTACGGTTGTGGTTGCAGGGTATAACCCCCTCATCGTGCAGTACGCTCTCATCGGAACCGCTGCCATCTCAGTCGGTATGATGATCGTCGGCTTTATCATGCCCCAGGTATTCTACTCACTCGGCAAAACGCTGTGCGCTTCGCTTTTCGTCGTGATCATAGTTGAACTCATCATGGCACTTTTGGGCTTCTCGACGGGTGTCATTGATTACATCGTGGTCGGCATCTTCGCCCTCTACATCGGCTATGACATGTCTAAGGCCTCTGTGGCACAGAGAGATCTGCGCGGCGCGCTCGGCGTAGCCATTGAGCTCTACCTCGACATCATCAACATCTTCATAAGACTTCTGAGAATTCTCGGAAAGAGCAGAAACTAAGTTTTTATTCTCCTTTGTAAGACGATCGGGGGCGGCATCAACCGTCCCCGATTTTTTATTATCCGTTTTTTATCTTATCGCATCCTTCATGCTTCTTACATACTCGCCCACATACTTCGGGGCTTTTCTGCCGTATTTTGCTATTATCTTCACTATGGCCGAGCCGACGATGGCTCCGTCCGAAAGCGCCGCCATCTTCGCGGCCTGCTCCGGTGTCGATATACCGAAGCCCACAGCGCAGGGCACATCCGTGCTCTGCCTTATCACGCTCACGATGCTCCCGATATCAGTCGTAATAGAGCTTCTGACACCGGTCACGCCGAGGCTCGACACGATATATATAAATCCCTTCGCCTCCTTAGCAATCATAGATATCCTGCCCTCGGAGGTAGGGGCAATGAGTGATATGAGCTCCACTCCGTATTTTTCGCACAGCGGCATGAACTCATCCTTCTCCTCATATGGAAGATCCGGAAGTATCAGCCCGTCGATACCGGCCTGCTCGCACGTGGATATGAACCTGTCCGCGCCGTAGGAGTAGACCACATTTGCATAGGTCATAAAAACCATCGGTACCGTGATATCGGCTCTGAGCCTTCTCACGAGGTCGAATACCGTGTCCGTTGTGGTATGTGAAGCAAGTCCTCTGATATTCGCCTCCTGGATCACCGGTCCCTCCGCAGTCGGGTCCGAAAAAGGTATTCCGAGCTCTATAAGGTCCGCGCCGGCGGCCACCATCTCCCTGATGATCTTCTCGGTGGTCTCTATATCCGGATCGCCGCATGTCAGAAAAGGTATGAAAGCCTTTCCGTTTTTAAAAGCATCCGCTATCCTACTCATAGATCTCCACCCCCTTGTATCTGGCTATGGCCGCGCAGTCCTTGTCGCCGCGCCCCGATATGGTCACTATTATAATCTTATCCTTATCCATCGTCGGCGCGAGCTTCATGGCGTAAGCCACCGCGTGCGCGGACTCTATGGCAGGAATTATGCCCTCGGTCCTCGAGAGGAATTCGAACGCATTTACCGCCTCATCATCCGTTATCGCCACGTACTCGGCTCTCCCGATGTCGTGCAGGTAAGCGTGCTCCGGACCCACGCCCGGGTAGTCGAGACCCGCAGAGATCGAGTACACCGGAGCGATCTGTCCGTACTCGTTCTGGCAGAAATAGCTCTTCATGCCGTGGAAGATACCGAGTCTTCCGGTGTTAATGGTCGCGGCGGTCTCGAAGGTGTCTATGCCGCGCCCCGCAGCCTCGCAGCCGATCAGTCTCACGCCCTCATCGTTTATGAAGTTGTAGAAGCTTCCTATGGCGTTAGAGCCGCCTCCCACGCAGGCAATGACCGCGTCCGGAAGCCTTCCCTCTTTTTTCAGTATCTGCTCCCTCGACTCCTTCGAGATGACCGCCTGAAAATCCCTCACTATCGTGGGAAAGGGGTGCGGTCCCATGACCGAACCAAGGCAGTAGTGTGTGTCGTCGATACGGCTCGTCCACTCTCTCATGGCCTCCGAGACAGCGTCCTTAAGCGTAGCCGTGCCGCTCTTTACTGGTATCACGTCCGCGCCGAGGAGCTTCATCCTGTACACATTCAGAGCCTGCCTCTTCGTGTCCTCCTCGCCCATGAACACCACGCACTCCATGCCCATGAGAGCCGCAGCTGTAGCTGTAGCTACGCCGTGCTGTCCCGCGCCGGTCTCCGCGATGAGGCGCGTCTTACCCATTTTCCTGGCCAGAAGAGCCTGCCCGAGCACATTGTTTATCTTGTGCGAGCCGGTGTGGTTTAAGTCTTCCCTCTTGAGATATATCTTCGCACCGCCGAGCGTCTCGGTAAGCCTCTTCGCGTAGTAGAGGTTCGAGGGCCTTCCCGCGTACTCAGCCAGCAGCTCATCGAGTTCCCTCACGAAATCCGGGTCGTTCCTGTAATGGTTATATGCCTCCTCGAGTTCAATGACCGCGTTCATAAGCGTCTCGGGTATGTACTGTCCTCCGTGGACACCGAATCTTCCTTTACTCATTCTCTGTACCTCTTGCGGCTCTCACATAGGCCGCCATCTTCATCATATCCTTTTTTCCGTCAGTCTCAAGCCTGCTGCTCGCGTCCACCGCGTAGGGGTGAAGCGCCTCCACAGCATGCGCCGTGTTATCCGCTCCGAGCCCTCCCGCCAGGAAATACTCCCGCGGAAAATCCTTTATGAGCGAGTGGTCAAAGCTCACTCCGCTGCCCGTGCCCGCGTCGAGGAGCACATAGTCGGCGGAGCAATCCTTCGCCCTGTCTATGTCATCCGGACATTTTACGATAAACGCCTTTATCACGGGCTTTCCTGTCAGCTCCCTGACCCTTCGTATCGTCTCATCGTCCTCTGCGCCGTGCAACTGTATCATATCCAGATACTCGCTGAAGCTTGCAATGCTGCTTTGCGGCTCATCGACAAACACTCCCACGCGCCTTATCCGGCCGTCGAGCTCCCTTATCAGCTCGAAAAAAGTCTTCTCGCATATCGAGTGAGAGAACCCGCCGGTGAGTACGAAGCCCGCGTAATCGGGGAGGAGCTCATTTACAGCCTCCACATCGGCACGCCTCATCAGCCCGCAGATCTTAACCTTCGCGCACACTACAGGTCACCTCTCATCTCGCCTATCTTCTCGGTGGTGGACGCCGCTCTCATGAGCGCCTCGCCGACCAGCACCGCATCGGCTCCCGCCTCAGAGGCTCTGACCACGTCCACCCTGCCCTTAAAACCGCTCTCCGATACGAATGCGACTCCCTCGGGCACCAGACGCCTCAGCCTCAGGCTGTTGTCGGTATCCACTGAAAAATCCGTCAGGTTTCTGTTGTTTACACCGATGATCCGCGCACCGCACTCGACTGCGAGCTTTATCTCCTCCTCATCATGCGCCTCCACCAGAGCCGAAAGCCCCAGCTCGTCGCATATCCGTATGTATCGCCTCAGCTGATCCTTCGTGAGTATCTTGACGATGAGGAGCACCGCAGCCGCCCCCAGGACCTTCGCCTCGTAGATCATGTACTCGTCCACGGTGAAATCCTTCCTGAGCACGGGAAGCTTCACATTTTCCGCGATCTCCTTTAAATACTCGTCCCTTCCGAGAAACCACTTCGGCTCCGTAAGCACCGATATCGCGTCCGCACCCGACGCCTCGTACTTTTTCGCTATCTCCAGGTACGGAAAATCAGGTGATATGAGGCCCTTCGAGGGGCTCGCCTTCTTGCACTCGCAGATATATGACATACCGGGCTTTTTTACCGCCTTCTCAAAGGCCTGATCGCCCTTCGGCATATCGTACGCCCTGCGCCTTAACTCCTCAAGGCTCACATTTTTCTTCGCCTCCTCCACGCGCTGTCTCGCGTGGTCGGCAAGCTGTGTCAGAATATCACTCATCTGTTTGAAACCTCTATCACCTTCTCAAGTGTGGCGTAAGCGGCGCCGCTGTCAATGATCTGTGCCGCAAGCCTTACTCCGTCCGCGAAGCTCTCTGCCTTTCCTCCGACACAGAGTGCTGCACCTGCGTTAAGGAGCACCGCGTCCCTCTTCGGGCCTCTCTCGACGCCCTTTAATATATCCCTCGTGATCTGCGCGTTCTCATCGGGTGTGCCGCCCTTTATATCCTCGTGGGTTCCTCCGGCCAGTCCGAACTGTGCAGGTGTCACATCGTAGCTCTTGAACCATCCGTCCTTGAACTCGCACACATGCGTGGGAGCCGCGACACTCACCTCGTCGAGCTTGTCGGTGCCGAATACCACCATTCCCCTCACAACGCCCAGGTTCATGAGCACCTGCGCGAGGGGCTCCACCAGCGAGCGGTCATACACACCCAGCAGAAATCTCTTCGGGCTGGCGGGATTTGTGAGCGGGCCGAGGATATTGAACACGGTCCTGAT
>DGVE01000184.1 GCA_002395865.1 Lachnospiraceae bacterium UBA4292 | reverse complement strand
CCCTTTAACATGTACACCTTCAACAGGATGTGGTCGGTCATCACCCCGCAGGAGGCGCAGGCGAAGATAGAGGAGCAGAAGAGGGCGGCTCATATCACCGAGCCGAAGAACCTCGAGGAGCAGGCGATTAGTCTGGTCGGCACCGATATATACGAGAAGCTGATAAAGGGCTACACCGAGAAGCAGTGGGGCAGAAAGTGCACCGAGCTCCCCTCATTCATCATCAAGAGGCTCCCCGTGCGCTTCACATTCGACAACAATTATTTCAACGCGCTCTTCCAGGGTATTCCCGTGGGCGGCTACACGAAGCTGGTCGAGAGGATGCTCGAGGGAATAGAGGTAAGGCTCGGCGTGGATTATCTGGCCGACAAGGAGTCTTTGGCATCGCTGGCTGACCGTGTGGTCTACACGGGCGCGGTGGACGCGTACTTCGATCACTGCTACGGACATCTTCAGTACAGAAGCGTCCGTTTTGAGAACGAAATATTGGATACAGATAATTATCAGGGCAATGCGGCGGTCAATTATACCGACAGCGAAACTCCGTGGACGCGTATCATAGAGCACAAGTGGTTCGAGTTCGGCAAGGACGAGAATGGCGATCCTCTCCCGAAGACCGTCATCTCGAAGGAGTATTCGTACGAGTGGAAGCCCGGTGACGAGCCCTACTATCCCGTAAATGACGCGAAGAATATCGAGCTTTACGAGAGGTATAAGGAGCTCGCGGCTAAGGAACCGAAGGTGATCTTCGGCGGAAGGCTCGGCGAGTACAAGTATTACGATATGGATGCGGTGATAGCTGCTGCGCTTTTAAAGGCGGAGGAAGAGTTATAATGGCAACAGTAAAAAAGTTTAAATGTCTCATGCCCGCAGCGGGAAGATTCGAGGAGGTCGCGGCGCTTCCGTACGATGTATACGGCAGGGCAGAGGCTGCGGAGGAGGTAAAGGGCAAGCCCTACTCATTCTTAAATATCGACAGGCCGGAGACCCAGTTTGCACCCGACCACGATATGTACGCGGACGACGTGTACGAGAAGGCCGCTTCCATGCTTAAGGAGTGGGAGGCTGAAGGCATTCTCAGAATGGATAATGAGGCGTCGTATTTCGTTTACGAGCTCACCATGGACGGCAGAGTGCAGAACGGAATAGTGGGCTGCTGCTCTGTGGATGATTATACCGACGGAACCATCAGAAAGCACGAGCTGACACTTGCGAAGAAGGAGAAGGACCGTATAAGACATGTGGACACCTGCTCTGCCCAGACAGGTCCTATTTTCCTCGCGTTCAGACGCAGGGAGGATGTGGCAAATGTCATAGAAGAGGTTAAAAAGGACGCTCCGTTATTTGATTTTACGAGCTCCGATGGCATCAGGCACAGGGGCTTTAAGGTAAAGGGCGCTTTAAATGATACGCTCTCGTCGGCATTTTCTGATACACAGAGGCTCTACATCGCCGACGGACACCACAGAGCGGCCTCGGCCGTAAAGGTGGCGCTTGCCAGGCGTGAGGCGAACCCCGGCTATACCGGTGAGGAGGAGTTCAACTTCTTCCTGTCGGTGCTCTTCGCGGACAGCGAGCTCAAGATCCTGCCCTACAATAGGCTCATAAAGGATCTGGGCGGCATGAGCGAGGAGGAGTTTAAGGAGAAGCTGGGAGAGAGCTTTATCATAGAGCCGGCCGATGCACAGGTAAGCCCCGATACAAAGGGCAGCTTCGGAATGTACCTCGGAAAAAAGTGGTACAGGCTTTATGCCAAGAAGGAGCTTTTAAAGTGCGACGCAGTGGGAAGCCTCGACGTTTCCTATCTGCAGGAGCACCTGCTCTCCGCAATACTTGGTATAGACGATCCCAAGAATGATCCCCGCATCGATTTCGCGGGCGGTATCAGGGGCATTTCCTATCTGGAAAAGAGATGTGACGAGGACTGCGTGATGGCGATATCCATGTATCCGACATCCATAGCGGAGCTTTTCGCCGTAGCCGATGCAAACGCTTTGATGCCTCCGAAGTCCACATGGTTCGAGCCCAAGCTTCGCAGCGGTCTGTTCATGCACAAGTTCTGATATCTGGCTGGTTATGGATACTAAGGTTAAAAGAGGACTGCTCGCGGCGGTTTTCGCCGGCGCGGCTTCCCTTATCGCGGCATATTACAATGCCTGCGTTGTGGCAGGCAGCTACAGACCGGCGATGTCGGATCTGTTTTCATCTGGTCTTAAGTTTCTGCCGGTATTTATCATATCGGCAGTAATTGTGTTTCTGTATTTAAGCGACAGGGTACGGTTTGCGGACACTTTGTTTAAGTACAGATACGCTGTGGCGGGTGCAGTCCTTGTTGTACTGGTCATTTTAAAGGTCAATGCCTCGTCGTTAGGCGTTTTCGAGAGGTTTCTGGGCTCCTTCGATGACGAGGTGGTATTCGGGTTGTCGAGAGGCGTAAGAAGCGATGAGTGGGCGGTATTTACACCCATGCTGCTGTCGCAGTACGAGGACCCTTCGGGAGCGTTTTCGTACATGAGCTCCGTGCTCCGCGGCGGTGGTACCGACGTGTTTCTGGAGTACGGCCAGCCTGCATGGACGATACTCATGCTCTTCAGACCATTCCAGATACCCTACCTTTTCCTTCCTCTTGAGTACGGTCTGGCGTTTTTCTGGTGCGGAAGGCTCATCGCGCTCTTCATGTGCGCGTTCGAGTTCGGCAGGATAATAACGAAGGACAGAAGAGGGCTTAGCGTGGCCTTTGCCGTCATGATAAGCTTCGCACCCGTAGTGCAGTGGTGGTTCGCCATCAACGGCCTGGTGGAGATGCTTATCTGCATCCTGCTCTCGATAGTGCTTTTCAACAAGTTTTTAAATGAGCAGAATAAAAAAATGCGTCTGCTCTATATTGTCGGCATAATGATCTGCGCGGGAACCTATGTATTCACATTCTATCCCGCATGGCAGGTGCCGCTTGCGTATGTTCTTCTGGGACTCATCGCATGGCAGATCATGGACAACTTCGGCAGGATAAAGCTCGGCTTATCTGACTACATCGGTATCGCAGCCGCAGTCGCCCTGCTGGGTCTTTCACTTCTCCTGCTTTTTGTAAAGTCCGGTGATACGCTGACACTTCTTACAAATACCGTCTACCCAGGCAAGAGATTCGAGGTCGGAGGCGGTAGAGCGGATCAGCTCTTTACCTACATACCCGACGTACTCTTCCCGGTGAAGGATTTCTATCCCTACACCAATGTGTGCGAGGGAAGCATGTTCTTCGACATGTTCCCCCTGATACCCCTCATACCCGTCATTTACATGGTGATGAAGAAAAAGGCCGATAAGCTGATGATCATAATGACAGGTATCAGCGCATTTATGGCGGCGTACATCACCTTCGGCTTCCCGCATTTTCTCGCGAAGATCACTCTCATGAGCCATTCTATGGCGCCCCGCGTGGTCGTGGCATCGGGTCTGGCGGACATGATACTTCTTTTCAGATATATCGCGACCCGCGAGAAGAGCAAGTTTAATCCGGTGATCGGTATAGGTATAGCGGGTATCGTTTCGGTAATACTGGTGCTCTACGTGCGCGGACTGTGTCCGGACTACTACAGCAAGCTCTTTGTGGCGATACTGTGCGCATGGTGCATGTTTGCGTTTGCGGGACTGTTCGTAGGCGGCAGGGCGGAGAAATACTGGCTTATCGGTATATGCTTCGTGACAGCGCTTACAGGCATATCTGTGAATCCTATAAGAAGCGGCGTGAAGGGCATCACGAAGAACGCGTCCTTAGGCATCATAGAGACGGTGCATGACGCGGACCCCGAGGCTCTCTGGGCGGTGTGCGACAGCGCATTTCCCTTCATAAACGCTCCGATAATGGTGGGCGCGCCCACGATAAACTCCACGAATATCTACCCAAATATGGACAGATGGCATCTGATCGATGAGGAGGGCAGGTACGAGGAGGTCTACAACCGGTACGCGCACATCGATATCGAGATAGATGAGAGCCTGACTGAAGCGGATTTTGCTGTCGGAGTCACACAGGATAGATTTACTCTTCGTGTGAACGCGGGGCAGCTTATAAAGCTCGGTGTGAAATATATATTCACAGGTAACGGCGAGCTGGATCCGGACAGCTACGAGCTTGTGGCAAAGAGCGGAGCCTTTTATGTATACAGGCTGAAAAATTTTGGAGGCTGAAATGGATAAGATAGCGGTTCTGATACCATGCTACAACGAGGCGAAGACCATAGAGAAGGTCGTTAAGGATTTCAAGGCGGCCCTTCCCGAGGCGGTCATTTACGTCTACAACAATAACTCATCCGATGATACCGCGGCGATAGCCGAGGCTGCAGGCGCGGTGGTGCGAAACGAGTACAAGCAGGGCAAGGGCAATGTCATCAGAAGGATGTTTCGCGAGATAGACGCGGAGTGCTACATCATGGCGGACGGCGATGACACATATCCGGCGGAATTCGCGCCCGCGATGTGCGAGAAGGTGCTTACGAGGCATGCGGACATGGTGGTGGGCGACAGGCTCTCATCGACCTATTTCGAGGAGAACAAAAGACCCTTCCACAACTTTGGTAACTCCTTAGTGCGCGGCAGCATAAACATGCTCTTTAAGAGCAATATCCGCGACATCATGACAGGTTATCGTGCTTTTTCGTACCAGTTCGTTAAGACATTTCCGGTGCTCTCGGCGGGTTTTGAGATAGAGACCGAGATGAGTATCCACGCGGTGGATAAGAATATGTTCGTGGAGAACGAGGTCATCGAGTACCGCGACAGGCCGGAGGGAAGCGTGAGCAAGTTAAACACCTACTCGGACGGTTTCAAGGTGCTCCGTACCATAGCCAGACTGTATAGGACCTACAGACCCATGAGATTCTTCGGGCTGGTGTCTGCTCTGCTCATCATTCTGGCGATGTGCTTCTTCATACCCGTATTCGTCGAGTATGTGAACACGGGGCTGGTTCCCAACTTCCCGACACTGATCGTCTGCGGGTTCGTGGTGATAGCCGCTATACAGTCCTTCTTCGCGGGCATGATGCTTCAGACCATCGTTCAGAAGAACAGGCAGGATTTTGAGATGGAGCTCATAAGACTTGAGGCAGACAGGAAGGCACGCAGTTAATGGACGCAGTGTTCTTTTTAAACAGCATATTGCTTGGCATCGGGCTGGCAATGGACGCGTTTTCCGTATCACTCGCTAACGGCCTTAACGAGCCGCACATGAGACGCGGGAAGGTGTACGAGATAGCCGGGACCTTCGGCCTCTTCCAGTGGCTTATGCCGATGATCGGGTGGATATGCGTGCACACCATAGTGCAGTATTTTTCGGCCTTTGAAAAATGGAAACCGTGGATAGCGCTTATACTGCTTCTGTACATAGGCGGCAAGATGCTTATAGAGGGCATCCGCGGAGGGGAGGACGAGGAGGCCGCGGGAGTAGGCGCGGGAGCTCTGTTCGTGCAGGGCATAGCCACATCGATAGACGCGCTCTCCGTAGGCTTTACCATAGCTGACTACGGCTTTGCAGTGGCTTTGGTATGCACCGTTATAATAGGAGCGGTCACATTTGCAATAAGCTTTGCCGGTGTTTTTATCGGAAGAAAGTTCGGGACGAAGCTCTCCGGCAAGGCATCGATACTCGGAGGCGTGATACTCATCGCGATAGGGGTGGAGATATTCGTGAAGGGCGTGTTTCTGGGGTAGAATAATTTAGGATAATATGAAAAGGGGATGGCTTGTGCCATCCCCTGTAGTATATGTTACGCTTTATAAACGATTCTGCCGTCCTTTATGGTCATCAGTACCTTTGCGTCCCTTAGCGCGTCAGCGCTCTCCTCGAGAGGGTTTACGCTCAGCACGCACAGGTCTGCCTTCTTCGTCATGGTGAGGCTTCCGCGGCGCAGGTCCTCAAAGCTCTGGTACGCGGGGAAGAGCGTTTGCGCAAGAAGCGCCTGATCGGTATTGATCGTCTGCTCGAAGCCCACGCTGTAGCCCCCGGCGCTCTGTCTGTGAGTGCTTATATACATGCTGTGTATGACATCGGGTGCGGTGAGGGAGTCAGGATGTCCCACAGAAAACGCGAGCCCGCGCCTTACAGCGCTCCTGAGGGGATAGACGTTTTCGTATTCCTCCTGTGCGAGGCTCTCCATGAACTTTTCGCCATCGCTCTCCACCGAGTCATGTGCAAACACAGGCGTGAAGCCGAGCGACTGCAGGAGAGTGAGCTGCGATTCGTGCAGGTGCGCGCAGCCGACTATAATAGGGCGAAGGTCCTCGTAGATCTTAGGCTTTTTATTGCCGTCCTCGTCGGTCTTTTCGCCGTTTACCGCGATAAGGGCGTCGCGGTAGGAGTTCAGTACGGTGTCTATGGTTTCCTTCGCATCCGCAAATACCATCACCTGCTGTTTCTTTTCTATATATTCTTTAAATGTCCTTGTAAGCGCTTCCCTTGCCGTAAATGCATCCACACTCATGCATACACCGCCGGGCTTTATATGGCCTGTGTATGCGTTATCCACTGCCAGCTGAGCAGGCAGAAGGGCAGCGGAGGCTGCGGCTGTGAAATAGAGGCAGAGATCGATAAGTATATAACCTCCCTCGTCGGCTGCCTTAAGAAGCTCGTGATCTTCTGCAGAGATATGGATCACATCTGCGCTTGTCACTCCGTTATTAAGAAAGGAAGTGCAAAGTGACTTCAAAGCTTCATTAATGGATAAGCCCTCTGAAGCGGCCAGAGACTTCGCTGCCTTTATGATATCGAAGCAGGGCTCGTGGAAGCCGGGTATGAGAGTTTTATTCTTAAGATCTATGCTCTGTGCGCCCTCAGCGATCTCCTCGAGTATAAATGCGTCCGCCGATGCGGTGATGGTGGCGTCGGTAAGCAGAAGAGCCTTCATCTGCGGCATCTTCTTATCCAATGTGACATACTTTCCATTTTTCAGTATCATCTGTTCCATAGCATTCTCCATACATAGCAAAACGGCCATCCATAGGATGGCCGCTCATCGAGCGCGAGACGGGACTCGAACCCGCGGCCTCGACCTTGGCAAGGTCGCGCTCCACCAACTGAGCCACTCGCGCATGTGCTTTCTGCAACGAAAGAGATATTACCACATAAAAGTCCCCCTGTCAACAGGAAATTTTAAAAAATTCAAATTTTTTTTGAGATCGGTCATGACCGGAAAAATTGAAAAAAACTTTCAAAAACCTATTGACATAGTAGG
>DGVE01000084.1 GCA_002395865.1 Lachnospiraceae bacterium UBA4292 | reverse complement strand
CGTTCCGGACGTCAGGGAGACCCCGGCGAGTCCAGATTTTTCATCTCGCTTGAGGACGATCTGATGAGACTATTCGGCTCCGACAGGATGATGGCGATATTCAATGCCGCCGGTATCAAGGAGGGCGAGCAGATAGAGCACAAGCTTCTGTCGAAGGCCATCGAGACCGCGCAGTCCAAGATAGAGAGCAACAACTTCGCAACACGCAAGAACCTCCTCGATTACGATCAGGTAATGAACGAGCAGAGAGAGATCATCTATGCCGAGCGCCGCAGGGTGCTCGACGGCGAGAGCATGCGCGATTTCATTATCAATATGATAAATACCATCGTCGAGAACACGGTGAACGGATGCATCTCCGACGACCAGACACCGGATGAGTGGGATCTCGACGAGCTGAACAAGACGCTCCTTCCCATAATACCGCTGCATGAGATATCTGTGAGCGATGAGGAGCTGAACACGATCAAAAAGAAACAGCTCATCCACAATCTGAAGGAGGAGGCAGTAAAGCTCTACGAGGAGAAGGAGGCAAGCTTCGACAATATCGAGCAGTTCAGAGAGGCTGAGCGCGTTGTTCTTCTGAAGGTCATCGACAGCAAGTGGATGGACCACATCGATGACATGGATCAGCTCAAGCAGGGCATACGCCTTCAGGCCTTCGGTCAGAAGGATCCCGTCGTTCAGTACAAGCTGGTCGGCTACGATATGTTCGAAGACATGTCCGCAAATATCCAGATCGATACCGTCAGGATGCTCTACCGCGTGAAGGTCGAGCAGAAGGTCGAGAGAGAGCAGGTCGCAAAGGTGACCGGAACCAACAAGGACGACTCCGCGGTCCAGGCACCCAAGAGAAGGGATACAAAGAAGGTATATCCGAACGATCCCTGCCCCTGCGGTTCAGGTCTCAAGTACAAGCAGTGCCATGGGAAGAGCCTCATTTGACATGATACCATGATTTCGGAAGCACGGAGTGCGTAGAAATCCGGGGTATCATAAGACGTAAAATACTTCTTAAAGGCACAGGTACAGCTATGATAGAATTAGATCAGTTTAAATACGAGCTCGGCCAGCTCGAGCCCACACTGAATGAAGTGAAGGCTTCGCTGGATATCGAGAACAAAAAAGCCCGTATCGCGGAGCTGAATATGTACATGGAGGCTCCTGGCTTCTGGGAGGACGTGGACAAGAGCAGAAAGATCTCCGACGAGCTGAGAGGGCTTCAGGATACGCTCAAGAAGTATGAGGAGATGGACAACACCTACGAGGAGATTGAACTTCTCATACAGATAGGCTACGAGGAAAATGACGCATCGGTGCTCCCGGAGATAGAAGAGACACTGAATACGTTCAGGGAGGAGCTCGAGGAGTTGCGCATCAACACTCTCCTTTCGGATGAGTATGATGAGTGCTCGGCTACGGTCAAGCTAAACGCAGGTGCCGGAGGAACCGAGTCCTGCGACTGGGCCGGTATGCTCTATAGGATGTATACCAGGTGGGCTTCATCGAAGGGGTTTGCTGTGGAGGAGCTCGACAGGCTCGACGGTGATGAGGCCGGTATCAAGTCGGTCACATTTCAGGTGTCCGGAAGAAACGCCTACGGACTTTTGCGCAGCGAGAACGGCGTCCACAGGCTGGTCCGCATCTCCCCCTTCAACGCGCAGGCCAAGCGCCAGACATCCTTCGTGGGATGCGAGGTCATGCCTGTCATAGAGGACGATGATGTGGATATAGAGATAAAGCCCGAGGATATCCGCGTGGATACCTATCACGCGTCGGGTGCGGGTGGACAGCACATAAACAAGTCATCGTCCGCTATCAGAATCACGCATTTCCCTACGGGTATCGTGGTCCAGTGTCAGAATGAGAGAAGCCAGTTCCAGAACAAGGACAAGGCTATGCAGATGCTCAAGGCCCGCCTTTTCATGCTTGCGCAGCAGGAGAAGGAGGAGAAGACTGCCGGCATCAGGGGCGAGGTTAAGGAGAACGGCTGGGGAAGCCAGATCAGATCCTATGTGCTCCAGCCCTACACCATGGTGAAGGATACCAGAACGGGCGAGGAGAGCGGCAACGCGCAGGCTGTCCTCGACGGAAAGATAGATAATTTCATCAGCGCATATCTTAAGTGGAAGAAGACGGGAGTCCGCAGCGGGGACGTCTCGGACAGTGAGGAGTAAAGGCTTGAAAGCAGCGGTATTAGGTTACGGAACGATAGGAAGCGGTGTTGTTGAGATACTCGAGAAGAACAGCGCCCTCATAGAGAGACAGGCGGGCAGGAAGGTGGAGGTCAAGTACGTGCTCGACCTGCGCGAGTTCCCGGGCGATCCGGTGAATAAGTATCTCGTGCATGATTTTGACGTCATCGCGAACGATCCCGAGGTCGATGTGGTCATAGAGACCATGGGCGGCACGGGCGCGGCCTACACCTTCGTGAAGGCATCACTTCTGGCGGGCAAGCACGCAGTCACTTCAAACAAGGCGCTCGTGGCCAAGTACGGTTGCGAGCTTCTGGAGATAGCGCGTGAGAAAAAGATAAACTTCCTCTTCGAGGCCAGCGTGGGAGGCGGCATACCGATCATCCGCTCCATGTTCTCGGCGCTTCGCGGAACCAATATAAAGTCTGTTACGGGCATCTTAAACGGCACGACGAATTTCATGCTCACAAAGATGCTGAAGGAGAACCGGGATTACGCGGATGTTTTAGCTGAGGCTCAGGCTCTCGGATTTGCTGAGAGGGATCCTTCTGCCGATGTCGAAGGCTTTGACGCGTGCAGAAAGATCGCGATACTCGCGTCGGTTGCTACAGGTAAATTCGTCGATTTCGAGGATATATCCACAAGGGGCATCACAGATGTGACGAAGGAGGATATGGAGGCGGCAGCGGGGCTCGGCCTTTCGCTTAAGCTCGTGGCCAGATATGAGGCTATGGGTGAGAAGGCGGGCGCATTCGTGTGCCCTGCGGCGCTCACATCACAGAATCCTCTCGCAAATGTGAACGGCGTGGTAAACGGCGTTTTGGTGGACGGCGAGGAGAGCGAGGAGCTTCTTTTTACAGGTCCCGGCGCGGGCAAGCTTCCGACTGCAAGCGCAGTGGTGGCCGATGTCGTGGAGGCTGTGATCTACAGCGACCGAACGGTATACGGCGGATGGACCGATGAGAAGCTTCAGGTAGAGGATATCTCGGGTATAAGGAGACAGTATCTTATCACGGGTACCGGTGCCGGAGCATATGTTACCGAGCCCATGACCAGGGCGGAGGCAGAGGCGAAGGCGGCGGGCGGCCGCGTCTACCCGGTGCTCTGATATGAGCCGGGCTTCGGGCTTTTTCAAGCCCACGGGTCGCTGGAGAGACGATGACAGCTGGTATGTTGTGTGTCTTCTGTGCGCGGGCCTGGGAGTGGCAGCGGCGCTTGTGTATGTATTTGCGCCTTCGTTTTATTCGCTCCCGGTCTTTATCTGCCCCATTCATTTTCTTACCGGGTATTACTGCCCGGGCTGCGGCGGAAGCAGGGCTTTTTTCCTGCTGCTCCATGGAGATATAATAGGCAGCGCGGTCCACAATGCGGCTGTGACTTACGGGATCATCGTTGGCGCGCTGTATTTTATCTCACAGACTGCCCACAGGCTTGGGGCGAGAAGGCTGCCTCTTATGAGACACAGGACTTACCGCCTTGTGATAATGGGAGCTCTCTTTATAATAAACTGTATCGTGAAGAACGCAGCTCTTTTGATCTGGGGCGTTCGGCTTATAAAATAATCCCGAAGGACATGCCTTCGGGATTTTAAAAGCTTTATTACCTTGCTATGAGCATCCGGATACTGTTCAGTATTCCGTCCGGGAAGATCTCCTTGTAGTAATCGGGGTAGTACTGCTTGAGCACATCCTTCAGCTGATCCTTGAACTCGGGGTTCGACTCGAGGAAGAGCTTCAGGTTATCGAGGTTGTTCAGTATGCTCGTGTAGAACCATACCAGGTACGCGATGATGGCGATACCGATGGCCACACCGATTATGGAGAATATGAGTCCCGCAATGGCTGTGCCCCTAAACGGCTGCTTACGCTTTGAGCAGAGGGCACAGATGATGCCTGTGATACCTACGAGAGGTGCTATACCGGGGCAGATGCAGCAGAAGAAGCTGACCAGACCGCAGATGAGAGCTATGACGGCGAGAGGATTCGACTCTCTCGGAACATAGGGCGGAGGATTGTATCCGTAGGGATCCTGAGATGAGTAGGGACCGCCGTTATTACCCGGGTATCCTCCGTTGTTATAAGGACTTCCCCCCTGGGGATTGCCCTGGGTATAGGGGTTTGGCGAAGGCTGAGCCGGCTTCGGGTCGGGAGTCTTCTCGGAATAGAAAAGATCGTCTTCGTTCATATATTCCTTTCTGAAGGCAGTGTATACACCGCACTTCTTTTATAGTGATAAGTCGATTATAGTTAAGAAAGATGGTTTTGTCAACGAAAAAAGAGGCTGACGCCGTATCTGCGAAGGCCGGGGTGACGTAAAACAACGGAGGCTTTAAATGGATAACGAAGAGAAGGTATACAGCTTTACGGCAAAGGTGGGAAGGGACGAGCTGTTCCGCTTCCATTTCTACAGCGTCTACTGCAATATGCAGGGCGTCATAGCTATAATACTGAGTGTGCTTATGGCGGTCATTTGCGTGATGAGCTGGGGAAAGATCAATCCCGGCCTCAGCGTGCTGCTGATCATCGCGGCCGTCTATTACCCCGTATACAAGCCCATAGCCATTCTGGCAAAATCCGCTGTTCAGTCGAAGAACGAGGCCTTTGTGAACGGCATAGTATATACTGCCGATAAAAGAGGCGTCACCGTAAAGGTGGGGGAGGAGCAAGCCAGATTTTCATGGTCGAATGTCACCAGACTCGTAAAGCGCAGGCAGGAGGTCTACCTCTACACGGGCAGACTCTTCGCCTACATCATCTCGAGGGAGCAGGGCGGAGAGGCTCTCGAGGGCATGCTTGGGCTTTTGGCAGACTACAAGCCCGAGTACGATGAACAGGAGCCTGAAGAAGGGGACGCGGAAAATGATATTTGAGAGCAATTCACCCGATGAGACCTTCGCGTTCGCCAAAAAGCTCGGCGAGGAGGCAGCGGCGGGACAGATATATATGCTGGACGGCGATCTCGGCGCAGGCAAGACGCTTTTTTCGCAGGGATTTGCAGCCGGGCTCGGTATAAGGGAGCATGTGAACAGCCCCACATTTACCATACTTCAGATATATGAAAGCGGAAGGCTGCCCCTGTATCACTTCGACGTTTACCGCATAGGCGATGTGAGCGAGATGGACGAGATAGGGTGCGACGATTATTTCTTCGGCGAGGGCGTCTGCCTCATAGAGTGGGCGGATATCATCCGCGAGATCATACCGGAGGGCGCGACCTCGATAAGGATAGAGAGGAATCCCGCGAAAGGGACCGATTACAGAAGGATCACACTGACATGATGATACTTGGAATAGAGAGTGCCGGAACCGTGGCTTCGGTCGCGCTGCTTCTTGACGGGAGCATACTGGCCGAGTACTCGCTGAATACGAAATACACACATTCACAGACGCTTCTGCCCATGATCGACGAGATCATGGAGAGGTCGCAGATGCGTAACAGGATGAACGAGCTCGATGCCATAGCTTACGCCGCGGGTCCAGGGTCATTTACCGGGCTCAGAATAGGCGGCGCATGCGCGAAGGGACTGGGATTTGCTCTGAAAAAACCGCTTGTAGCAGTTCCCACACTTCCCGCCATGGCCATGCGCTGCTGGGGTGCTCAGGGAGTGGTCGCGCCGCTGATGGACGCGCGAAGAGGACAGGTGTACACAGGCATCTATGAATTTGACCGCGCGTCGAAAAGCCCCGAGCCTGCAGCGCTTTCCGAGCGCGAGGCGATAGCCGTGGATGAACTCTGCGCAAAACTGAATGAGCTGGGCAGACCGGTCACATTTCTGGGTGACGGCTGCGACGTGAGCAGACAGACGATAGAGATGCAGCTGCAGGTGCCTTATGTGTTTGCGCCTGCTCATATGAACAGACAGAGCGCCTCGTGCGTGGCGATGCTCGGAGCGATTTATTTCGAAAAAGGAATGGCGGAGTCTGCCGCGGAGGCGGGACTCGATTATCTGCGCCCCTCACAGGCCGAGAGGGTAAAGGCGGAGAAAACAGGCCAAAGTACAGGATATGATAATAAGAAGAATGACGCAGTCTGACGCGCCCGCGGTGGCCGCGCTTGAGAGGGAATGCTTCTCTCAGCCCTGGCCGGAGCACGAGCTGCTCGCGAGCCTTGCTCGCCCCGAGTATGTTTTTCTCGTGGCCGAGGAGGAGAAGGTCGTGGGCTACGCGGGCATGATAGTGTCCTTTGACGCCGCCGTGACCAATGTCGCCGTGGCGAAGGACTTCAGAAGGAAGGGCGCGGGGAGGGCTCTCGTGGAAGGACTCATCCGCGAGGCCGCAGCAAAAAACGTTCCGGAGATATTTCTCGAGGTGCGCGCCTCAAATACCGCAGCTATCTCTCTCTATGAGAGCCTCGGCTTTACGAGCCGCGGGGTTCGGAAGAATTTTTATGAATTTCCGACGGAGGACGGCATAATATACGGCGCGGATACGGGTGCAAAGGCTGCGTCTTTATAGGAGAGAAACGATGTTGGATATATGTTTGCTTGGCACAGGCGGAATGATGCCCCTGCCGTACAGATGGCTCACCTCCATGATGGCCAGATATAACGGGTCCAGCTTGCTTATCGACTGCGGGGAGGGCACACAGATAGCGATGAAGGAGGCCGGCCTTTCGGCCAATCCCATTGACATCATCTGCTTTACACATTACCACGCGGACCACATAAGCGGCCTGCCGGGACTGCTGCTTGGCATGGGCAATGCGGACCGCACCGACCCTGTGCTCATGGTCGGCCCGAAGGGGCTTGAGAGGGTGGTGAACAGCCTGAGAGTGATCGCGCCCGAGCTGCCGTTTGAGATAAGATTTCGCGAGCTTGCGGGCGACGAGGACGTGGTGGAATACAAGGGCTATAAAATAACTGCCTTCAAGCTCAATCACAAGGTGACCTGCTACGGTTACTGCATAGAGATACTGAGAAAGGGCCGCTTTAATGTGGAGAGCGCCAAGGCTCTCGATATACCGCTCAAGTACTGGAACCCGCTCCAGAAGGGGCAGACCATAGAGGATGGCGGCAGAGTGTACACCCCAGACATGGTTATGGGTGAGGACAGGAAGGGGTTAAAGGTCACCTACTGCACCGACACCAGACCGGTTCCCGCCATGGAGAAGTTCGCGAAGGACGCGGACCTGTTCATCTGCGAGGGCATGTACGGTGAGGAGGACAAGCTCGAGAAGGCCAGGGGCTACAGGCACATGATGATGCAGGAGGCCGCAGGGATCTGCGCCGCGGCCGGTCCCGCTGAGGCGTGGCTCACACATTACAGCCCGTCGATGAATCATCCGGAGAATTTCGCGGCAGAGTTAAAGGGCATCTTCCCGAGACTCGTCATCGCGAAGGACGGTATGAGTAAGGAGCTGAAGTTTGAAGATGAGTGATAAAGATGTTACTATCCTCGCGATAGAGAGCTCGTGCGATGAGACCGCCGCCGCAGTCGTGAGAAACGGCCGCGAGGCGCTCTCGGGAGTTATATCCACGCAGATAGCTCTTCACAAGGAGTACGGCGGCGTGGTCCCGGAGATCGCCTCGAGAAAGCATATCGAAAAGATCACACCGGTGGTGGAGGAAGCCGTAAGGATGAGCGGAGTGGCTCTTAATGACATGGATGCCATCGCCGTGACATGCGGCCCCGGACTTGTGGGCCCCCTGCTCGTGGGAGTATCCTTCGCGAAATCGATCGCATTTGCGCTGAACAAGCCGCTCATAGGGGTGCACCATATCGAGGGGCATATCGCTGCGAATTTCGTGGCGCATCCACAGCTCGAGCCTCCTTTTGCGTGCCTCGTGGTATCCGGAGGACACACGCACCTTGTGGTCGTGAAGGATTACGGCGAGTACGAGATCATCGGACGCACGAGGGATGATGCCGCGGGCGAGGCATACGACAAGGTGGCGCGCGCCATCGGACTCGGATATCCGGGTGGCCCGAAGATCGACAGACTCTGCAGGGAGCAGGGGGATCCGCTTTCGATTCCCTTCCCTCAGTCGAAGGTAACGGGCACGGAGTACGATTTCAGCTTTTCGGGACTCAAATCGGCGGTGCTCAACTACATCAACCAGATGGAGATGAAGGGCGAGGCAATAGATACAGCGAATCTTGCGGCTTCATTTCAGCACGCGGTCGTCATGTCACTTGTAAACAAGACCATGCACGCGGTGGAGGAGTACGGCTTTACGCGACTTGCGCTTGCGGGCGGAGTTGCGTCCAATTCGTATCTGAGAGCGAAGATGAAGGAGGCGTGCGAGGAGCGAGGAGTGCAGCTGTTCTATCCCGAACCGCTCCTATGCACGGACAATGCGGTGATGATAGGCTCGGCAGCCTACTACGAATATATGAAGGGCGTGCGCCACGGATATGATCTCAATGCATACCCGGGGCTCGTGCTCGGTGAAAAGGTCTGATATGAAAATTACAGCCATTGTGCTCGCGGGCGGGCGCGGGAAGAGAATGGGCTCTGAGGTACCCAAGCAGTATATAGAGGTCGCGGGAAAGCCCCTGCTCTACTATACGCTGAAGGCTTTTGAGACCTCGAAAGCAGATGATATCGTCGTAGTCTGCGGCGAAGGGGACGAGAGCTTCGTCGCAGAAGAGATCATAGAAAAATACGGCATAGAGCGCGTGAGCGCTGTCGTGGCGGGCGGAAAGGAACGCTACGATTCTGTCTACAACGGCCTGAAGGCCTGCCGCGACGCGCAAAAGGTGCTGGTCCACGACGGCGCCAGATGTCTGGTGAGCCCGCAGCTTATTGACAGAGTCATAGGCGCTCTTGATGAGAGCCGCGCGGTCATTGCCGCGCTGCCTGTTAAGGACACGATTAAAAGGCGCGCAGGCTCAATGGTGACTGCCACTCTGAAAAGAAGCGAGCTCGTCAGCGCGCAGACGCCGCAGGGCTTTGAATACGACCTACTGCTTGCCGCCAATAAGAAAATGTACATCGACATGGCGAAAAGCGGCAGGGACGCGCTCGGAAACATCACCGACGACGCGTCCATTATCGAGGCATACACCGGTGAGAAGGTGAAAATAGTGCCGGGTGAGGAAAAAAACATCAAAGTGACCACACCGGAGGACTTATTTTTGGTAAAAATGCACCTCGAAAATTTGAAAAAAGCCGTTGACAAAACCGACGTGTTTTGATATGATACCATTTGCCGCTAAAAAAGCGGCATAATTAAACATTGGACAGGTATCGAAGCGGTCATAACGAGG
>DGVE01000210.1:2901-4086 GCA_002395865.1 Lachnospiraceae bacterium UBA4292 | reverse complement strand
CAACGCGCGCTTCGGCGATCCCGAGACACAGGTGGTGCTCCCGAGGATGAAGAACGACATCGTCACCGTGTTTAATGCGTGCATCGACGGCACACTGGACCGCGTAGATCTTCAGTTTGATGACAATGCGGCAGTCTGTGTGGTGCTCGCGAGCGACGGCTATCCCGAGAAGTACGAGAAGGGCTTCGAGATAAAGGGCCTTGAGAACTTCTACGGTAAGGAGGACAAGTTCGCTTTTCACGCCGGCACGAAGTCCGTGGACGGTAAGATCGTCACGAACGGCGGAAGGGTCATCGGTATAACCGCTCTCGGCGAGGATCTTAAGAGCGCCAGAGCAAACGCGTACGCGGCGACCGAGTTAGTGGATTTCGCGAACAAGTATATGAGACACGATATTGGAAAGGCAATAGATGAGGCGTAGCCTTTCCGGGGAACAGAATTAAATGGCATACGAAATATTATATTCACTGTCGATAATCATTGTGGCCGCAGAGGTCTGCGGCCTTATCGCCAGACACTTCAAGGCCCCGCAGGTTGTCGGTCAGATACTGGCGGGCCTTTTGATTGGGCCGGGCATTTTAGGCCTGGTAAAACAGACAGAGGTCATAAGCGACATGGCCGAGATAGGAGTCATCCTTCTCATGTTCTCCGCGGGCCTCGGAACGAACCTTCGCGAGCTGGTGAAGGTGGGCTTTAAGGCGCTTCTGATCGCCAGCTGCGGCGTGCTCGTGCCTCTTATCGGAGGCTTCGTACTCTCGGGGCTTTTCCACGGCTTCGGGGAGCCGGGCACGGAGCTGTTTCTTAAAAATGTATTCATAGGCGTCATAATGACCGCCACCAGCGTGTCCATCACGGTGCAGGCGCTCAGAGACCTCGGAAGACTTAAGGGAGAGCTTGGCACCACGATAATGAGCGCCGCGATAATTGACGACGTCATCGGCATCATCGTGCTGACCATAGTCATAAGTATGCGCGATCCCGAGACGCAGATAGGAATGGTTCTCCTGAAGAATGTGGCGTTTTTCACGATAGCGATACTGGGCGGATTTCTTTGCTTTAAGCTGTTTTCGTGGCTGGATAAGAAGTACGAGCACCACAGAAGGATACCGATACTGTCCATTGCCTTCTGCTTCGCGATGTCATTTGCGGCGGAGGAGTTCTTCGGAATAGCGGATATCACGGGAG
>DGVE01000210.1:0-2836 GCA_002395865.1 Lachnospiraceae bacterium UBA4292 | reverse complement strand
GTACGTGGCGGGTATAGTGCTTTGCAGCATTCATGACGCGCCCTATGTGGCCAGACGTATGGATATCAATTCGTACATGATATTCGGGCCTGTATTTTTCGCGAGCATCGGTCTTAAGACGCAGATATCGGGTATCACGCCCGAGCTGTGGGTGTTCTGCATTCTGTTCGTGGCGGTGGCTCTTCTGACGAAGATCATAGGCTGCGGACTGATGGCGAAGGTGTTCGGCCACACATGGAAGGAAAGCTTAAAAGTCGGTGTGGGCATGATGACGAGGGGCGAGGTGGCGCTTATCGTGTCGCAGAAGGGCCTCGAGGTGGGACTCATGGACGCGAGATATTTCACGGCAGTCATTCTGCTGATATTCGTATCATCCATCGCCACACCGATCCTTCTGAAGCTTCTGTACAGGAATGAGCCGGAGGAGGCAATACTGCCCGATTGATAAACTGCGGAGGTTTATATGGCATATAAGACCGTAACGGTAAGGAACGTAACTCTCGGAACGGGGCTTCCGAAGATATGCATCTCCGTGACCGCGGAGGATGAGGAGGGTGTGCGCACCCAGGCGGAGGCCATAAGAGGCTGCAGGAGCGCCGGACTTTGCGAGTGGAGGATGGATTGCCTGAAGACAGTCAAGGACGAGAACGGCAAACTCGATGAGGCTGTGATACTCGGTATGCTGAAGACCCTGCGCGACGTGCTCGGTGACATGCCGCTCATCGCCACCTTCAGATCGGTTGCGGACGGTGGTCAGACTGAACTTGACGACCTTCTCTATGAGAACCTTCTTCTGATGGTCACCCAGTCCGGCTACGCGGATATCGTCGATGTGGAGATCAACCGCGGCGAGAGCCTGGTTATGAGGCTCGTAAAGAGCATCCATTCCTACGATAAGACCGTGCTCATGTCGTTTCACGACTTCGAGAGCACACCCGAGGCCGGCATCATGGCCGAGAAGCTGCGGGCAATGGAGCGCCTCGGAGCAGATATCTGCAAGCTGGCCTGCATGAGCGCAGACTACTGCGACGCTGCCAGACTGATATACGCCACCGCTCTGGCTAAAAAGACCGTCAGCGCGCCTATTATCACCATGGCAATGGGTGATGCGGGCAGGCTCTCGCGGGTATGCGGTGAGTTCTCCGGAAGCTGCCTGAGCTTCGGAATGCTCGGGGAGGCGAGTGCCCCGGGACAGATAAAGGCGGACGAGATGGCCGGGTATATCGGTGAGCTGCACACATTGTTCGGGTAAAAGCCATGAAAGTTTGCCTGATGAACGATTCCTTTCCACCCGTTATCGACGGCGTGGTGAATGTGGTGATGAATTACGCGCGCATCATGACGGATGATGCGCTTGCTGAGTGCATGGTGGCCACCCCGCGCTATCCGGACACGGATTACGGGACATATCCCTATGAGGTTGTGGACTACCACAGCATCGATACGACGAAGCTGATAAGCGGTTACCGCGCGGGCAATCCGCTCGATTTTTCTGCATTCAGGAGGCTGAAGGAGTTCTCACCAGATATTATCCATACTCATTGTCCGGTGGCTTCGACAGTGCTCGCGAGGATGTTAAGGCGTGAGTGCGACGCGCCGGTCATATTTACATATCACACCAAATTCGACGTGGATATAGCCAGAGCGATCAAGTCGAAGTTTCTGCAGCACGGAAGCATCAAGACCATCGTGGACAATATATCCGCCTGCGACGAGGTGTGGGTGGTGAGCAACGGCTCGGGTGAGAATCTGCGCTCCCTCGGATACGAGGGCGAGTACCGCGTTATGCCAAACGGCGTGGATTTCGAGCGCGGAAGAGCAGACAGCGCACTTATAGATGAGGTGAGGGCGGGTTATGATCTGCCCGAAGGTGTGCCGGTGTTTTTATATGTCGGCAGGATCATAGAGTACAAGGGCCTTCCGATGATCATGGAGGCTTTGAAGAGTCTGTCACAGAGAGGCATCGACTATCGCATGGCCTTTGTCGGGGACGGTCCGGACAGAGAAAAGCTGATGAAACAGGCCGGACAGGATCCGCTTCTCGTAAGGAAGGTGATATTTCCCGGAGCTGAGCGTGACAGGCAGAGGCTTCGCGCATGGAACAGTCTTGCGGATCTGTTTTTATTTCCATCCACCTACGATACGAACGGCATAGTGGTTCGCGAGGCGGCCGCCTGCGGGCTCGCTTCGGTACTTATCAAGGATTCGTGCGCTGCGGAGGGAGTCACGGACGACAGAAACGGCTTTCTGATCGAAGAAGACGCGCAGGCGCTTTCGGAACTGCTCACAAGAGCGTGCGCGGATATGGATCATGTGCATGAGGTCGGAAGGCATGCCATGGATGAGATATATATTTCATGGGACAGCGCTGTAAGGCTTGCCCACGACAGGTATTCGGAGATACTGGAGCTGAAGAGAGCGGGACAGTTCGTCACGCAGCGAAGGAAGTTTACACAGAATCTGAAGAAGCTTCTCGAGGAGGATGTAGCGACCCTCGAGCGGAATGTCAGAGATATATTAGAGGAGCTGGAATGAGATCGGAGGAAGCCTACAAGAGGGAGGCTTATTATCAGATATGGGTCAGGAGCTTCAAGGACGGCAACGGCGACGGAATAGGCGACCTGTACGGTGTCTACGAGAAGCTCGGATATGTGAAGTCGCTCGGGGTGGACGGCATATGGTTCTCCCCTCTGTATCCTTCTCCGAACGCGGACTTCGGCTATGATATTTCGGACTATATGAATATCCATCCGGATTACGGCGATCTGAGACAGTTTAAGAAGGTGCTTGAGAAGGCTCATGAGCTGGGGCTTAAGATCATAATGGATCTGGTGAT
>DGVE01000115.1 GCA_002395865.1 Lachnospiraceae bacterium UBA4292 | reverse complement strand
CAAGTTCGAGTTCGGTCTCGATGAGAATGGCAATGTGGTCCTCGGCGACGAGATGCTCACACCCGACAGCTCACGCTTCTGGCCCGCGGATGTTTACGAGCCCGGCCACGGCCAGCCCTCCTTCGACAAACAGTTCGCGCGCGACTGGCTGAAGGATCCCAAGAACGAGGGGCACGGCTGGAAGCTGCCCGAGGATGTTGTAGAGAAGACCATAGGCATCTATCTGACAGGCTACGAGAAGCTCACCGGCAAGCCTCTGGCATATTGATAAGATTTTATAATGAGAGCCCTTGCAATGCGCAGGGGCTCTTTTTTGATATACTGCTCTTTGCTATCGATTACCCGTATATTGAAATGCGCGACAAGGGTTTTCTGGGAGCATCCGAGTACAGCTCTCCTGAGCACATACGGCAGAATCGCATCATGGCATCACTCATTCCCACGGATGCCGCTCCTCTCGTACCGGGGCTCAGGGAGGTAGGTTCGATAAAGGTCCTTTCCATAGCGGCCTGCACGAAATATCCGGAGCTTAGCATGGATATCATCAACTATCTATACACCCCCGAGGGCATGCTTACGTTCCTGTACGGCCCTAAGGGCACCTACTGGGACCGCGGCGAGGACAGCGAAGTCCTCGATTCGAAACTGGAGCCAAAGGAGCGATACAATTACAGCTACTGGGTATCCAGACTGTCTGAGCCGATCACCGAAGCCGCGAAGGACTGGGCAGAGTACACCGGCTGCCGCTCCTCCTATGAGTATTACGGTAAATGAAACATTACTGTAGTGCCGAACATTGACTATATCGCAAGCACTAAGAGCGCGGAGCTCGAAAAGGCCTTTAAAAACGTAAGCGATTGCCTCAAGTGGTCGCAGGACGAGGCTGCCACCCTGTATGCTGCCGAGCAGGCTGTGACTGCTCTCAAGTAATGTCATCATATGTCATCCTCGAGTCGAAGGATCTTATCCCACAATATAACGGGGTGCCGCAAAAAGCGGCACCCCTGCTTGATTCTAATGTTTGTATTGAATTATCTTCACCATGAAAGGATCGTCATTCGAATGACACCTCATAGACTGTCATTACATAATCCTTCAGAATATACACATATCCGTATGCAGACATCGCGCTGTCGAAGCCCTCTGCCAGCTTTTCTCCCGTCACCAGATCGTACAGGGTGCTGTCATCCAGACTATACAGTATATATCCTCCGAAATAGGTGAATGTTCCGGGAATCTCAAGCGTCAGATCCTGATCGTTGACCACGAAATAGCTCGTTCTGCCGGTATCATAGTCATAATATCCCAGATAGTTCTGGTAAGGGAGAACATGATTGAGGAATGCACTGTCCACCCTGAAATCGGCATCGGACTTGACCACATTGCCGTTGCGGTCGATGATATCCATATCGGTCGTAAAGCTTTCAGTCTTCCTGCCCACATAGTAGCCCGGAATTCCGCTGAAGGATATGTTCTTGTAGGTGGCAGGAACCATTTCCTTACCCTCTATATTCGCTATTCCCCATGTCAGATCTTCGCTCTGGAAGGCAAAATTTCCATCATCCAGATATCGTACGTCCTTGTATTTCGGCTCAAGTATCACAAGCCCGCTGTAATGAACGATGCCCTTGAGCTCGCTCTTTTTGTCCTTTATTATGTAAAAATCAGATGTATAAGCCTGCAGTTCGTACGGTGTGGTGAACAGAAGGTTCATGTCGTGATCGTAAGCCTGCGTGATACCGGCCTCGTAGTCGCGATAAAGGAGCAGCTTATCGCCCGAAAGGCTGTAATGCGCTCCCATCTCATGGACCGTGTCATCACTTGCGGTGACATAGATAAGCTCTTTATTGGAATCATATTCTCTGACATTGGTTATGAGGTCGTCGAATACACCATAATATGGAGCGCGGGTAGCAAGAGTCTTCTCAAGATACTTCCCCGTCTTTATATCGAAGACCTTTACTGTACCGGTATAGTACGCCAAGCCGAGGGTATTGTCATACCATTTAAGGCCGCTGTATACCGACTCCTCTTGATTCTCCGTGATCCGATCGAGGAAATATACCTCCACGAAGCGGTCTGTTCCGGGTATCTCCTTGATAGCTCCGGCCCCGTCTGAAAATGGTACTATAACATTTGCCTGAGCATCGATCAGACAAACAACAGACTTATCATCATCCACAGACTTACTGCACACAAAATAATTCGAATATTCGAACTTGGTCACGTTTTCGACCTCTCCGCCGAGCAATGGTTCTCCCCTGTAATCATAAAAGCCGAGATGATTCTCGGAGGAGCTCCTCAAGGAAAGGATGTCGTCATTCTGCGAATAATAATCGGACAGGAAGCCATGATCACTGGGAACCTCAAATGAACAAACCTCCTTCAGAACAGGTGATTTGATCTCACCTGTGGCAACATCTGCTTTTATCTCTTCAAGACTCATTGGATTCTGCGCCGTGTGGACATTGGCTGCTTCGGTGCTCTCCTCCGTCTGAGGTTCAGTATCTTCAACACCCTGATCTGTGTCAGTGGAATCCTCAGGCTCTGAATCTGACGCCGTAGTCTTCTCTTTTGTCTCAGCCGAAGTGCTCTGCGCTTCGTTCTGAGTCTTCTCGGAACAAGCTCCAAGCGATGCAATCACAAGACCTGCACAAATTAACGGAACAGCATACTTTTTTCTTCTCATAGTGATCCTTCTTCCAAAAAATGATTTAGAAAGGCTTTCGGCATAGCTGCCTCAGTCATCAGCCGCAGTATAGCACTATCATCGTTTGCATACAAGGGGATTAATTAACATTTACCCAAATCACTCAGACGTCCTTACGGTCATGACCTCATCATCCCCCTCCAGGAAGCCCACTATGACCTCCTGCGTCAGGGTCCCGCTCACCCTGCTCCCTGCCGGGGCGCAGACTCTTATGTACTCATCGGTGTAGCCGAGTATGTATCTTACGCCGCCGATGGTCTCCTCATCCTCCCACAGTACGCTCACGTTCCTTCCTGCGCGGCGCTCTCTGAAAGCTCTCGCGTTTATCTTTCCGAGCTCTATGAGCTTCGCGCTCCTCGCACTCTTCTCGCGGTCGGTCAGCTGGCCACCCATCTTCGCGGCGACGGTACCCTTTCTGGGAGAAAACTTAAATATATGAGTTTCGTAAAGCTTTATCTCCTTCAGGTAGTCAAGCGTCTGCGAAAACTCCTCCTCGCTCTCCCCCGGAAATCCCGCTATGACATCGGTCGTGATGGCAGGGTCGTCATACACCCTTCTCAGGATCTCGATTCCCTCCCTGTACTGCTCAGTATCGTATTTTCTGTTCATTCGCTTTAAGACGCTGTCGCAGCCGCTCTGCAGCGACAGGTGGAAATGAGGGCAGACCTTCTTTATCTTCGCAAGCTCCGAGGCAAATCTATCCGTTATGATGCGGGGTTCCAGACTTCCCAGCCTGATTCTCTCTATGCCATCCACCTCAGCGCAGGCGCGTATCATATCAAGAAGCGCATTGGTCGCGAAGCCGTTCTCAAGATAATCCGAGGCGCTGCCCTCGCCGCCCTTTGCGCTCTCCAGACCGTAGGAGGAAAGATGGATGCCTGTGAGCACTATCTCCTTTATGCCCTTATCCGCAAGCGCGGTGACCTCCCGTACTATGTCGTCCTCCGACCTGCTTCGTATCCTTCCGCGCACGTAGGGTATGATGCAGTAGGCGCAGAACTGATTGCACCCGTCCTGCACCTTCACAAAGGCTCTGGTGTGCTCCGTTGAGTCATTTACAGTCATGTTCTCGTAGGCGCAGCTTGTCTTAAGGTCACTTACCCTCGAGGTCCTCTCGCCGCTCTCGAAATACTCACGCAGCACCTGTGCGAGCTCGCCCTTTCGGTTGTTTCCGAGTATGATGTCGATGTCGGGGTCCTCCGACAGCTTCTCGGTCTGCGCCTGAGCGTAGCAGCCCGCAGCCACGATGACCGCGGCGGGATTCTTAGCTCTTGCGCGGTGAAGCATCTGACGCGACTTTCTGTCGGCGATATTGGTTACAGAGCAGGTGTTAATGACATAGACATCGCAGATATCATCAAAATCCCGCAGCTCGTATCCGTCCGATATCAGCTGTTCCTTCATCGCTTCCGTCTCGTAGAAGTTCACCTTGCAGCCCAGATTGTGAAAGCCGGCAGTCTTCATGAAATATTCTCCTGTTTCTCTTGACTTTTTGTGTTTTAGTGGTTACTATATATTCAAAGGTATTAACCTGTGATCAAAGCATATTGTTTTATAGGAGGAAGTTATGAAAACAGTACAGATCTCTCTCAACTCCATCGATAAGGTTAAGTCATTCGTAAATGATCTCACCAAGTTCGATACAGATTTCGATCTCATCTCCGGAAGATACGTTATCGACGCGAAATCCATAATGGGTATCTTCAGCCTCGATCTTTCAAAGCCGATCGACCTGAATATCCACGAGTCACCGGATATGGACAAGATCATGGAGACACTTGCGCCTTACATCATAGAGTAATCATCAGGCGACCGCATAGCGGTCGCCTTTTTCTTACTTACCGGAGCCTGAGATGTGAAGAACCTCCTCGGTCTCTATCGCAGTCTTATACAGTTCATCTATAACGTCCTTAAGCCTCTCCTCGCTCTTCTTGATATGCGCAAGGCTGGGCCTTGTGACCGGATGCTTGGCCACATATATCGTGCAGCAGTCCTCATAGGGCAGTATCGAAGTTTCAAAGGTTCCTATCTTCTCGCTTATCTCCACTATCTCCTGCTTGTCCATACCGCACAGAGGTCTGTAAACGGGCAGCTCGCAGACCTCATTGGTCACCATCATAGACTGCATGGTCTGGCTGGCCACCTGTCCTATGCTCTCACCCGTTATCAGTCCTATACACTCATTTTTAGCGGCAATATCCTGAGCGATCTTCATCATGTATCTTCTCATGATGATAGTAAGCTCCTCGTGCGGGCACTTCTCGTATATCGCCATCTGGATATCCGTAAAATTCACTATGTGAAGCGCTATGGTACCCGAATACTTCGCCACTATACGCGCAAGGTCGATGACCTTCTGCTTCGCCATATCCGATGTGTAGGGCGGCGCATGGAAATATGTCGCGTCGAGCCTCACACCGCGCTTTGCGATCATGTAGCCTGCCACGGGGCTGTCTATACCGCCCGATAAGAGCAGCATGGCCTTTCCGTTCGTGCCCACAGGCATTCCGCCGGGGCCGGGTATGGTGATCGAATACAGGCAGATGAACTTTTCCCTGACCTCTATGTTAAGAAGTATGTCGGGATCGTGCACATTTACACGCATACCGATAAATGCGTCCAGTATCCTCTCTCCCAGGTCCTCATTGATCTGCTGGCTGTTCATAGGGTAATCCTTGCGCGCGCGCCTGGCGTTCACCTTAAATGTCTTCGCGCAGTCCGCGCCGTATACCTCGCGGATATAATCTATGACGTCGCCTGCGAGCTTCTCGAAGCCCTCGTCCTTAAGCTGCACCACGGGGCAGATGCCGCTGATACCGAACACCCTGCCTAAAGCCTCGATCACCTCGTCGTAGTCGCAATCCCCCTCCGCCTCGGCGTAGATCCTTCCGGGCTGCTTATAGGCCTTTACATCCCCCTCGCAGTCCTTGAGAGCACGGTTTATCTGTCTTACAAGGGTATCCTCAAATACGGCGCGATTTTTTCCTTTTATACCTATCTCGGCATATTTTATCAAAAATGTGTTGAATCTCATATTATTTCCTCGTAAATCGCCTCAGCACAGGCAGTGTGTCGTTCAGCACCTCAATAGTGTAGTCGAGCTCCTCCTTCGTCGTGAGCGCCGACATGGAGAAACGTATCGTAGAATCGAGCAGCGCGGACTTTACCCCCATCGACTTGAGCGTCCTGCTGATGCCCGGGTGGTTAGCCGAGCAGGCCGAGCCCGATGATACGCAGATGCCCTTCGCATCGAGCGCGTTTAAAAGCACCTGGCTCCTGATCCCCTCGAAGGATGCGGAGATTATATGCGGCGCGCTGTCACGACCATACCTGCCGTTGATATACACTCCGTCGAGCTTAAGAAGCTCCCCGATAAAATATGATTTCAGAGCGTACATTCTCGCGACATCCTCCTCCATGGAGGAAAACGCTTTATCTGCCGCAAGTGCCATGCCCGCGATACCGGGTACATTCTCCGTGCCGCTCCTGCGACCCGACTGCTGCCCGCCTCCGAGCATCAGAGTGTTGAACTTCACCTTGTCCGATGCGTACAGAAAGCCCACGCCCTTCGATGCGTGTATCTTGTGGCCGCTGGCGGACAAAAGGTCGATACCCATCGACTGAGGTCTCAGCGGCATCTTTGTATAAGCCTGCACCGCGTCCACATGGAAAAGTGTATTCGGATTGGCGCTCTTTATCGCGCGTCCCGCCTCTGCCACAGGCATAACGGAGCCCACCTCGTTGTTCACGTACATAAGGCTCACCAGCACCGTATCAGGTCTTATGGCGGCCTTCAGCTCCTCTACATCTATCACCGCGTCGTTATTCACAGGCAGATATGTCACCTCGAACCCGCAGGTCTCGAGAGCCTTCATGGACTCGAGTACCGCTGGATGCTCTATATCCGAAGTTATGACGTGCTTGCCGGCACGGGATGCTCTCGTGGCAGCGCCTATTATCGCGAGATTGTCCGCCTCCGTACCGCATGATGTAAATATGATCTCGCTCTCGCGGCATTTGAGCGTCTTCGCCACCGTCTGTCTGGCTTCCTTTATTACCTTTGACGAATCCATGCCGAGATGGTGCATGGACGACGGGTTGCCGAAGCAGTTCCTCAGCACCCTGTCCATCTCGTCCGCGACCTCCGGCAGCACCGGAGTCGTGGCGCTGTTGTCAAGATATATCAGCTTCTGTGACATTATCCGTATCCTCTGTTTCTTCTCTCTTAATCTCGGGAAGCTTAAGAACAGCCACCCTTCTCTTATAAAAGTTCTTTTTTGAGAAGAGCCCGTCCAGTACGACCCTCTCGACCCTAAGCTCGTAGCCGGAGATCTCGGCAGCGAACTCGCTGTCCGAACACATAGACTGTGCAGCCTCCGTCAGCCCCAGAAGGCCAAGAAGGCTTCTGAAGGTCTTCTCACGAAACGGCGCAACTATGGATTTGCCTTCACCATAAATGGCCAGAAGCGTCCGCCCGCCCTGAGCGCTCGTCTCAAGCAGTATTATGTTCTCCGGCTTTATATACCCGCTGTCCGACTTCAG
>DGVE01000105.1 GCA_002395865.1 Lachnospiraceae bacterium UBA4292 | reverse complement strand
AGTTGACCTGGCTCATATTGCCGATACCGAACGATGCCAGAACGCAGAATATCGAAAAGAGGACCGCGAGCACAGCTCCGATCATCCTGCAGCCCTTCTTCGCTCCCAGACCGTCGCGAAGATAGTACATCGCGCCGCCGTGCCACTCACCTGTGGCACTCTTCCTTCTGTAGAGGATACCAAGCACGTTCTCTGAGTAGTTGGTCATCATGCCGAAGAAGGCGATGACCCACATCCAGAACACGGCTCCGGGACCGCCCGTGGCTATGGCTCCCGCCACGCCGACGATATTGCCGGTGCCGACTGTAGCCGCGAGCGCGGTACACAGGGACTGAAACTGCGATATGGTCCTGTCCTTCGTGTGACCGGTCACATGGCTGTCCATGAAAATGGCGCCCACGGTATGCTTCATCCAGTAAACGAAATGTCTTATCTGGAAGAAGCCTGTCATAAGAGTCAGGATCACGCCCGTCGCTCCCAAAAGTATCAGCGCCGGCCAGCCCCACACGAGGCCGTTTATATAATCGTTAATTTCGGTTATCTTCTCTATCATAGCACATTCCTCCGTTCTTGTATAGAAAAATGGTTCTGAATCCTATAAGAAAAACAATGAGGGTGACAAGAAGCCACCCCCATTGATAGCAGATCAATACATATTGTAAGGCTAATTACTTTTCGCTGGAAAGTCCCTTGAGAACTTCATCGAACTTTGTGCCGCCGTTGCTGTAGAGAATGTCATAGGCATCCTCGTCGCCCTTGAACACGTATACAGAACCGGTAGCGTCAACTGCCATACCGAGAGCCTCGGTAGCTACAGCCTTTTTGCTTGAGCCTGATACATAGAATACTCCGCCGTCCGACTCGAAGAATACGTTATTCTTGCCTGAGATGTATACATAGTCAACATCGTCGGCGAGCTTGGTGTCCTTCGTTCCCTTGTAGGAGTGAAGCTCATCGTCCTCGTTGATGTAGTAAACAGTCTTGCCGTCGGAAGAGATAACGAAGTTGGATGCAAGCTTGCTTGCGATCTTTACCTGCTCCGCGTCAGCCTTCTTGATGTTCTTTGAGTACAGGTTCTCGTTCTTGTAGTAGTAAACTGTGGAACCGTCAGCTGTCATAGCGCTTGAAGCGTCGCTGATCTTGTTCTCTGTCTCATACTTGGAGTTGAGATAATACAGAGAGCCGCCGCCCCTTACGATGATGTTCTTGAAGTTTGAAATACCATAGGTATATACGGTACCGTATGATCTTGTGGTGATCATGGTAGTTGTCTTGGGAAGCACAGGATAGAGCATGTTAACGCTGGCAAGCTTGACCTTCTCACCGCCGTCTACAGAGATGTATGTCTTATCACCGTCTGTGAAGATGATATCTGTGTGATCCTTGTTGACTACGAAATACTTGGATGCTGAACCGCCGATCTTTGCTACCTTCTCGCCCTTAGCGTTGTAAAGAACGAGTGACTCGCCTTCTGAGTCGTAAGCATAGATCTTCTTTGCGCCGTTTGAAAGAGTAACGGGATATATGCCGTCCTTTGCGATCTTGGTGGACTTGCCGCTTGCGTACAGATAGAGAGCTGTTACCTCGTCCTCCTCATCATACTGGGTGTAGAGAACTGACTTTCCGTCGGGAGAGATAGCTACTCTTGTGCTCTTGATCTCGCCGGCAATCTTCTCAGACTTGCCTGAAGAAACTGTGTAGAGCATGAGCTCCTCGTCCTCATTCAGGAATACGAAGGATGCTCCCGTATCCGAGAATGCAACGGGCTCGATGTTCTCGGCAACCTTTGTGATCTTGCCGTTCTTGATAACGGATACTGTGACATCGTCATCATCGCCCTCGGTCAAAAGAGCGATGGAACCGTCAGCGGAGATGGTCGCCACATCAGCGTCCTCGCCGACCTTCGCGATGACCTTGCCCGCATTAACGATGTGTGTACACTCGTTGTCGGGATCGGGAATAGCCTCATAAGCAGCCTTGTAACCGCTTCCCGAGCCGCCGGAGAACACATTGATCAGTATAACGATGAGAGCAATGACTGCGACTGCGCCGATAGCCGCGATGAGCACCTTCGGATCGAGTCCCTTCTTGCCGTTCGGATCCTTGGGAGCCTTCGGGGTGGGGATGTTGGCAGCCTTCCTCTCTACCTCGGCCTTGACCTCGGTCTGAACTTCCTTGGCCTCCTCCCTGACCTCCTCCTTGACTTCCTCAGCGGCAGCTTTGACTTCTTCCTTCACTTCCTCTACGACTGCCTCGAGGGGCGCGCCGCAGTGCTCGCAGAACTTGCTGTCGTCGGCATTTTCTTTACCGCACTTAGGACAAATCATATCATTATCCTCCTTATCATAATATTATCCGCCCACTGTGTGAGCATTCGCGCTAATAATAGCACGCAGTTTAACATTTATCAACACCTTTTTACACACTTTTTATAATTATACCCTGCCATTATAGGCAAAAACCGCGCACCTGTCGGCCCTCGATGGCTGCGGCCATCCGGACGGCCGCGCCGGGGCTTTCATTCCTGTCGGCCCTCGATGGCTGCGGCCATCCGGACGGACGCGCCGGGTGAAAAAACCCCGGGGGACGCAGCCGCTCCCTTCGGTCACATGGTCCCCCGAAGTATTTTCACCCGTCACGTCCTGACAGAGAGGGCGGGCGGAGTAACCTCCTCCGGTAAAAACAGTCAGCAAAGGGCAGAGTAAAATACTCCCGGGGACCGTCAGAGCGCAGCGACTCGTGTCCCCGGGGGTTTTTTACTCTGCACGACGCGTGAGCTGTTATCATCGTCCGAAATAGGCGTCGATGCCGGCGACGATGCCGCGGGCAAGGAGAGCCTGATAGTCGTCGTTGTTTAAGAGGCGGTCCTCATCGGGATTGGTCATAAAGCCCAGTTCGATGATCACGGCAGGGACAGTGGACCAGTTCAGGGTGGTCATCTTGTCCGTGACGAGGTTTGACATTTTCTTCGCGCCCGATGTCATGCAGGCATAATCACGGATGAGCTCCGCAAGCCTCGCGCACTCGGGAGCGAGGGGACCCACCCACGGATTGGGGGTGGAGGGCACCATGCATAAGAGTCCCGAGACGGACTGATCATTCACGCCGTTTCCGTGGATATGGATGCAGATATTGGCTGTATTGCCCATCAGGGCGCGCGTGCTGTTGGGAATGTCGACATCCTGAGACTCGCGCACCATGAGGACGTTGTAGCCGTGGGCCAGGAGCTCATCGCGTATCTTCATGGACGCGTTCAGTACCATGACCGACTCCCTGATACCGGTGGCAACGCCCGTGGTACCCGTTGCGACCATGGTCTTCATTTCCTCGGAGCCCGGGCCGTTCGGCTCCTTGCCGTTATTGCCCGCGCCCTGGTGACCCGGATCCACGCAGACGGTTATATCGGAGTGATTATCATAGAAAATGGCTCCGTTTCCGGCGATGGACCTGACGATCTCCTGCTTCGGGCGCTCGGTCGCGGGAACCTGCACCTGCGTGCTCAGCTCCTCATAAAGTATGGTAATGAGATTGTTCTCGTAGTCCAGCCTGAGCGGATATGCGGCCCAGCCGGGAGGGCTTTCTATCACAGAGCCGTCACTCATGAAAAGCTTCACATTGAAATTCTCCGCGGTGAGGGTGTCCCCTATATAAAACTCTCCGGGGATCTCCACCTCGAGCCTCTCCGCCACCGCTACGGCCGGCGTCTCCTCGACCTCCTCATCGGGCTCGGCCGACGGTGTCTCCTCCACGTTCTCATCGGGTCCGGGAGCCGGCGTATCGGGCTCGGACTGCGATGGCTCCGGTGCGGCAGTTTCAACCACTACGGCCGTGGTCGTGACCTCCTCAGTGTCCGGCTCGGTCCTCGGGACCGTCACCACCTCGTCCGGTATCCCGTCTCCGTTCAGATCGATAAACGGCGCCTTCGCCGTGGGCGCCTCGGTCGCTTCGGGCGCATCCTTTCCTCTGCACCCGCAGAGTGCCATTGATAATGCGGCGCACATGATCACGCGCCTTATATATTTATTGATACTCATAGTTCGTATTACCCCGCTTGCATGTTTTAAGAAAGATCCTTCAACTCACTTCGTTCGCTCAGGGAGGCTTCGGACTTCTCTGTCAGGGCGGGGACTACACTTCCCCGGCCATCTCGCGTGCGAGCGCAATAAGCTCCATATCCTGCGCCGTGACGCGCAGATTCGTCTCGATGACGCGGCCGTCCGGGTCCGTCACGCTCATGGCGATGATGCTGCCCTCGCGCACCTGCGCGCCGGCCGCGTTGATAAACGGGATGAGGCGCGGGTGGGAAGCCTTGAAATTCTCCCAGCTCATCTTGGCCTGCATCATTTTCTTGGGATTCATAGCCATTACAGTGTCCTGCCTTTCAGATAGGTGATGAACTGCGCCGCCGTTCTTCCGCTTCTGCCGCCGTGCGACATCTCCCAGCGGTTCGCTTCAGCGAGAAGCTGCGCGTCGTCCATGTCGATGCCCTCGCGAGATGCCAGTTCCTTCACGATGTCGAAGAACTCCTTCTGGCCCGGCTTGCCGTAGTAGATGGTCACACCAAAGCGATGGACAAGACTCAGCTTCTCCTCCATCGTGTCCGACTTGTGGATGCCCGCCTCGTTCTCCACATCCGAGCGGTCGCTCCAGGTCTCCTTGATGATGTGGCGGCGGTTGGACGTAGCATAGATCAGAACATTTTCGGGACGGGTCTCGACACCGCCCTCGATCACCGCCTTCAGGAACTTGTACTCTATCTCAAACTCCTCGAAGGACAGATCGTCCATGTATATGATGAAACGGTAGTTTCTGTTTTTTATCGCGGCGATGACCGCCGACAGATCCTTGAACTGGTGCTTGTAGATCTCGATCATGCGAAGGCCGCGGTCGTAGAATTCATTTACGATGGCTTTTATGCTCGTGGACTTGCCGGTTCCGCTGTCGCCGAAGAGCAGGACATTGTTTGCGCCGCGTCCCTCCACGAAGGCCTCCGTGTTCTCTATGAGCTTCTTCTTCTGCAGCTCGTAGCCGACCAGATCCGAGAGGACCACCGCATCCATGTTCTTAATAGGAAGGAAGTTCACGCCGCCTGCGCTCTGAGAGATGCGAAATGCCTTGTTAAGTCCGAACATTCCCACACCGTAGTCGCGGTAGAAGCCGCTCACGGTCTCAAAAAGCCCCTGCGCGTCCTGCTGCTTCGAAAGAGTGCGCGAGAGCGCCCTGACCTTCTCGCTCACGTTCTTGTTGTACATGAGCTCGGGCTTGACTATCGCCCTGTAGTTCGTGAGGATGTCGAATACATCCGTGTTCAGGTACGCGTTAAGAGATGAAAAGTCGTAGTGGAACAGCTTGTAAAATGCCTCAAAATCGTGCATCACTATGCTGTTGACGCTGCCATTGCCCGCGCCAACCTTCTCGCAGGTCACAGAAAAAGGGTTCTCCTGCGTGATGAGCAGGAATGTGAGATAATTCTGCCAGAGATTCTCGTCGAAGCCGTACGATGTGCCCAGCTCCATGAGGCGGCGCACCTGAGTGTAGAGCCTCGAGCGAAGCTCATCAGCGTCCTCTCCTCTTGCCGCGCCCGCGCAGATGGACGCGAGGTTTGCGAGAATGGAGTCGCTCCCGATATTCGAGTATACTATCAGTTCGGATACTATATGGTTCATGGTCTGCCCCCGGAACAGATTATAGAAAAAAAGCCATTCCCCAGAGTACAAAAACCCCAAAGAATGACCTTAGTGCGCCTCCAGGGGCTCGAACCCTGGACA
>DGVE01000070.1 GCA_002395865.1 Lachnospiraceae bacterium UBA4292 | reverse complement strand
GTGGCCGCATCTACCGTTATCTCACTCTCAGAAAAAAAGAGCTTTTCGGGCTTGGGCTGTTCTGTTGTCGTCTCAGGCAGCGTATTCTGCGTCTGTATCTGCGTTCCCGAAGATTCCTGCTCCGAAAGCCGGTCCACGGTCGAAGCGCAGCTGCACAACGCCAGTGCGCAGCACATGGACGCAATAAATCTACCAATTCCGTTCTTCACTTTCTGAACTTCTCCCATCTCCAGCGCTTGAAGCGCTCGTAAATTGTGGGACCGCAGCTCCCGTCCTCTATCTCAAACACATACCTCTCGTACGCATTTATAACGCAGGTGCTGCCGTATTCTCTCTCCCTCTTGAAATCTCCGCCGTACGTGGCGTGCACATGGCCGTGCAGAAAATAGGAGGGTCTGTATTTATCCAGAAGGGGCAGGAAGCACTTGAAGCCTGTGTGCGGCAGATCGCTCGCGTCGCCTATGCCGTATGCGGGAGAATGCGCCACCAGCACATCGAAGCCCTTTCGTCTTCTGATCTTGTGTCTGAGCTTAAAGATACGCTTTCGCATCTCCTTCTCCGAATACTGGTAAGCCCCTGCCTTGTAGCGCATACTTCCCCCGAGGCCTAAGAATCTCACGCCCCTGTAGACAAATATTCTGTCATCTATACACTCGCAGCCGTCAGGTCCCTGCATATCATACCCGGCATCATGATTGCCATGGACATATATCACAGGAGCCTTGGTGAACGTCGCGAGAAATGACAGATAGCTGGGATTTAAGTCTCCGCAGGAGATTATGAGGTCTATGCCCTCGAGCCTGCTCTTGTCAAAATAATCCCACAGTGCCTTGCTCTCCGTATCCGCTATGGCCAGTATCTTCATCAGTTCCTCGCAGGTGAGGGCGCTGTCTCGTCGGCGGACAGTCCCTGAAGCCATACAACCGGTCGTGCGTCGGCTCTTAACCTGTTCACGTCCGGTATCTCCCCTTCCACATTTTCATGAAGCCACCCCATGCATATCATCTGCTCGGGTGTCAGTCTTCCCTCACGGTTTATGACTACCCCTCCCTGGGCAATGATCTCACCCTCGAAGGGGCTGAATGATCCGTTCGTTATATTTCTGCGAAGCAAATCGAGAAGCTTTCTCGTGCCCGTGCCCATCTTCAGGGAGCATATGAAATCCACCACTCCGGCGTCGAGCCCCCACCAGTAGTTTAGGGATCTCTTTGCATCGGACAGGTCGTCCTTGATGATGCCCGAGGTGAATATATCGTCTATCATCCTCTTGTAGAAGGCTCCCCAGTTAAAGAGTGAGATGGCTACGTTCGTCACACCCGCGTCGTTCATGGTGAACAATCCGAACTCCCTTCTTCCGTCGCCGTTTCTGATAAGGTTCTGCCCCATCACTACCTTGACGTGCTCGCGTCTGAACTCATTTATCGGGTCCGCGCCCTCTATCGCGCTCCACTTCAGCTTTATCTTCGCGCGCGGGTTCGACATGGTAGCCCCTATTGCGAACGCATTTACATCCGCAGTGGTACCGAAAATGGGATAATCCGCCACATAACCGATATTATTGTCGTCTGCAAGGGCACCTGCCACCACTCCGGCCAAAAACTTCGCCTCGTAGAGTCTCGCATAGTAAGTCCTTATCAGACTGTGCGTGTAGTTTAGGGAGCAGTTGAAGAAGCTCACATCCGGGTGAGCCGCCGCAGCCTTCAATGTCGCGGCCGCAAACTGGGGCGTGGTGGTGAATATCACCTTGTTGCCGTCCGCCACAGCCTTCTCTATGGCTGCCATGGCGGAACCGTCCACCATCGCGTCATTGTACGCGGTGAATTCCGCCCTTTCCCTGAACACGTCCGACACGTAGAGCCTGCCCAGCTCGTGCTGGTAGGTCCACGCGGATATCAGCGGGTTCTTGTCGTTTATGAATGCCACCTTCAGTATCTTCGGAAGGGGAGTTATGATCTTTGTAAGGTTGGTTATGATCGGTATGGTCTCGATCTTCTTCGGCTCGAGCTGATGCTCTACGGGCTTCTCCTGATTGATGATGGTGAATTCGGACCATATGCCGGCCAGATCATCCCTGATCTGCGCGGGAAGCTTGTCCCTCACTTCATCGTAGCCGTAGACCTCTATGTAGCCCAAGAGCGCGTCTGCCACCGTAATGGGCAGCTTGGAGCCTCCGCGCGACAGGAACGCGCTCTTGAAGCGGTGATATACCGATTTGAAGGTCTCCTTGTCTATATCGGTCCACACATGATCCTGTGTGAGGCCCATGAGCTCTATGAGCTTCGCGAATCTGCCGGGCTGGCTGAACTCTATGTAGTTCACCTGGCTCTTATCGTAAAAGTCCACGAACTCGTAATATATCACATTTTCCTTGGCATCGGTCTTCTTCGGAAGTATCCTGACGACCGTTCCGGGTATCTGGTCAGCCTCGAAATACTTCAGCACGCTGACCCTTTTGTTGCCCTCCTGAACATAGAAATAGTTCATGTACTCATACGCGATAATGGAATCGTGTATGCCCTCGTTCAGGTGCGCATCGCACAGCACCGACCATTTCGTGGCGAATTCCGTGCCGACCTCCAAAAGCGGCATGAAATTGGCCGCAAATGCGTTCTGCCTGCCAGCGGTATACGTACCCACTATCCTGTCAAGAGGAATATCGACCAGTCCGAGCCGGACCGTTCTGAGTGTTTCCGACATCTCCGGCTTGTCCATGAGAGCAGGCAGGTATGGATCCTTCCCCTCCGCCAAACGGTTGTGGTACTCTCTCATTCCAAGCTTCAGAGCTTTTTTGTAATCATCGTTCGACATATTATATCATCTCTGCCCCAAAAGGGCATTGTATAGTTTATTACTTGTTTACATAAGAATGACCCGGAGAAGCTCCGGGTCATAAGAGGTGACACCCGGATTTGAACCGGGGGTCAGGGAGTTGCAGTCCCACGCCTTACCGCTTGGCTATG
>DGVE01000162.1 GCA_002395865.1 Lachnospiraceae bacterium UBA4292 | reverse complement strand
GCGAATGCATTATGGTATAATACAACTATCAACAATAAGGAGGTATGAAACCATGGATATCAAGGATATCGCATCACAGGTGGCCGGAAGTGTTTCAAAGGACGATGTGAAGGCAGTTGCTGACAAGGCTGTGGAGGCTGTAAAGCGCGAGGTCGACGATGTACAGAAGGGCCAGAACATCAAGGACTCCGTTAAGGATGTTGTGAAGGATGTTTCCGACACCGCTATGTCGAAGTTCAATAAATAATACTGAGACGGGCGGTTAAGCCTCACAGTGTATTTGCCCCGGGGAACGTCTCCGGGGCAGTTTAGATATAATTATCGATGATAAGAGAACACTATATATGCCGCGGGCGGGTGCAGGGCTGCGGCTTCAGATACAAGGCAAGCCACGCCGCAAGGGCGCTGGGACTCACCGGATATGTGCGCAACTGCGATGACGGGAGCGTCGAGATGGAGGTGCAGGGCGAGGGCGGACTCATAGCGAAGATGCTTGAGATGCTGAACAGAGACCTGTACATAAGGATAGACGATATACAGTGCCGCGACATGGCGCTTCGCGACGACGAATACGGCTTCAGCGTGCGGGGGTGGTGACATGTACGAGGTGATAGGGTATGTGCACACCGACCTGCCCGAGAAGTTCGGAGTGCCGCGCCAGGCCGGACTCGTTAAAGAGCTCACGGGAGTGATAGATTTTCTGCCGAAGTACAGAAATCCCGACGCTTTTGCCGGTATAGAGGGCTTTTCGCACATCTGGGTGCTGTGGAGGTTTGACGTGCCGGACAAATATCACGCGACCGTGCACCCGCCGAGGCTCGGGGGCAATACGCCCGCGGGGGTGTTTGCCACGCGCTCGCCCTTCAGGCCGAACCCGATAGGGCTCTCGTGCGTGAAGCTTGAGCGGGTTGAATACACGGACGAGGGGCCGAAGCTGTATGTGTCGGGCGTGGATATGAGGGACTCTACGGCAGTGATAGATATAAAGCCGTATCTTTCCTACACCGACGCGCACCCTGAGGCGGTGGACGGCTTCGCGGAAAAATGCGTGGACTACGGACTCAGCGTGGATTTCCCTCAGGAGCTTCTGCTTGAGCTTCCCAAGGATAAGAGGGAGGCGGCTGCGGGGCTTCTTTCGCAGGATCCCCGCCCCGCGTATCAGGATGATGAAAGCAGGCTCTACGGAGTGAGCTTCGCGGGGCATAACATAAGATTCTTCGTAAAGGGAGGAGTTCTCACTGTAACTGAGGTCACGCCGCTCCCTGATAAATAAATACAGAGGGAAACAGATGCTTGGTAAAATATTTCTGGTCTCGTACATAATCGCGCAGACGCTTATCTCGATCATCACGGAATATGTCGTAAACCATCACAATCAGCTGAAGAACATCGGCAAAAAGACAAGGCCGCTCAGGATCTTCATCTATGTGATACTGGCTGTCATACCCATGCTCGGAGCGTATCTTCCGAACAGTGATTTTAAGTTCATCTGCATGAAGATAGGCAACATATGGTTTGCCTTCTTCATGTTCTACGCAGCAATGGTTCTCTTTGCGACCATAGTTCTTAAGATAATAACGAAGGCGGGTAAGATCGACCCGAAGCTGATAGGGCATGCGCTCCATTTTTCATGCCTCATCGCGCTTATAGTGTCGGTATACGGCCTTGTACACGCGCAGAACACAAAGCTCGTGACATATGATCTGAATATCGACAGGGAGTGCTCAGTTGACAGCTTCAAGGTTGTACTCTTAGCCGACCTTCATCTGAGCGTTAATTCCAATGTGCAGATGACCGAAAATATGGTTCAAATGGTAAATGAGCAGAAACCTGACCTGATAGTCATAGCCGGTGACATATTCACAAGCAACATCGACGGACTTAAGGATCCGGAGAAGTACTCCGCGGCGCTGTCGAAGCTTGAGGCGAAGTACGGGGTGTACGCCGTCGCGGGCAATCACGACGTGGATGAGAACCTCTTCGGAGGCTTCTGCATCTCGCCGGTCACCGAGGCCTTCAGGCCGCAGTCGATGGAGGATTTCTTCAAGGCGTCGGGCTTTAACATGCTCTATGACGAGAGCGTGGTCATAGCGGACGCATTTACACTTGCGGGACGTATCGACGGGGAGAGAGCCGGTGACGGCACGGACAACAGGATGGACGCAGCCACGCTTTTGGCGTCTGTCGACAAGACTATGCCTGTCATAGTGCTCCAGCACGAGCCAAGGGACTACGAGGAGCTTTCAAAGGCCGGCGCGGACGCGGTCCTCTCCGGACACACGCATGACGGTCAGATATTCCCGGGCAATTTCATCGTGCCCCTGTTCAACGAGAACGCCTACGGCGTGAAGGAGCTCTACGGCATGCAGACCGTGGTGACAGCAGGTGTTGGATATTACGGGCCGCCCATCAGGGTCGGTACCGACAGCGAAGTTACAGTGATCAACATATCTTTCGGTAAATAAGGGGATTCCTTATGGGTAAGGGTAAAAAGCAAAAACCGATTCAGTGGCGCTTTCGGCTGATAAGAAGCCGGGTGAGGCGAACAGTCTTTACGAGGGGCTTTAAGCCGTATGTGAAGATGATACTGGTGTTCTTTCTGTTCTCCTTCGCGGGCATAGTGAACTCCGCCGCTTCGGGAGAGGTCAGATATATAGACGAACGCTTCGGCACGGGCATCGTAAATATGGATGATGTGAACAACGTGGTGAACTATGCCATGGGTATCAAGGTGGTCCGTGCTCTGCCTGAGGTGGTCCGCGAGGGCATTATCAAGCCATGGGTCAACTCTACGGCGCTTTCCTACAGCTGGCTGCTGAATATTCTGGCCACGAACCAGTCCTATGTGGAGAGAAATATGGGCGAGGTGGTGGCTTTGTTGATGCTCACTGTGCTGTTTTTTGCCGTGGTCGGATTTTTGGTGTCGCAGGCGCTTGCCATAGGACAGTACCGGTTCATGATGGAGAACCGCTTCCAGAGGAATGTTAAAAAGAGAAGGATACTCGCGCCGTTCGGAGACGGCAGGCTGTTGCATGTTATAAAGACTGTATTTTTCTACAGGATCTCACTGCTTCTGTGGATGCTTACGATCGTCGGCGGCATATATAAGGTCTACCAGTATTATTTTGTGCCCTATATCATAGCGGAGAACCCCGATGTGACATGGAAGGAGGCCAAAAAGCTCTCGATCGACATGACAAGAGGATATAAGTGGAACATATTCGTGATGAATATCTCCTATATATATTTCTATGTAATAAACATGATACCGTTTATGAACCTGCTGGTGTCCACACCTGTCTCGACCTTTTCGGATATAGAGATGTATTTCGTGCTTCGCCACAGACAGGATATCGACAGGAGCCTTTTTGTGGAGAGCGGTTTTGACTCATATGCATATATCGACAGAGTGGCTGCGGGAGAGGAACCCGATGAGATAAGCTGCGAGTATGAGCTTAAGGATGTAGTGATCAAGGGCTCGAGCTTCGACAGCGCGGACAAGTACCATATCACGGATTTCATCATCATGTTTTTCGTATTCTGCATGATCGGCTGGATATGGGAGGTGGGACTCCATCTTTTCCAGACGCACGAGTTTGCCAACCGCGGCGCACTGTACGGGCCGTGGCTGCCCATATACGGCTCGGGCGGCGCGACCATCATCATGTTCTTAAACCGTTACAAGAACAACAAGCCCAAGCTTTTTGTCTACACGATGGTGCTCTGCGGCATACTGGAGTATCTGACCAGCTTCGTGCTGGATTTCGCGAAGAACGCGGAATACTGGAACTACAACGACATGTTTCTGAACCTTAACGGCCGTATCTGTCTGGCGGGCCTTCTGGCCTTCGCGGTAGGCGGCTTCGCGGGAGTTTACGTGCTCGGCCCGATAATAAAACGCGTGCTTGAGAAGTTCGGAAAAAGGAACACAAAGATACTGTGCGCGGTGCTGATCATAGCATTTGCGGTGGACCTTCTGTGCTGCGCCATCTTCGGCTTCAACACGGGAGAGGGCGTAGGAAATGCCCTGGCGATGGCGGGCCTTAACATTTGATGCTTGCAACGGGGATGTTTTTGTGATAAAATACTCTTCTGGTCCCGCCGGGGCGGGCTTTACAGAAAGGAGGCACCATGGATAACTCTATCAATCCCTACCTCATAAACAACGAACAGATCATAAGATACGCGCAGCTGAGCGACGCGAACAGCAAGATCGATCCCGCGCTGTACGATAAATACGATGTCAAGCGCGGCCTTCGCGACCGCAAGGACGGCACGGGCGTGCTGGCCGGACTTACCGAGATCGGTGAGGTGCACGGCTACAGCATGATAGACTATAACAAGGTGCCGGGACCGGGCAGACTCTACTACCGCGGAGTGAATATCAATCATTTCGTTAAGGGCTTCACGGATGAGAACCGCTTCGGCTTCGAGGAGTGTGTTTACCTTCTGCTCTTCGGCAGGCTGCCCTCGAAGCATCAGCTCGATGAGTTCAAGGAGCTTTTGTCATTCTACAGATGCCTGCCGAAGAACTTCACCAGGGACGTTATCCTGAAGGCACCAGCCACAGAGGTCATGAACACTCTCATGAGGGGCGTGCTCGCGCTCTATCCCTATGACGACAAGGCGGACGACACATCGCCGGAGAACCTTATGAGACAGTGTATGCAGCTGATCTCCAGATTCCCCCTTCTGTCGGTGTACGGCTATCAGGCATATAACTACTATTACAACAGGCAGAGCCTGACTCTTCACATGCCCAACCCCGAGCTGTCCATGGCGGAGGATCTTCTCTCCATCATGCGCCCGGATCAGAGCTACACACCTTTAGAGGCGAAGCTTCTGGATATGTGCCTCGTGGTGCATGCGGAGCACGGCGGCGGCAACAACTCGACATTTACGGATCACGTGGTATCCTCCACGGGTACAGACACATATTCGGTCATGGCGGCAGCTCTCGGCTCATTGAAGGGCCCGAAGCACGGCGGCGCAAATATCCGCGTGGGCAAGATGTTCGCGAATATCAAGGCGAACGTGAAGGACTGGGGCAGTGATGACGAGATCACCGCATATCTCAGGAAGATCGCTGCCGGCGAGGCATTCGACGGAAGCGGACTCATCTACGGCATCGGACATGCGGTATATACGCTCTCTGATCCCAGATGCACTATTCTTAAGTCCTATGTCAGGGAGCTGGCGAAGGAGAAGGGCAGACTGGACGAGTTCGATCTCTACGATACGGTGGAGAGACTTGCGCCCGATGTACTGCACGAGAAGCTGAACTCGGATAAGCCACTGTGCGCAAATGTGGACTTCTACAGCGGCTTTTTGTATAATCTTCTGGGCATCCCGGAGGAACTCTACACTCCTCTTTTCGCGGTCGCGAGGATCGCAGGCTGGAGCGCTCACAGGATCGAGGAGATGCACTCGGGCAAGATAATACGTCCCGCATTCAAAAACGTTCATGAGCATGTGGATTACGTGCCCATGTCGGAGAGGGAAGAGCAGTGATACTGGCTTGCAACAGAATAAGCAGATCATTCGTAGGGGTACCTGTTTTAAAGCAGGTATCCTTTCACATAGAGGAGAAGCAGAAGGCCGGGCTCGTTGGTATAAACGGGGCCGGCAAGTCCACGTTGCTCAAGATAATAACCGGAGAACTCGAGGCCGACGAGGGCGATGTGACCATCGCCAAGGGAGCGACTCTGGGCTACCTCTCGCAGCATCAGGAGATGCCGGGGGGACATACCGTGTACGAGGCCGTGCTGTCCGCGGGCGATGAGCTCATTGCCATGGAGAAGAGGATGAGGCAGCTCGAGCTTAAGATGTACGAGGACGAGAGCGCGGCGGAGGAGTACGCGCGCATCAGCCACGTGTTTGAACAAAACGGTGGATACGCCCTGCACAGCGAGGCCACAGGCGTATTAAAGGGCCTCGGGTTTAATGAGGAGGATTTCGACAAGGAGATAAGCTCCCTGTCCGGAGGAGAGAGGACGCGCGTGGCCATGGGAAGGCTGCTGCTCTCAAAGCCCGATATACTGCTGCTCGATGAGCCGACCAACCATCTGGATGTGTCGTCGATATCGTGGCTGGAGGGATACATCATGTCCTATCCCGGGGCGGTGCTCATAGTCTGCCACGACAGATATTTCCTCGACAGGGTGGCGAGCCGCATCATAGAGCTCGACATGGGACACTGTACCGTATTTGACGGCGGATACAGCGCCTACAGCCGCATGAAGAAGGAGATGATGGAGACGCAGATGAAGGCCTGGGAGAAACAGCAGGCCGACATAGCCCATCAGGAGGCGGTCATTCAGAAGCTGAAGTCATTCAACCGCGAGAAGTCCATCAAGCGTGCAGAAAGCCGCGAGAAGATGCTCGACAAGATAGAGAGGCTCGACAAGCCCCAGACGGCGGATGACGCCATGAAGCTCACATTGACACCGGGCTCGGTCTCGGGCAATGACGTTCTCATGGTGAGCGGCCTTAAGAAAAGCTACGGAGAGAGAACGCTTTTTGAAAACGTGGACTTTCAGATAAAAAGAGGCGAGCATGTGGCTCTGATCGGCGCCAACGGTACCGGCAAGACTACGATACTGAAGATAATAAACGGTATCGTTCAGGCCGATGCCGGGAAGGTGAAGGAGGGCGCAGGCGTCAGGATAGCCTACTACGACCAGGAGCACAGGGTGCTCCACATGGAGAAGACTCTCTTCGAAGAGATGAGCGACGAGCACCCCGACATGAACAATACCCGCATCAGAAATGTGCTTGCGGCCTTTCTTTTCACGGGTGATGATGTATACAAGAGGATAGGTGACCTCTCCGGAGGCGAGAGGGGTCGCGTGTCGCTTGCTAAGCTCATGCTCTCGGAGGCGAATTTTCTCATACTCGATGAGCCGACTAACCATCTCGACATCATGAGCAAGGAGATACTCGAGCAGGCTTTAGAGCGCTACGAGGGCACGGTGCTTTATGTTTCCCACGACAGATTCTTTATCAACAGCACCGCTCACAGGATAATAGAGCTGCACGACGGCGGCGTGACGGAATACGGCGGAAACTACGACTACTATCTCGAGAAGAAGCAGGAGGCTTCCGTTTTGACCATGGCCTCAAAAAACGACACTCAGGTCAAGCTCGACTGGAAGCAGAAGAAGGAGGAGCAGGCCAGACAGAGAAAGCTGGCAGCGGATCTGAAGAGGGTCGAGGACGAGATAAGCGCCACCGAGGAGAAGATAGCGGGGATCGATGAGGAGCTTGCGAGCGAGGAGAATTTCTCCGACCACGAAAAGCTCATGGAGCTGACCGCCTCCAGACAGGAGCTCGAGAGATACCTTGAGAACTGTTATGAAAGGTGGGAGGAGCTCGGGGAGATGCAGGACGTATAATGTATGGAGAATATAAGACAGGATATCAGGGACGGAACACTTAAGCGTGTATATCTCCTGTTCGGAACGGAGGATTACCTCATACGGCAGTACAAAAACATGTTGTACAGCGCCGCCGCGGGGCAGGATTCCATGAACTGCATGAAGGCGGACGGCAAAGATATAAGCCTCGGCGCTGTGACCGATTTCGCGCTGACCATGCCTTTCTTCGCAAAATACCGCACGGTACTGCTTTCTGATACGGGGCTTTTTTCGGCCGCAAGCGAGGGCTGGAGCGAGCTTATCGAGTCGCTTCCGGATACGGCCGTGGTAATATTTGCGGAGCAGAAGGTCGACAAGAGAAATAAGCTCTACAAGACGGTTCAGAAGGTGGGCTACGCCTGCGAGCTGAATACTCCCGACGAGAGGACTCTGAAGAAGTGGATCGGAGGAATACTCAAGAAGGAGGGGCTTGGCATAAGCGAGAGCGTGTGCGAGGAGTTTTTGCTCCGCACCGGGCAGGATATGGAGAATATAAAGAACCAGCTCGAGAAGCTGATAAGCTACTGCCGGGGCAGCGCGGGAGTCACTTACGACGATGTAAACGCGGTGTGCTCCGTAGTGCCGCAGAGCCAGGTCTTTAAGATGATAGAGGCGGCTGCGGAGGGCAGGACGCAGGAGGCGCTGGCGTACTATTACGATCTGCTGGCACTTCGCGAGCCCTCCATGAGGATACTGTACCTGATCGGCAGGCACATCAATCAGCTGCTCATAACCAGACGGATGATATCCGAGGGGCAGGGGCAGAGCAGTGTGGCATCGGAGCTCGGCATAATGCCTTTTGCGGCGGGCAAGCTCATGCGGCAGGCCAGAAGCTATACACAGGACGAGCTGCTCGGCCTTCTTAAGATGTGCGTCGCCAACGAGGAGGCGGTAAAGACGGGCAATATGGACGAGAAGATCGCAGTGGAGACTGCTTTGATAAAATGTTCCGACAGATAAGCTGTGAGGCAGAGCCGTGTGACCTTACGGCAGGCATAAGAAAAGGACCGCGCATCGCGCGGTCCTTTGAGACTTCCGAGATTCTAATGCTGTATATCGAACAAGAGTCCTTGCCCAAAAACCATGGCATCGGAATACAGGCGCCCCCCTTACTGAGCCTTGGTTACGTTTGTAGCCTGAGGTCCCTTGGGTCCATCAATGACATCGAACTCTACTGCCTGGCCCTCATCGATGGTCTTGTAGCCTTCCATCGCGAGTCCTGAGAAGTGTACGAAGATGTCCTTGCCGGATTCATCTGTGATGAAGCCGTAGCCCTTCTGGGCATTGAACCACTTTACAGTACCCTTGTTCATAAACCGTCCTCCATTTTGCTGTTTGTCCGTGCCTTTGGCCGGACAGGTGTGCAACTTTTCATGATAATAAAAAATATCTGAAAAAGTATAAAAAGTTACTGAATTAAAATAGCACATAAAATAATACTTGTCAAACGAAAAATTAAATTTTTCAAAAAAAAATCGATTCTTTTTCACCGGAATCGCCGAAAAACTGCCGAATCCCCCGATATTTACTTGACACCCGGGAGGATTGTTTGATACAATTTATCTTCGGAGGATCAGGCGCGCATGAGGGACTTCCCTCGGATGCGGCTGTAAAGAAGATGGAAAAGTATGATTTTACTATGAAGGTGCCGGGAATGAGCGTGACTGTCATGGGAGTGGTCATAGTGGCTGTTCTGCTCGTTGCGTTGCTCACTTACCTTTATATCAGGAGGGCTTATCCGACCTCCTACAAGGGCACCTTTCTCGGTATGGCCACCTGCCTTATCACGGAGTATGTGATACTTGCGCTCCTGCTGGCGGGTGTGAAGATAGTTACGGATATGATCAGTGTACCGCAGGGCTTCGAGGTGGCCGTCAGCAGGATAGTAGCGGTCATATCGCTGCTTATTCAGACAACTGTGACCGTGGTATGCATGAATTATTCGCTCGCCAAGTTCGGCTGGAACCCGGGCACGGGAAAGCTGGGCAATATCATGGCCTTCGGCTACGGCTACGCGCTCGTGGAGACTCTGAGGTGGGTGACCACCACGTTCCTTAACTGCTGGCTCATGGCCACCACGATAAACGGTGTGGGCCTTCAGGCTTATTATGACGCTCTGGGAGAGGAGCAGTTCGCTCAGTTCATGGAGGACGCGCAGTATCTGTTCACTCTCGGACCGCTCTACTATGTGTGGATGGGTATCGAGAGACTCTGCTATATCACCTTCTTCATCACGCTGGCGGTGATGCTCGGACTGATCGCGAGGAAACTCATGAATAAGACCTTCCTTGTGACTCTTACCTCATGGTGCTTCGCGTACTATCTGCCCGGACTTTTAAGGGCTTATGATATCATAACCATAGATGTCGTGGTGCTTATACTTGAGGCGATCATAACCGCAGCGGCAGTCCTTTTCGCATGGCAGCTCATGAAGAAGCTCACGCCGGAGGATGCCGAGAAGATGAATCAGATACGTAAGGACGGAGTCTACGAGGCTCTTTTCGCGCCCCGGAAGAAGAAGGAGACACAGAGGAAGGTGTCCATTTCAGCCGCTGCTTCGAGCGACGTGAAGAGGAAGACGGAGGATTGATATGAAAAAACGCAGGAATTTTATCGCTGCGGCCGCAGCCGCACTTATGGTCACGGGGTGCTTCGCGCCCGACAAGGGCGGGATGGAGTATACCGGTGAGGTCACATCCGCTCAGGCGCAGACGAGTGCCGCTGTTTCGGACACGACCGAGGCTGTTCCATCACAGGAGGAGACCACGACGCAGGCGCCGGCTCCCGTGGAGGAGATGGATTACTCCGACGGTCTGGCGACGCTCACGAATTATATAGACGACACTTACATGGCGAAGGCGGATATGTTCCATTACACGGACGATACCGCAGTCGCGGGAGTCATAAAGAAGGCCATGGCCGGCGAGGACATCACCATAGCTGTGATCGGAGGCTCCATCACACAGGGCACCATTTCAAACGGCGCAGGTGACAGCGAGGTGGGCTTTAGGACCTGCTACGCGGACCTGTTCTTCAAGTGGTGGGAGGATATGTTCCCCGACATCACCGTGAATAAGATCAATGCGGGCATCGGCGCCACGGGCTCATACATAGGAGTGCACAGACTGGCCACGGACGTTCTGGCGTACGACCCCGATCTGGTACTGGTAGAATTTGCGGTAAATGACGCAGGCTCAAAGACCAGCCGCGTGACCTATGAAAATATCGTCCGCAATATCCTCTCATACAAGTCGAATCCCGCCGTTATCATGCTTATAATGGGCCAGACGAACGGTTCGAGCGACCAGGAGAACGAGGTTATAGTGGGGGCTCACTACAAGCTGCCCATGCTCTCCTACGCAAACTGCATAAATATGCTCATAGCCGACGGCGTGTACAGTTCGCCTGTGCTTTCGGGCGATACTGTTCACCCCTCAGCCATGGGACACGCCATCGTGGGCGAGATACTGTGGAAGTATCTGAACAATGTGTACCACAACAGGGATATCTATCCCTCGTACGAGGGCTTTGACAGGGAGAGTCTGGCTCCTATCGGCTCCGAGAAGTATAAGGACTGCGCGATAATCGACAGCGATGACGTGGAGCCGGATGATTACGGTACCTTCGAGAAGAGCAAGAAGTTCGCGCAGTTCCCCAACGACTACACATCCAAAGAGGGCGATGGAGGACTGACATTTACACTTACCTTCAGAAATCTCGGCGTGCTCTACTACCGTACCACGAACGGCAAGGGCGCTAAGTACGATGTGTACGTGGACGGAGAGAAGGTATCCACGTTAAACGGTGATTTCCCCGGAGGATGGGGCAGCTACGCAGAGGCCTCGGAGGTATTCAAGTCCGATGCAGAGGCGGAGCATGTGGTGAAGTTTGTGAAGGCCGAGAACAGCGCGGGCGGGGAGTTCACGGTGCTTGGGCTTATGGTAAGCAAGTGATTCCGATGCGCGCCTGATGGCGGCAGAAAGGCAAAAAATGGCTAATTTTAACGATACACAGTATTTTAAGGTGGTTCCGGAGAAGCAGCTCTCCGTGAGCGATGTTCTCGAGCAGGTGTACCGCGCGCTGGTGGAGAAGGGATACAACCCCGTAAGCCAGATCGTGGGTTACATCATGTCGGGCGATCCCACATACATTACCAGCCACAACGGGGCCAGAAGCCTCATCATGAAGGCTGAGAGGGACGAGCTCTTAGAGGAACTTCTTAAGTGCTACATAGAGAACAAGCTGAGCTAATGTATGAGATACATGGGACTTGATTACGGCAATACCACCGTGGGCGTGGCGGCATCGGACGCACTCGGGCTCATGGTCATGCCTGTGGAGACGATAAGGAGGGAGAAGCCGGCCAAGCTGCGCAGGACCTGCGCGAGGATAGAGGAGCTGGTTAAGGAGCTCGGTATAGATGCGATCGTCGTCGGCAACCCGCTGAATATGGACGGGTCCGCGGGCGAGAGGAGCCGGCTGGCTTCTGAGTTCGCGCAGACGGTGGGCAGGAGGACGGGTCTGCCGGTGCACATGTCGGATGAAAGGCTCACCACCGTGGAGGCGGACGGGATACTCTCTGAGACGAATGTACCGAAGAGCGAGAGAAAGCGCTACATCGACCAGATGGCTGCGGTCCTCATACTCGAGGGCTGGATGAGGGAGAAGGGTCTTCTGTCATCCTGAGAGGACAAATGATATGTAATCTCGTGCGGGCGGCGAAGACGCCGATCGAGGGATCATAAAAAGGGACAACGATATGGACAACATGGAAAAACTGATATTTACGGATGATAACGGCGAGCAGGCCGAGTTATATGTGTGGGAGGAGACCAGGGTGGCAGGCGTGAACTACCTTCTGGTGTCCGAGGAGCCCGACGAGGATGCTCCCGTGTTTATATTCAGGGAGCTTGGCGAGAAGGACGGCGAGCTCTCATACGAGCCCGTGGAGGACGACCACGAGCTGGAGTATATAGGCAAGATTTTTGAAGAACTTCTGAATGAGGAAGAGGAAGAAAAACAGGATATAAAGCAGTAAAGCAATTCAGATATATGACGGGGAGCAATACGGACGTGAACCCCGATCACTGGGACAGGAGGAAAAATTGATTCAGAAAAAGGGACTAAAGATCATACCCCTTGGCGGACTGGAGCAGATCGGAATGAATATCACCGTCTTTGAGTATGATGACACTATCATCGTGGTGGACTGCGGAATGACCTTCCCGGGGGACGATATGCCGGGCATCGACATGGTCATACCGGACGTGACCTACCTTAAGCAGAACATCTCCAAGGTAAAGGCATTCTTCATCACACACGGCCACGAGGACCACATAGGGGCGATACCCTATGTGCTCGCGCAGGTCAATGTACCCATCTACGCCACGAGGCTCACGATGGGACTTATAGAGCACAAGCTGGTGGAGCACGCGATGCTCGACGATGTGAGACGCGAGATCGTAAAATACGGCACGGTCGTGGACTACGGGCCGTTCTCCGTGGAGTTCATAAGGACGAACCACTCCATAGCGGACGCCGCTGCGCTGGCCATCTCCACACCGGTGGGAACCGTTTTCCACACGGGGGATTTCAAGATCGATTACACGCCTGTGTTCGGCGACGTTGCGGATCTTCAGCGCTTCGGCGAGCTGGGCAAGGAGGGCGTGCTGGCACTCATGTGCGACAGTACCAATGCCGTGCGCCCCGGATTTACCATGTCAGAGAGGACCGTGGGCAGGACATTTGACGCGCTCTTTGCGGAGTATTCGGGCCACAGGATCATCGTCGCGACCTTCGCGTCAAATGTGGACAGGGTGCAGCAGATCATCGACACCGCCTACAGAAACGGACGCGTGGTGGCTATCGACGGGCGCAGCATGGTAAATGTGATATCCATTGCCGCGGAGCTGGGCTACATCAGGATACCGGACGGAACCCTGATCGACATAGAGGAGCTGAAGAACCATCCGGACGAGAAGACGGTGCTCATAACCACGGGAAGCCAGGGGGAGTCCATGGCGTCTCTTTCGAGAATGGCCGGAGGCATACACAGGAAGGTGAGCATCAAGCCCACCGACGTGATCATCTTAAGCTCCAGCCCCATACCGGGCAATGAGAAGGCGGTCTCAAAGGTCATCAACGAGCTCTCCATGAAGGGAGCGAAGGTCATATTCCAGGATACCCATGTGTCGGGTCATGCCTGCCAGGAGGAGATAAAGCTCATGTACGCGTTGCTCCGTCCGAAGTATGCCATACCGGTGCACGGAGAGTACAGGCATCTCATGGCGCAGGCGCAGATTGCGCAGAGCATGGATATTCCGAAGGAGAACATAAAGATATTAAAGTGCGGCGAGGTGCTTTTGCTGACACAGGACTCGGCGGAGGTCGTGGAGACAGTGACCTGCGGCGACATACTGGTCGACGGACTGGGGGTCGGCGATGTCGGCAATATCGTTCTTCGCGACAGGCAGATACTTGCCAAGGACGGCATACTCATCGTGGTGATGACGCTCGAGAAATACACGAACTCGCTTCTTGCGGGACCCGATATCGTGTCGAGGGGCTTCGTGTATGTGAGAGAGTCGGAGAATCTCATGGAGGAGGCCAGAGCCGTGGTGGCCAAGGTCGCCGCAGACTGCTTCGACAGGGGCATCACCGACTGGAACAGACTTAAGAGCAGCATCAAGGATGAGCTGGGCGATTTCCTTTGGAAGAGGATAAAGAGAACGCCCATGATACTTCCCATAGTGATGGAAGTGGAAGTGTGATACAGTCCTGAAGGAACAACATTTTTGCGAAGCAAAAATGTCGCCGTCGCTTGACCGCGGAGCGATCAAGCTATTGGAAAGGAGGTCAGCCGTGGCAGAAGGAAAAAAGAAGAGAAAGCTTACTACCGGCAGGATCCACGGCATGACCTACAATTTCGTCAGCCAGGCGCTGTGGGTGCTGTTTATAGTTGTTTTTTCGCTGGGACTGGTGTACGGCGCGAGGCAGGCGTACAGCTTCGGATACGCGGTCTTTTCAAATCACGACCGTTCCGTGCGCGATATGAAGGTGACGATAAGTATTCTCGAGGGCAGCTCCGTGATTACGGTCGGCAGGCAGCTCGAGGAGAACGGGCTCATCGATGACGCAAATGTGTTCTGGGCGCAGAGCATCGTGTTCGGCTATGATGTGAAGCCCGGGGTGTACACCTTCAGCTCGAGGAGCTCATCACGAGAGCTGCTGAAGCTATTTGACAGGGGGCCTGTTGACAGCGATGGAACTTGACAAGGACAGACTGGATACATTTATAAGGCTGTTTTCGGGATCGGGCAGCGAGCTGATCCGCAGCATCCGCGAAAAGGCGATGGCGGACAACGTGCCTGTCATCAGGGATGAGATGGCGGGCTTTATGCGCTTTATGATGAGGACGCTCAGGCCGCAGAGCATACTCGAGATAGGCACGGCCGTCGGTTATTCGGGCATAGTGATGCTTGAGAGCGCGCCGGGGGCGAAGCTCACCACTATAGAGAACTACGATAAGAGGATACCGCAGGCGAAAGCGAATTTCGAGGCCGCCGGATATTCGGAACGGGTCGAGCTTTTGGAGGGGGACGCCGGAGAGTGGCTTAAGAAGCTTTCCGGGGAGTATGATGTCATATTTCTGGACGCTGCGAAGGGACAGTACATAAACTGGCTGCCGGATATCCTCAGGCTCCTTAAAAGCGGGGGAGTCCTGATAACTGACAATGTCCTTCAGGACGGGGATACGCTGCAGAGCAGATACGCGATAAGACACCGCGACAGAACGATACACGCGAGGATGAGGGAGTTTCTGAAGTCTCTTTACGAGACACCGGGGCTTATTAGCTGTGTGATAAATGTCGGAGACGGCGCCGCGCTGTCTGTTAAGGAATAGTGTCCGATACAGGAAGAAAGAAGATATATGAATACACAAAAACACCCGGAGCTGCTGCTTCCTGCAGGAAGCCTCGGGGTACTGAAAACAGCCGTAAGATACGGCGCGGATGCGGTATACATAGGCGGAACGAGCTTTTCTCTGAGAGCCGGAGCCGCCAATTTTACGCGCGAGGAGATGAAGCAGGGCATAGCATATGCGCATGATCGCGGCGCGAAGGTATATGTCACCGCCAATATTTTCGCCCATAACAGGGATATAGAGGGCGCCGAGGCATATTTCGGGGAGCTGGCGGATCTGCGCCCCGACGCGGTGCTCATATCCGATCCGGGCATGTTTTCGATATGCCGCAGGGTGGCGCCGGAGCTTCCCATACACATATCCACGCAGGCGAACAACACGAATTACGAGACCTTCATGTTCTGGTACGGGCTGGGCGTCAGGCGGGTGGTGGCCGCGAGGGAGCTGTCCCTGACGGAGACTGCGCAGATAAGGGCAAGGATCCCCGTGGATATGGAGATAGAGAGCTTCGTGCATGGCGCTATGTGCATATCCTACTCGGGCAGATGCCTGCTCTCGGCCACTCTCACAGGGAGGGACGCTAACCACGGCGAGTGCACCCACCCCTGCCGCTGGAAGTATGCGGTCATGGAGGAGACGAGGCCGGGGGAATACTTTCCGATAGAGGAGGACGACAGGGGCTCGTATATATTCAACTCCAAGGATCTGTGCATGATAGAGCATATACCGGAGCTTGTTCAGGCGGGAGTCAGCTCCTTTAAGATCGAGGGGCGCATGAAGACCGCGCTGTACGCGGCTACCATCGGTGGAGCCTACAGAAGGGCGATAGACGACTATTTCACCGACCCGGAGCTCTATAAGAGGAACATCCCCTCCTACATGGAGGAGATAAGAAAGGGCACCTTCAGGGAGTACACGACAGGCTTCTTCTTCGGGCGCCCCGACAGGAATGCGCAGATATACGACAGCACCTACACGAAGAGCTACAGATATCTCGGTACCGTCGAGGCAGTGGAGAATGGTATGGCGCGCATAACACAGAAGAACAAGTTCTGCGTGGGCGATGTGATAGAGATATTAAAGCCCGGTCGGGAGTGCGTCTCATTTACCGTAAATGACATGCGTGACGAAGAAGGAAACGCGATAGAGTCCTGCCCTCATGCGGGACAGGTGTTCTACATCGCCTGCCCGGAGGCTGAAGCGGGTGATCTGATAAGAATCTGCGCACAGACATAGAATGAAAATACCCGGGGCTGAGTGAGATCAGCTCCGGGCTTTTTCTATTCTGTAAATGACGGCAGCTCGTCAAGTGTTATGAAGTAATCGCTGTTATATATCTCGTCGAGCGATTTCTTGGTGTTGTTCTTCTCATCGGTGATATAGTCGGTGTGCCATACCATGAAGAAGAGCCAGTCGGTTCCTGCCTTTACCATCTGATCCTCGGTGGGGATCGTGCCGCACTCGTGGAAGACTATGGGCATTTGGGGGGCTGCCACCTTTGATACATCCTCGTAGAGGCTCTTGTTGGCACCCTTGTCGTAGCTGTCGCCTCCGATCAGATCCACATAGTTGTCGCCGGGGTACCATGCTCCCAGATCGCCACCGTTGTGAGAGTAACCCAGAACCCAGATCAGATTATCCAGCCCCCAGTAATCCACATACCGGCTGTACATGAGCTGCCAGAGGTGTACGAAGTATTCGCTGCCGCCCCTGCTCCACCAGAACCAGCCGCCGTCGAGCTCGTGGAAGGGCCTCCACAGAACCGGAACACCGGCGTCCTCCAGCTGCTGGAGGAAGGGAACTGCTCTGTCCATGTCGGACAGAAGCTTATCGTACTCCTTTGTACCGGGGGTGAAGGCATTTTCCCAGTCAAGCTCAGTCTTCAGGCACTCGTTGTAGCCGGTGGCAAAATCGGAGCCGGTGTGCCAGCAGATGGTGACTATTCCTCCCTTTTCCCACCACTCCTTTGCGCGCTTTACCACACCCGCAAAATCATTGTGCATAAAATCCAGACCGCGTATTGCGGGATATCTGCCGGTACAGTCGTAGATGTAGTTCATCTCGTAATCGGGCGAGCCCATCCAGGTGGATTCCATCTGGCCCGTGATACAGTTATCTCCCGCCCAGACATCCTTCAGATAGTCGTATACCGCTGCCGCCTCGGGAATGGCGTCGGGGTTTGAGAGAGAGCCGTTGTAGGTGTGTATTATACCCTTGTCTTTTTCGACCTGCTCGAGGTATGCACTTAATGAGAGAGCGTCGTTGCCGCGAAGCATATAGACACCGTGTATGTGACCTCCGTTCCATGCTCCGAGAGAAAAAGAGGATAGATCTTTGGGACTGTCGGCGTGTGCCTGCTGACACATATCACCTACAGTGATGGATATCAGGCGCTTTTTTTCGGGCTTATCCGCATAGGCGGCGATGTCCTGCTGCCCTGCACCGAAGTTGAGACCAAGAACACCCCATCCCGCATGATCCCTGTCGTCACAGCTGTACACTATGGCCAGGATATCATCTGCTGAGGAATTCCTGAGCCAGTCGAGATCGTCGGGATAGAAGCCTTCATTTTCAGCACCTGTAAATATCAGCTCTCCTTTGCCGATCAGAGCCTCGGTTTCCAGCCAAACCTGTTCATCGGAAAGTGAATTCCTGATTTTTGCCGGAGCGGTCGTCTCCCATACGGCCGGTGCTGTGGGTTCTGTTTTGGTGGAGGTTTCGAACTCTGATGGCGCAGAGCTTACGTCTGTGCCCTGAGGTGCAATGGTTGATGTGGCTGAGGTCGACGGGTTCTTTTCGTCGCTTGAACCTGTCGAGCAGCCGGTGAGTGCAAGAACACCGGCCAGCAGTAACAGATATTTCCTGTTCATACGCATGATCGTCCTTTCAAATACAGATCTTATTACGTTCTGTTTCATAAGGCAAACAAAGCAGATGCTTTGGCACTTTATGAAGAGTATTGCAAGTATACCATCATATATGACAAAAGACTACAGAAAAATATAAAAATACCGAGGAATCCATCGGGGTATGAGACCTGTTTGATGTATGAAATGATTGACGCAAATGCGGTGAGTGGGTTATAATACACGCAGTGTTTGCATGGCGCATTGCGCTGCGGAAAGGAATAAAGTGATATGAACATACCATCTACTTACAGACTGATAGAGAAGAGGAGAATCGACGAGCTGGCGGCTGACGGATATCTGCTCGAGCATATAAAGACGGGAGCCAGAGTGCTGTGCATCTCCTGCGAGGATGACAACAAGGTATTCTCGATAGGCTTTCGTACCACGCCGAAGGACAGCACGGGTGTGGCTCACATCATAGAGCACACGGTGTTGTGCGGCTCGGACAAGTACCCCTCAAAGGATCCGTTCGTGGAGCTTGCCAAGGGCTCATTAAATACATTTTTAAATGCGATGACCTACCCGGACAAGACCGTATATCCGGTGGCCAGCTGCAACTACCAGGATTTCAAGAACCTCATGAGCGTGTATATGGACGCGGTGTTCAATCCGAACATATACAAGACGAGAACGTTCTTCGAGCAGGAGGGCTGGCACTATGAGCTCGCGGACGCTGACAGCCCGCTCATCTACAACGGCGTGGTCTACAACGAGATGAAGGGGGCATACTCCTCTCCCGACGACGTGCTCGGGGAGGAGATAAAGAAGGCTCTCTATCCGGACAATGAGTACGCGCACGATTCGGGCGGCGAGCCGAACACCATCCCGCAGCTGACCTATGAGAACTATATCGATTTTCACAGGACATACTACCATCCGTCCAACAGCTACATCTTCCTCTACGGCAACTGCGATATGGAGGAGAGGCTTACGTGGATCGACAGCGAATATCTGAGCGGATACGGCAGGATAAGCGTGGATTCAGCTGTGGCTCTTCAGAAGGCGCCCGAGGCTCCCGTATACCGCGTCGCCACCTACAGCATCACCGACGAGGAGAGCGAGAAGAAGAATACGTTCCTCTCATGGAACAGAGTCACCGGAGAGGCGTCGGATGTGCTCGAGGGGCTGGCATTTTCCGTGCTTGAGTATGTGCTGATGGATGCGCCCGGGGCCCCCATAAAGCTCGCTCTTATGAAGGCGGGCATCGGTTCGGATGTCTATGGAGGCTACAACGACGGCCTTCGCCAGCCCTACTTCGGCATAATAGCGAGGGAGGCCGACAAGGAGGATGAGTCACGCTTCGAGTTCATCATAAACGATGTGCTCAGCGATATAGTGGAGAACGGTATCAACAAAAGGACAGTGCTTGCGGGTCTGAACAGTCTGGAATTCCGCATGAGGGAGGCCGACTACGGCGGGCTCTCGAAGGGACTTATCGCAGGTCTCAATGCCATGAACACATGGCTCTATGACGATAACGGAGCATTCGACATGCTCTGCTATCAGCAGTATTTCGACAAGCTCAGGACTCTTATCGACGAGGGCTATTTCGAGAAGCTCATAAAGGAGAAGCTTCTGGACAATCCGCACGGAGCCACGGTCGTGATGGTTCCGGAGAAGGGCAAGAACGATAAAAATGACGCCGAGACCGCAAGGAAGCTCGCCGAGCTCAAGGCCTCCCTTTCCAGAGAGCAGATAGCTCAGATAGTGGAGCATACGGCGGCACTCAAGAAGTTCCAGGAGACTCCCTCGACGCCCGAAGAGCTCGAGAAGATACCGCTTCTTTCCGTGGACGACGTGAGTAAAAAGGCGGAACAGCTCTACATCGACGAGAAGGAGCTTGACGGAATAAAGGTCATCCACTCGGATGTATTTTCCGCAGGTATAGCGTATTTTAAGTTCAGCTTCGACGCGAGGAGCATAGGAGTCGATGATGTAAAGTATGCGTCGCTTCTGGTATCTCTTCTCTTCCAGATGTCCACTGAGGATCACTCCTATGAGGAGCTGGGAGACGAGATACTCATAAAGACGGGGGGACTTCGCGCGGGAGCCATAGCGCGCGTGCGCCCTGAAGGACTCGACTTCAGAGTGGAGATATCCGGCAAAGCGTTCTCAAACAGCCAGAACGACGCCATGGAACTCATATCCGAGGTGGTGAACACCACGAGCTTTGCGGACAGGGAGAGACTGCACAACCTGATAATGATGGGCAAGTCCCGCCTGAGCTCGACACTTGTCGAGAGGGGCAATGGCACAGCCACGGTGAGGGCTGCGGGAACGGTCTCCGGCAAGGCCCGTATAGACGATATGATAAGCGGTATCGATTATTACGAGGCACTCGATAACTGGGATAAGAACTTCGACAGCGTATATGAGGAGCTGGCGGCAAAGCTCACGCAGTTATGCAAAAAAGTATTCGTGAAGGAGAACATGATCATTTCCTTCACCGGAAGCGCGGAGGAGTACGAGAGCTTCAAGGAGGCGGCACCGGTATTTACGGATACGCTTCCTGCGGGCGAGCACTTCACGGGCGAGTTCAGACCCGTGCTGCTCGATCAGAACGAGGGCTTCAAGAGCTCTTCTCAGGTCAACTATGTGGGCCTGTACGGTAATCCGATAAAGGAGAGCGACAAATATAAATATACCGGTGCGCTGAGAGTGCTGGGCATCTGGATGGGTTATGAATACCTCTGGATAAATATCAGGGTCATGGGCGGCGCCTACGGCTGCGGCTGCGTATTCATGAAGAGGGGCGGCGTGATGCTCTCGTCCTACCGCGATCCGAATCTGGCCGACACACTGGAGGTGTTCAGGAAGGCGGCCGATGCTGTGAGAAACCTCGACTTTTCGGAGAGGGATATGACAAAGTATATCCTCGGCGCAGTCAATGAGCTCGACTCTCCGAAGACCCCCGCACAGAAGGGCAGCATGTCCTTCGAGATGTGGATGGCAGGTATAACACAGGAAGATCTGCAGCGGGAGAGGGACGAGGTCCTCACGGCCGATATCAAGACCTTAAGAGGCCTGGCGGATTATATCGACACCGCAGTTTCGCAGAACCACTACTGCGTGGTGGGCAATGCCTCCGCGATAGATGCGGCCTCGGAGCTTTTTGACAGAACGATCAATATATTCAAATAGGACGTATGGATAAAGAATTCAGATCCGGCTTCGTCGCCCTCATAGGGCGGCCGAATGTCGGCAAATCGACCCTGATGAACCATCTGATAGGGCAGAAGATAGCGATAACATCGAACAAGCCGCAGACCACCAGGGACAGGATACAGACGGTATATACGGATAAGAGGGGGCAGATCGTCTTCGTGGACACCCCCGGCATGCACAAGGCTCACACGGGGCTCGGGGAGTACATGATGGGCTCCGTGGACAAGGCCATAGAGAGCGTGGATATGCTTCTTTGGCTCGTGGAGCCGGACCTTCATGTGGGACCCAGCGACAGGGAGATAGCCGAAAGACTTTCGTCTCTCAAGCTGCCCGTGATACTTATAATCAACAAGGCGGACATGGTCGACAAGGCGCGCATAGGCGAGGTGGTGAAGAACTACAGTGAGCTTATGGAGTACGCGGCCGTGATACCCCTTTGCGCCCTGCGCGGCACGGGAGTGGACAGGGTGCTCGAGAAAATATTCGAGCTTCTTCCCGAGGGACCGATGTATTACGACGAGGAGACCGTCACGCAGCAGCCCATCCGCGAGATAGCGGGTGAGATCATTCGCGAGAAGGCTCTGAGGTGCTTAAGCGATGAGGTGCCCCACGGAATAGCCGTCGAGATCGAGAAGATGCGGGAGCGGGAAGACGGGATGTTCGATGTCGAGGCGGTGCTGGTGTGCGAGAAGGAATCGCACAAGGGCATAGTCATCGGAAAGGGCGGCCAGATGCTGAAGAAAATAGGCACACAGGCCAGACGCGACATCGAGGAGCTGACCGGAACCAGAGTGAACTTAAAGCTTTGGGTAAAGGTCAGGAAGGACTGGCGCGACGACCCCGTGCAGCTTAAGAATTTCGGCTTTGATAAAAGGAAGTTAAATGAAGGAAACAGTTGAGGTCACCGGTGTGGTCAGCTTTTCGGCACCTGCGGACGAATACGACAGGAGACTGGTGATAATAAGCGGGGAGCTCGGAAGGATAAGCGCTTTCGCGCCCGGGGCCAGAAAGCCCACGAGCTCTTTGATAGCTGCCTGCCGCACTTTCACATTTGCGCGCTTCACACTCTATCCGGGGCGGACCGCCTACAGGGTGGTGTCGGCCAAGATAATAAAGAGCTTCGACGAGATGAGTACCGACCTTGAGGCTGTGGCCTGCGGGTCGTATTTTATGGAACTGGCAGGGCTTTTCTCGGAGGAGAACGTGGAGGCGAGGGAGCTGGTGAACCTGCTCTTCGTCACGATGAAGGCTCTGCAGGTCGCGGATAAAAAGCTGGTGAGGGCGGTGTTTGAACAGAAGCTTCTGGTGATAAACGGCGAGGGACCTTCTGTGCACGAGTGCGTAATGTGCCGTAAGCCTGTCGCGGAGGGAGTGTTTGTAAATAAAAGGCACGGCATAGCCTGCAAAAGCTGTGTGCCGTCGCCCGAGGGGGATGTTCTGTGCCCCGCGGCGGTAAGAGCGCTGCAGTATGTGGATACGGCCGATATGAACAGCCTTTACGCTTTTTCTCTCGAACCTTTGGCTCTTTCTCAGTACGCTCATGTGATGCGGTCTTATTATCACTATTATGTGGGCCGGGACTTAAAGAGCGCTGCGCTTCTCGACGAAATGGACGCTCTTTAGGCATAATGTCGAAAATCTTAACGCTTTTGTAACATTATAAGGCAAAAGAAGGCTTGAACTTGAAACAAAAAAAGTGTAAAATACACGAGATTCGTTTTTGAAAGACAGAGCACGGATCGGAGGAGTGTATGGCTACTAAAAAGAAGACGGTTAGAAAGAGACCTGTGACGAGCAGCTCGAACACGGGCAAGACGATATTTATAGTCGCTATGGCTGTTATCGCCATCGTTGCGATAGTTATAGCCGCGGTATTCTTCGGCAGGAAGAGCGGAGGTGACTCGGACGCGACGACCGCGACGGATGAGTCCGGCAATATCATTGTGCCTTCCACGGCCACCGCGGTCGAGGATGTGCAGGCGGAGAATTATTCCTTCGTCATCAACGACACCTCGGTGTTCGTAAGACGCGACGGGACCATCCTCTCGGCAGATGTGGACAGCTTCACGGAGGAGTACTACGACAAGGACGAGTTCGAGAAGGAGTGGCTCGTACCGGAGGTACAGGAGTACAATAACAACAAGTATAAGGTACCGGAGGCGTATGCCGCCGACGGAGTCAGACTCGGCACCGCGATCAACAGCCTGACGCTGACGGGTTCGGCGCTGGTGCTTCAGATGGATTACGCGACCCCCGAGGATTATCTTGCGTTCAACAAGCAGGTAAATATGTATTTCTCCAACTGGAATACGTTTACTGTGTGTGAACTGAATGCGATCGACAGCAGCCTTAAGCTGTTCGACGCCTCCGGCAATCCCGTGGACGTTGCACAGCTGAAGAACTCCGGCAGGACATACCATGTGGCTGTCATCGGCTTCGGTGGAACTCTTCCCACGGGCTTTTCGGGCAGGTTCCAGTTCGAGGGCAAGGTCATGGCAACTTCCGAGGGCATAAGCTTCACGAGCGACAACGGCGTTCGCCTTTACGACAGCGGGAATCTGCAGTACGTCGTATTCTGGTAATATACAGTGCAATAAAAAGGAGAAACATCAGATGAACAGAGAAGAAAAGACAATGGACAAAATAGTCGCCGTGGCCAAGTCACGCGGCTTCATATACCCGGGTTCAGAGATCTACGGCGGTCTCGCGAACACATGGGACTACGGCAACCTGGGCGTAGAGCTTAAGAACAACATCAAGAAGGCATGGTGGAAGAAGTTCATACAGGAGAACCCCTACAATGTGGGAGTTGACTGCGCGATACTCATGAACCCCCAGACATGGGTGGCTTCCGGACACCTCGGTGGTTTCTCCGACCCCCTTATGGACTGCAGAGGCTGCCATGAGAGATTCCGCGCGGACAAGCTCATAGAGGACTTCGCCGCAGAGAAAGGCATCGACCTCGGCGGCAGCGTGGACGGCTGGAGCAACGAGAAGATGCAGGATTTCGTGCGCGAGCAAGGCATTACCTGCCCCACCTGCGGCAAGAAGGATTTCACGGATATCAGGCAGTTCAATCTGATGTTCAAGACCTTCCAGGG
>DGVE01000187.1 GCA_002395865.1 Lachnospiraceae bacterium UBA4292 | reverse complement strand
GACCTCCCAGACGTGTGGTTCCTGGCACCCCGGTCGGACCGCCCCCATTACCCAGAGGACCTCATGTCCCCGGCCCCGCGCTCGTTCCCAGACCGCCGTATCCTCTGCCTCACCCGCATTTCAGGATGCCACCGTACAATCTTGCCATGAACCTTGCGTGGGAGATAGCAGAGTACAGGAGAGTGTACCATGTTCTTGAGTACATAAGGTCCGGTTACCCCATATCACCCGCAGACAGAGCTCTTCTGGTGCGTGTGTTCGGAAGGCCGATAACCCCATATGAGGTGGACGAGCTTCTCTATTATATGCATGAGCAGATGGGATATTTTTAAGCAATATAGAGAGTCGGTCGCTTTGACCGGCTCTTTATATTGCTTATGTAATTAATGATTTGAACTGAATATAATTATCAAGTGTCGCGAAGCTTTACCTTATCCTTCACCTGAATCTTTCTTTCCTCATCCATAGCGGTGTAATGAGCGGCAGTGACAGTGGGAGTGGTGTGACCGAGCTGTTTGCTGACGAGAAGAACGTCGCCTGTTTCCTTATACAGGTTCGTGCCGTAGGTGCTGCGACATTTGTGCGGCGTGATATGCTTCGTTGTGATGGTCCTTGCGTGCTTTTTGACAAGCCTTTCAACGCTTCTTGTAGTGATACGCTGCATATTTTTGGATATAAAGAATGCCTTTTCATCACCCGGTTTGATCTGATCAGGCTTCATAACGTCGCGCAATTTTTTATAATCGAGAAGTGCCTTCGTGACCTCATCGCCGAAATAGATTCTATCCTCCTTACCTCCCTTTCGAACTATTCGAACACTTGTTTCCGACCAGTCGAAATGATCCAGATCGATGCCCACAAGCTCGGATACACGTATTCCGGTGCCCAGAAGCAACGTAAGAATGGCTGTATCCCTGGGGCCTGCATTAAGCGTGTTGTAGAGCTTTTTCTGACGCGGAGAAAGATTATCGCCTGTTTCTGCCTCATCGATAAGATCGGCGACCTCAGAAGGGTTCATACGAATGATCTCGTGATCCGCAAGCTTCGGACGGTCCACGGACAACATGACGTTTCTGTGGATGATATCACGATTGTACAGATTCTTGTAGAGAGCGCTCAGTGCACTTATTTTGCGCTTGATGGCCGTACGTCCGAGTCCCTCAGCTTTGTTTTTACCGATCTGTTCCGTGTCGTGATCCATCGAGAGCCATGTCATATAATATTCGATATCATCGGTCTTAAGGTCCTCAAGCATCTGCGCGGTGACTTTTTCGTAACCTTCAAGCTTGCAAAAATCTTCGTGACATTCAAAAAGATATCTGAAGAACATCAGAATGTCGTATGCATAACCGAGCCTTGTATTGGTCGATGTGCGCTGTGAAATACTGTTGAAATATGATCTGACGAACATAGGCATGTTTAATAATATGTCATTAAGACGTTTAAGGTTCTGATTATCGCGGTCATTGATATAAGGCATGCGGACCTCCAAAAGCCAGGTTATAACGAGAGTACTCTCGAAAACGCAGTTTTGCGTCGCTAAACAAGAATTTAGCGACGCAATTACTATACAACATAATTCATCTTCTGTCAATGCCAAAATGGTCCGTAATCGATGACCGAAGCAATCAGACACCGGCCGAAATATATCACTCGTAATACGGCAGAATAATATATGCTCCGCTCAGTATACTGTCACCGCAGAAACCGTTGATCTGACGCACCTCATCTATGTATTCCTTCTCAGAAGAAAAGCCTTCACCCATATTATCCTTCGCAATGGAGGAAAGCGTATCTCCGCGCTTTATGAGGTAGCTTCTGTAAAGCTTGACCGGTTCAGATGTGACAGTTTCCTCGGACTGAGAAGCTCTCGAAAACATGGTAAGCATAAAACATGAAATAATGACGGCGATAACTGCAATGATAACAAATCCCTTTTTCATAATGATGAGCCTCCTCCCTGCATATCTTATAATGTTTCGAAAATGTGTTATCGCAAACATTCGTTCGTTGATGATGCTATATTATCACACGTTTGTTCGCTTGTCAAGCAGATTCGGACGTTTTTCCGAACAAATTTTCTAATTTCCTATTGATTTTTTTAGGACATGTGTTATACTACACTCAGAAGAAGAATATCCATCCGCAGGAGGTATATACATGGCAGACAGAGAAAAGCTCAGCGAAAAGCAGCGTCAGATACTTGCATTCATGAAATCACATGTGCTTGAGAAGGGTTATCCGCCCGCAGTCAGGGAGATCGGCGCGGCAGTCGGACTCTCCTCCTCTTCCTCCGTTCATGCGCAGCTTCGCACGCTTGAGAAGAAGGGATATATCCGAAAGGATCCCACGAAGCCCAGAGCCATCGAGATACTTGATGACGATATACTCGCCGCACGCAATGCGGTCCTGGATTCCGGCTACATGCAGGAGGTCGTAAGCATCCCCGTCCTTGGCAATGTCGCCGCAGGCGAGCCTATATTTGCCGAAGAGAATATACAGGATTATTTCTCTGTTAACAGCGAGTTCCTGCCCCGCGGCACCGACTCCTTCATGCTCAGAGTCAAAGGCGAGAGCATGATCAACGCAGGCATCTACAGCGGCGATCTCGTAATGGTCAGCAAGACAGACGACGTGAGGAACGGTGACATAGTTGTCGCTCTCGTGGATGACTCCGCTACAGTGAAGTCCTTCTACAAGGAGAAGGGACATATAAGACTTCAGCCGGAGAACGATACCATGGATCCCATCATCGTAGACGACTGTACAGTACTCGGCAGAGTCGTAGGTCTTTACAGAAAGTATTAAAACAGACCCGAAGACATTCCTCACGGAACTGCCTTCGGGCCTTTCATTTTCAGCTTATTTAAGCGTATCGATATCTACGACCTTCCCGTCGCGCCATATCCTCTCGAGGTCATAGAAGCTTCTGTCCTCCTCCGAGAATACATGGATGATTACATCGTTGTAGTCAAGAAGCACCCAGGACGCGCCCGCATATCCTTCCGTGGATCTTGCATATATCCCTGCCCTGCCGAGGACCTCCTGGATGTTATCCGATATCGCCTGTACCTGGCGGTCATTCGAACCGGATGTTATCACGAAATAATCCGCGATGGATGAAACGGCCGAAATATCTATCACCCTTGTATCCCTGCCGAGCTTCGCCTCTATGGCATTTACTATCATTTTAAGTGTCTCTTGCATTTATTCCTCCGCTCCGGTCTTCTTTTTATAGAATTCATAGACCTGTCCGGTATAGGGGTCTATGATGCCGGTGTTTCTTTTCTCAAGAAATCTTATCGTGTCCGCGCTTATCATATAGATGCATCTGTCGATGTCCACGAAAGCTTCTTTTCTTATGGCTGTCAGGTTCTCCTGCTTCGTCCTGTTCGGCTCTATATAATCGGCCGTAAATATGATCTTCTCAAGAAGCGTCATTCCGGGTCTTCCGGTGGTGTGCCACCTTATAGCGCCGAGCACTTCATCGTCATCTATGCCGTATCTGTCCTTTGCGATATACACGCCCAGCCCCGCGTGAATCAGAGCATGGTTGTTCTTCTCCGACTCCGAAAGGACGTGGCCGTACTTTTTGCACAGAGCCAGCTTTTCTTCGTCGGGTATGCATTTCGCGCAGTCATGAAGAAGCCCGGCCAGATAGGCCTTCTGAAGGTCGTATTCATATCTCATGGCAAGGCTCACTGCAGTATGCGCCACACCCTTCGTGTGCTTGTAGCGCTCCTCATCCAGATCGCTCTTCAGCTTCTTTTTTATTGCCTTAAAATCGTAATCCATGGTTCTTTCAAGCTATATCGTATGCCCCGTCATACTCTGATAAATAATAAACTCAGATCTTTATATGTCTGTTCTTCGGGTCGTAAGCCTCTTTGTATAGCACGAATCTTCTGCCGATCACCTGCACCAGCTCGGCCTGAGTGTGCTCGGCCACTGCCTGCGCCACTGTCTTCGGATCATCGAGGCAGTTCTTAAGTACAGCGATCTTGATAAGCTCCCTCGCCTCGAGAGCCTCCTTTATCGCGTCAATATTCTCGTCCGTCACACTGCCCTTGCCGATATTTGCGACCGGATCCATCGTCATTGCAAGGCTTCTCAGATAAGCCCTCTGTTTTGTAGTCATATTATAACTCCTACTTGTAATAATCAAATGTCAGACCGTACATCCTCACGGTATCTCCGTCCTGAATGCCAAGACGCTCCAGCTCGTCAAGGATTCCTTCGCTCTTAAGGAAGTTCTGGAAAAACTCGAAGCCCTTCTCCGAATCGATATTCGTATAGCCGAGCATCTTGTCGATCTTAGGCCCCTCGACCACATACTCGCCGTTTTTGAATTCGACTGTATAGGGAAGGTTCTCGTCGGGCGTCTCGTAGGTGAACTCGCTCTCAAATACGGTGGTCTCCTCAGGAAGCTCAGCCAGTATATCTTTTACTATGTACAGAAGCTTATCGATGCCCTCGCCGCTCACGGCCGATATGGCAACGACCGTATCGTCGGGATATGCCTCTCTTAAGCGTTCTAAGGCCTCTTCTCTGGCTTTATCGTCCAGTACATCCATTTTATTGGCCGCGATCACGCAGGGCCTGTCAGGGAGCTCCTCGTTGTATGAGGCCAGTTCCTCGCGAATGATCCTCACATCCTCCACGGGATCCCTGCCCTCTGTGCCGGCCGCATCTACTATGTTGATGAGAACCTTCGTCCTCTCGATATGGCGCAGGAAATCATGGCCGAGCCCGACTCCCTCCGAAGCTCCCTCGATAAGTCCGGGGATATCGGCTATTACGAAGCCGTCGATACCCTTGTAATCGACCACGCCGAGATGCGGCGTGAGCGTCGTGAAAGGATAATTGGCTATCTCAGGCCTTGCATTCGATACCACGCTGAGAAAGGTGGATTTGCCCGCATTCGGAAATCCGCAAAGCCCCACATCCGCTATAAGCTTAAGCTCCATGAGAAGCTCAAGCTCCTTCGCGGGCTGGCCGGGCTGCGCGTATTTGGGGACCTGCATGGTGGAGGTCGCAAAATGCATATTTCCCAGGCCGCCCTTACCGCCCTTAAGCACAGTCACACGCTTGTTCTCACCGGACATATCGGCCACGATAAGTCCCGTCGCAGCATCCTTAAGAACAGTACCCTCCGGAACCTTGAGTATCAGGTCCTCGCCATCCGCACCGTGCTGACGCTTCTTGTTGCCGGGTGAACCGTCGCCTGCCTTGTATTTGGTTCTGTGGCGGTAGTCCGTGAGGGTGTTCATGCCCTCATCAACGACGAATATAACATCGCCGCCTCTTCCGCCGTCCCCTCCGTCGGGCCCGCCCGCAGCCACATAGAGCTCACGTCTGAAGCTCACATGACCGTCGCCGCCCTTGCCGGAGCGGATATATATTTTTGCTCTGTCCGCAAACATATCCACACCTTAACGCTTTTACTAAAATCTAAAAACAGGCTTCAGATACGATCTGAAGCCCGAAGTAAACATTTGCTCTGAATTAAGCAACGGGATATACAGAAACCTGCTTCTTATCCCTGCCCTTTCTCTCGAAACGAACAACACCGTCTGCCTTAGCGAAAAGGGTGTCATCACCGCCGATACCTACGTTTGTACCGGGATGAATCTTGGTGCCGCGCTGTCTGAAGAGAATATTTCCGGCTTTAACAAACTGTCCGTCCGCTCTCTTTGCGCCAAGTCTCTTGGACTCGGAGTCTCTGCCGTTCTTTGTGGAACCAACTCCCTTTTTATGCGCAAACAGCTGAAGGTTCATAACTAACATAATCTACACCTCCTGAAATTGATAATCGCGATATTGCTTTCGTCCGCATTTCTGCAGGTACAAGATCCGCAGATAATGCTCCCCGTACTGTTCGCTTATGTTCCTGAGTCCCAGCAACATAGACTTAAACAGCAGGATGGAATCGTGCGAAGGCTTATTTTCAAACTTGAATCTGAGAAGTCCGTCCTCGCCTGTCTCACAGATGATGTCCTGACCGGTGTATTCTACGATGGAATTCACCGCACCCAGTGTAAGTGCCGAGACCGCTGCGCACACGATATCTTTACCGTGCTTAGCGTATCCCGCATGTCCGCTCACATGGATTCCGAACAGGTCTCCGTCCGCGTCGACAATAACTCTTGCAGTGATCATGGCTTAAGCGTTGATCTTGTTGATCTTAAGCTCTGTATACTGCTGTCTGTGACCGTTCTTCTTGTGGTATCCGGACTTTCTCTTATACTTGTAAACGATAACCTTCCTGGCCTTGCCATTACCGACTACAGATGCGGATACAGTAGCTCCGGCTACAGTGGGATCACCGATAATGAGATCGTCGCCTCCGACTGCCAATACGCTGTCGAAAACATACTCGGCATCTGCCTCAACGTCGAGCTTCTCAACTCTGATGACATCTCCCTCTTCTACCTTGTACTGCTTGCCACCGGTCGCAATGATTGCATACATGCTGCGTACCTCCTATTTATCTTTACTCGCCGGCTATGGGGGCGCTTTAAGCGCACTTGACCCTCGTCGTGCGGCATACCCACGTACTATATCAAAAAACAGATGGTGTGTCAATAACTTTTTTAAGATTATCTGCTGTTTTTCATGTTTAAACAACTTATGATCAGGTCGACCGTGTTCTCATAGCCGAGGTTGCTTGAATTGACGCAAAGATCATAAGTCTTGGCGTGTCCCCACTGTCTTCCGGTGTAGAAATTATAGTAGTTGGCGCGCTTTTTGTCGGACTTCATGACGAAATCCTTTGCCTTGTCGATGGACAGCTGATTGCGCTTTGAAATGGACAGAGCCTTGGCCTCCATCGTACCGGTAATGAATACACTGAGCTTGTTCGTGTACTCAGACAAAGCATAGTCCGCGCATCTTCCCACGATCACGCAGCTGCCCTTGTCGGCAATATGCCTTATGGCGTCGAACTGCGCAAGGAACACCTTGTGATTGATGGGCAGATTGCTGCCGAATGTGCCGCCGTCCATCACGAGCGAATACAGGAAGCTGCTCGTGGGTCTTTCGTCATAACTCTCGAGCACCTCCTCGCACAGACCGCTGTTCTTCGCAGCCACCTGTATGAGCTCCCTGTCGTAGTAGTCGATACCGAGCCTCGAGGCGAGCATCCTTCCGATCTCCCTGCCGCCGCTGCCGGTCTCACGTCCTATGGTGATGATGATGTTGTTATCCGACATATAATATCCTCCTGAAATTGTTTCACATTCTATAAAACCACTTGAAGTATATAATAATTTAATAAATTATTCAACACCGAATTAAAGCTTTCCCTGACGGAATCTCTCCAGCAGAGCCCTGAAATAACCGGGAAGCTCAGCCTGAAACTCCATGTATTCCCCCGTCGTCGGATGTATGAAGCCCAACACATACGCGTGGAGCGTCTGCCCGGTGATCCGATACCTGTTGTCCGCAGGTCCGTACACTTCGTCCCCTAAAAGTGGGTGCCCCTTGGAAGCCAGATGTACCCTTATCTGGTGCATCCTTCCTGTCTCGAGCCTGCACTCTATGAAGGTGTAGGAGCCGTATCTCTCGAGCACCTTCACATGCGTTACGGCATTGCGCCCGTCTCTCACTATGGCCACTTTCTTTCTGTCCACGGGGTGTCGTCCCAGAGGAGCATCTATAGTAAGCTCATCCTCTTTGATATTGCCGTGACATATCGCATAGTATCGTCTGGTGACGGTATGATCCTTGAGCTGTTGCGCTATAAGCCTGTGAGACCGGTCGTTTTTGCAGGCGATGATGATGCCCGTGGTGTCCTTGTCGATGCGGTGTACTATACCGGGTCTCGCGATACCGTTTATGCCGGAGAGAGAGCTCCCGCAATGGTACATGAGGGCATTTACAAGCGTCCCGGAGAAATGCCCCGCACCGGGGTGCACCACCATGCCCTTCGGCTTATTCACCAGTATAACATCATCGTCCTCATAGATGATATCGATATCGATCGGCTCCGGAAGAATGTCCGGGACGATGGTCTGCGGGACATTCAGACATATGCTGTCATTTTCCGAAAGCTTGAGAGAAGCCTTCGGAACACGGCCGTTCACCAGCACTTCGCCGTCCTTTATGAGCTTCTGAAGGAAGCTTCTGGAGAGCGTTTCATTCACGAGTGAAAGATACTTATCCAGCCTCTCCCCGTCATACTCCTCACTGACTACAAATACATCCGGCAATTTAGCTCTCCTCTTTGTCCGTATCTTTAACGGTCGCTTCCGCCTTTTTCTTTGAGAATACCGTCAGCTCGTCGTCCTCCTTGTAGTAGAACATGAAGAGTACGATGAGAACCGCGCATCCGCAGGTGACACATATATCCGCCACATTGAAGTTGGGGAAGTTGATTATCTTAAAGTAAATGAAATCGACAACATAAGACTGCTTGATCCTGTCTATCATATTGCCGATGGCACCTGCCATGATGAGTGCGTAGCACACAAGCGCTGGTCTCATGCGCTTCTTGTAAGGCGTGGTCTCAAAAAGGAACAGCAGTCCTCCGGCGATGAGAAGCGAAAGGATGGTTATGGGCAACTGTCGGTTCTGGAATATACCGAAAGCGGCTCCTCTGTTCTCCGCGTACTGAAGCTCCAGCACTCCCTTAATTATGGCGAAGTCGGCCTTGCCCTTCAGCTTCGCCACTACAGCCGCTTTGGTCAGCTGATCAAGCGCAACCAGAGCAGCAACTGTCACAAGGCAGAATATGTTTCTTATTACTATAGATCTCTTGTTCATGAATACCTGATAAAGGCCATTGCCGTGGCAATGGCCTGATGATTAGCTATTGTTATTGATTACAGATCAAAATTCCTTTGTTGTATCGCTCTTTGTATCCTCGAAGGCACCTGTGAGGTCCACTCCCGGAGGTGTGAAGATGAGCACCTGATTGTTGATAGTGCTTGCGTTGCCGCCGATGGAATAGTTGGCACCTGTCACGAAATCGGTAACATACTGCGCGATCTCTACATTGAGTCCCTCGATATTGATGATAACGACCTTCTTCGCGAGGAGAGCGTCAACAGCCACCTCCGCGTCGTCATATTTTTTGGGTTTAAGCATAAATAATTCGTTCATAATCTTTGATCCTGCTGCTGTCGATGAAGATGATTTACTCATTGAAACAACCTTTCCTCCCGCGTTTTTGTTCTTCGGCGTCTCCTTTACAGGTGCCGGCTCTATATCAACTGTCTTCCTGACAGATGACTTGGCAGGGTTGAAGGTGCCCTTTACGGGTTCCGAAGAAAAATCGTCGAAATCGGACTTCTTCGGCTCAAAGGTCTTTCTGGGAGCGAACTTGGGAGCCTTCTTCTCTACGGGAGGTTCTTCTGTCTCGTCGTCCTCATCGTCCAAAGGCTCTGAGTTGTTCTTTTTGAAAAGTCCTCCGAACAGTCCGCCGCTCTTCACCGGTTCTTCCTCGAACTCGTCATCGTCCTCGAACTCATCGAAGTCCTCATCCAGGTCGTCATCCTCGATCATGCCGCTGATGTGAAACCTGTTTTTGATACCATCCATCATTCCCATCGCTGTTTCTCCTTTATGTTATCTCGTAACTTCTTTTACCGAAAATAGCCGTTCCGACTCTGACCATCGTGGCGCCCTCTTCGACCGCCACCTCAAAATCTCCGCTCATACCCATCGACAGGGTATCCACCATGCTATTATCCATGTTTTTGTTTTGCATGTCAATATAAAGATGCTTTAAATTGCGGAAATATATTCTGTTATCCTCCGCATTCTCCACGAGAGGCGCCACCGTCATAAGACCCCTTATACGAACACCGTCAAGAGCACTTATCTGCTCGGCCGCGTCAAGCACCTCTTCCGGATTAAAGCCGGACTTGCTCTTTTCTCCGGCGATATTCACCTCGAGAAGGATATCGCTCACGACGCCTCTTTTTTTCGCCTCTTTATCTATGAACTGCGCCAGTCCGATACTGTCCACCGAGTGGATGAGCTCCGTCTTGCCCGAGATATATTTCACCTTGTTCTTCTGAAGCTGCCCTATGAGATGCCATCTGATATCCGCAGGAAGCTCCTCCATCTTGGGCACGAGTTCCTGTACACGGTTCTCCCCGAAATCTCTCTGGCCGGCTTCATAGGCCTCCTTAAGCATCTCGACCGGCATTGTCTTGCTTACAGCTATAAGCTTTATCTCCTCCGGATCTCTTCCGGCTCTTTTTGCCGCCGCATCGATACGCTCGCGCACGGCAGCGATATTATCCTTTATCATCAGTAAATAATCTCTCCTTCCGAAATCATATCCGCATTAAGCGCGATGTGGTCATAGAGCGAAATACTGCTCTTTAAGCCCTCCTCGACGATGCAGTAGCCCTCCTCGAGGGTGAACAGCACATTTACGGGTTTGAACACCGCGTATCCCTTGTTCACGGAATACACTCCCGCGAGCTGCTTTTTCGCGCCGATGAGATATACATCGGTGGATTCCGCCTTAAGAATGGAATCACCCTCCGTAAAATCCGTCACATCGACCAGATAATAGTCGCTGTACTCCTCTACGATATTCACCGGCTTAAAAGATACGATGAGCTGTCCCTCGGAATATGTCTGAAGCATAACTCCCGAGCGCTGACCGTAATCATTACCGCCCTTGGTCACATATGCCTTGGGCAGGATGTAATAATCCTTCGCGACTATGGAGGATACGGGTATCTCGAGTCCCTTCACCTCATTGTCCCTGAGCATGATTTGAGCATATCTTGTATTAGCCAGATTAAAGCCGTACTGCGAGAAATCAACCTTGCAGTATCTGTTGCCGCTGACATCGAACACAAACGAAAAGTCGCCGGTGATCTCCTTGTCGATACTCGGGAAATACACCTTTATCTTCTTGCTCTCCCAGTACCTTATGAGATCGTCCTCACTCATGGTGAATATGATCGAGAAGCTGTCGTTGGGAACGATCTTGTACATGAACTCTCCCGCCTTCAGCTCATCTCCCGAAAATCTCTCCGTCCTTGTATATCCGCTCTGATCGAGAACACCGGGGGAGAGCTTATCCAGATCGAAATCCTCATAGCCGTCGAAGGTGCTCGCAAATATACCGGAGACCGGTGTCTTTATGATATCGAACGAATACTCCTCCGATGAGGCGAAGTAATCGCTCATGCCCTCGGCCGCAAGTATATTCAAAAGCTCTGAATTGATATTGTTCTTGGCCGCATAGAGAAATGCGTAATCATTAAGATCAAAGTCCTCGGTCAGGTCATTGAAAGCGTTCTTGAAGCGCTTTAACGTAGAGTTTGAAAGGCCCGTACCCGACGATGACGATGTGATGATCTGCTTCAGAAAGCTCCCGCTCTCATCCAGAGTGGCGATGGTCGAATTCTTCCTGATCCTCGCGCCCGGAGTGAGATAATAATTCACATAGCCGTTGTATGGACTGTTGTAGACATTCTCCTCGCGCATGATAAACGCGGTGTAGCTCGTGGCTGCATTGTTATCGCCGCGCACGACCTCATAGACACCCGTCTTATCCTTGGTCAGATAGTTGATGACCACGATAACTATATAGATGAGCACGATAAGGAAGATGACAGCCGAAAAATGCAGGTGAAAATGCTCCTGATACGGAAGGAAGCGCGAACGGCTGTCTTTATTATTATCTTTTTTTTCCGCCATCGGCGCCTCCTTTCACAGTGTCACGCAAATACAAAGGGCTGTTGACTTGCAACAGCCCCGTAATTTATAAAGCGATTACGATATTGGACTTTGCATTTTCCGGAAGCTCACAGGCATCGACCGAAATGCTGAGTACAAAAGTAATACCATGCTTGTCGCTCAACTGAGCCAGATCATCAATGGCTTTGTCGATAGGCTTACCCTCAAGATCGGCGATCTTTAAAAAGCTGTCGAAATAAACTTCCTGAAGATCATAGTCCTGAGAGATTATTCCTGAGATGAAACCCAAAAATGCATCATAGGAAGAGATGGGATAATCCGAAATGTTGATCATCCTGACCCTGCTGTTGAGCTCGTACATATGCTTCGTGCTCTTGTCAAGATAGACGATGGTGCCTGACGCGCTCGCTACAGCCTGATTGGCCTTCTCAAGAAGGATCTTGGTCTTTCCTTTTCCCTTCCTGCCCGCAATAATCTGAATCATAGTATGTCCTCGTTTCTGTACGCTTTTGTATTCATGCTCCGCAGGATCAGCGTACAACCTGCAGGCACGTTCTCGTTCAAATGACTGGATTTATTATAGCCTAAAAGCGGGAATATTGCAATCACAATTTGCTTATCTGTTGAAGAATTTCCTCGATCGATCTCTTGCACGCATCGTAGGATGAAGCCCCCGCCGTAAATGCCGCGTACAGCTCTCCCTCGTCGTCTCTCGCTATGACGAGCATCTGCGTGGGCTCAAGCGAAGCGTCCTCACATATGCCGCCGACCACCCTCAGTCCGGAGGCGGTCTCATAGCCCTCCTGCGAAAAATACGGCAGCGCATTTTTCCACTTCACGCTCATATTCACACCGCCGTTCGAATACTCGCAGCTGTAGGAAGCGGAGCACATGATCTTTAATATATCGTCATTTTTGAGAGCTGTCTTAAGGAACATCAGCGTGTCATAGATATTGGTCTGCATTCCCGCGCTGGCCACACCGTAGCAATTCATGAGAGAGGTGTTCTCCGCTCCCATGCCGCGAAGCATATCGTTCGTCGCAACGGCCAGACTGTTCAATGAGCCTGTCGTAGCGTCGGAGATCGGTATGAACACATCGTTCGCGCAGTACAGAAGTCCCCCGTATATGAGGTCCTTCAGCCTCAGCTCGTCGTTTCTCGTAAATCTGGCCGCCCACAGCGAGCTGTCGATGCTGAATATGTCGGAATCGACCTTCACATCCTTGTAGATGTCATAGTTCGTCAGAACATAATATGCCACGAACATCTTTGTCAGATTTCCCGGCATGAATGTATCGTATCCGTTTTTGCAAAGCACTATCTCTCCGTCGCTCACGCGAAATCCGAGCGCCACCGGAGCCTCTATATTCTGCACCGGATAGTATTCGTTGTCGCGTATGACCACCACATCGTCCGAATAGGCTCCGAGCCTCGCCTCCTTGTCCGCCACGGGTGAGCGGGTATCGGAAGGATTGCCGGAATAAGGCCTGTAAAAATCCTTATCCTTCGAAGAGCAGGCGCAAAGCAAAACCGCGAGAAGGAGGATCGCTGTCAGATATTTTCGCGCCATTTCAGGTCTCCTCTCCCGATAGCACGAATAAGCAGCTCCGCCGATGCGGGATTGGTCGCGAGCGGTATATTCCTCTCATCGCAGAGCTCCATGACGGAATGGATATCATTTGCGCTGGCCAGATCGCCACTGGCGGGGTCGCGCAGGAAGATCATGGCGTCTATCTCGTCATTCTCAAGCATGGAGAACATCTGATTCTCACCGCCGAGATGTCCTGCTATAAGTTTGTGAACAGAGAGCCCCGAAGCATCCTCTATGGATCTTCCCGTCGTACCGGTGGCATAGAGCTCGTGTTGAGACAGGATGTTCTTATAGGCTATGCAGAGGTTCTGCATAAGTGTCTTCTTGGTGTCGTGAGCGATAAAGGCTATCCTCATAGTAATTCCTCCCTGGGCTTTACTTTTCTGAAAAGTCCTACATTCAGTACTATACCGACTGACATATACATGCTTATGATCGAGCTCAGACCGTAGCTCACAAACGGAAGCGTGATACCGGTGTTGGGCATGATCCAAGTGGCAACGGAAATGTTAATGAAGGTCTGCACCGCATACATGCTTCCGAAGCCGACGCATATGATCCTGCCCTCAAGTGTATCAGCGTGTCTTGCTATATATATGCACTCGATCGTAAGCAGAAACAAAAGCGAAATGATTATCACACAGCCGACGAAGCCCATCTCCTCACCCGCTATGGTAAATATAAAATCCGTGTGAGATGCCGTGATGAAATTACCGTTCTTGACAGATTCGAAGGTGGTGGTGTTCAGCCCCTTGCCCAACAGTCCGCCGCTTCCGATCGCCATGACCGAATTCTGCTGCTGGTATATACTTCCCTGAAACTGTCCCGGCCATATAAATGAGAGCACACGCTTCAGCTGATAGTTTTCATCCGCCAGCACCACGAGCTCTTCCATGGTATGGCTGAAAAGGAAGTAGACGAAGTACCCGACCACCGGCAGAAGCAGCGCAAAGAAACCGATAATGTACTTGTAGCTGAGCTTCGCGACGAAAAGCATGACTGCCGTCATGGCCACGAGCAGGATGGTCGTTGAAAGGTCCGGCTGAAGGAATATAAGTCCTATATGCGGAACGATAAGCAACAGTATGAGCAGCAGGATATGCGGCTTGTTGATCCTCTCATGAAAATATGCTATGAACGCCGCCATCAGCATCACCACCGCGAGTTTAGAAAAGTCGGAAGGCTGCAGTCTTCCAACGACGGGAAGCGCGACCCATCTTCTTGCGCCTCCGTGTACCTCTCCAAAAAAACGTGTCATCACCAGAAGCACGATGTCGATGGCATAGATGAGCGGCCACATTTTCAGTATGAACTTGTAGCTTATGAGGCTCATGACGATCATAGCCACGCATCCGACAGCTATACCGAATATCTGCCTCTTGTAGTAGCCCTCATAATATGATGAGGAATTCGTCGCGCTGTATATGAGAAGCACTCCGATTACCGAAAGCGCAAGTATATATATTATGATTCTGAAATTATAATACTTCAGCTTGTAATCTTCGAACATAAGTCATCCTATCCCATGATATGTCACGGCCTGTTATCTATCCTTGAAGCTTGCGAGTTTTCCGACTGGTGTGAGCTGTGTAACCTCACCGTCGATTCTCCCCGCTATAAGCTTTATTATATCTCCGGCCTTTCCCGACAGCTGCCTCAAACGTATCATATTCTTTATCTGTCTCGTCTGCGGAACTATACCGGTCAGAGGGTATGCGATAAGCTCCTCTATGACATCTATGCTCACGGCGGACCCTTCCGTGACTGCCCTGTGGTCATATCTGTTCACGAGGAGGTTTATGTCGCGCAGCGTCCTTCTGGCGGTTGCGCAGACTTTGTCGGCTATACGCACGCTCATCATATCGGGTTCAATCACCACGATGGCAGAATCAGCCGCCCCGAAAAGCGCAGACAGCTCAAGACCGGGAGCCGCATCGATCAGTATGTGGTCGTACTCACTGCGGAAATGATTTGTTATATCCTTCATACCCGCACCGTCCGTATCGTTTCTGTTCCACGGCGCGCCGAGGATATCGACCTTCGCGTGGATGACGGCATCCGAATATGAACAACGCTCTTCCATGACGTCGGCCCAGCTGTATATGGCCTGTGCCTCCGCTCCGAACACTATATCCATGCATCTCATGCCCGGACACGCATCTATCACCAGCACCCTTTTGCCGCGCTGCGCAAGTCCCATGGCTATAAGTGCGCACATGCTTGTCTTACCTGTTCCACCCTTGCCCGAGCAGAAAACTATTACCTGTCCCATGAACTATACTTTACCCTTCAAGATGTCGTCAAGCGAAATGCGCCCGAAGTAGTAACTGTAGATATTTGCGGCAAGAGGCGCCAGATGACCCGATGAATAGCCGAAACGCATCGTACAGGTGAGCGTGATCTGGGGCTTGTCAGTGGGCGAGTAGCTGATGAACACGGCATGGTCGGGACGGGTCAAGTCCTCCTGCGCGGTACCTGTCTTTGCTGCCACGTCCAGCCCGGTATAGATAAAGCTTCCGGATACGGTTCCGGAGTGCGTAACCTCGTACATGCCCTCCTTGACAGCCTTCCATGTGGAGCCCTTTATGCCCTCGACCTTCTCCTTGGTGTTCTCGAAGGTCTTTACCGTCACGCCGCTGTTGTCGCAGACTCTGTCGAGCAGGGTCAGCTGATACAGATATCCGCTGCTGGCCACCGCAGTGACATACCTGGACATCTGCGATGGTGTGAAGTTGTTGGTACCCTGACCGATAGCCGAGGGAACAGGGTACTCCGTCGATATCTGAGGCGCATACTCGCCGAGCTCCAGACCGCTCTTTTCTCCGAAACCCAGCTTGGCCGCATACTTGGCGAGCTTCTCTATACCGAGCTCGGGTATGTATTCACCGTTTTCATCAAGGCTCATCTCATAGCCCAGTGTGTAGAAATAGTAATTGCACGAGGCCGCGATCGCCTGAACGAGATCGAGTTCTCCGTGCCCCGAACCGGTCGATCTGTAGATCGAGCACCTGGCAGGAGGGGAAACGCGATCGAATATACCGGTACAGTCGATCAGACGGCTGGTATTGGTCAGCTTCTCCTCAAGCCCCGCTATGGCGGTGATGATCTTGAATGTCGAACCGGGGGCGCTCCTGGCCTGCGTGGCATAGTTTATCAGAGGATATGACTTATCCGCCAGCAGCTTCTGGTAATACTCGGAGTTTACCGAGCCCGAGAACATATTGTTGTCATACGACGGATATGATACCAGAGCGAGCACATCGCCGTTATTTACATCGGTTATGATGACAGAACCGTTGCAAGGGTCGAGAGCAAGCTGGGCGGGCGTGATCTGTATGTTTTTTATACAGCTGTAGATGAAATTATAGCACTCGTCGTCGTTCGCCTCCTTTAGCTTCTCCATCACCTCATAATCTTCCTTCAGTATATTCTGCGAATACAGTGAAAGACAGATATCGCTGGTCTTAAGCCCGTAGTGGTCGATCAGATCGTGTATGAATATCTCCGAGAAACCGCCGTCATTATACAGCTCCTCCAGAAGCCTGTCGCATAGACTGTCGAATATCACATCGCCGTCATAGAAGCTTCCGCTCTCGATAAGCTTCGATACGTTTATGACATCAGCCTCGGATATCAGGCTGTAGATAAATTCACGAAGGCTTATCTTTCCCTCGCTCATGGCGATGTACTTGTCTTTCGAGGTGTTCAGCTTGTCGGAGAACACATAACCCGAAGAACACAGATACCCGAACGCGTACATGAAGGAATTTTTCAGTATCGGATCGAGCAGCTCCACCTGCGCGGGGCTTGAAGAGTGCAGCTCGCGCTTCATGACAGACAAAACGTCGTT
>DGVE01000056.1 GCA_002395865.1 Lachnospiraceae bacterium UBA4292 | reverse complement strand
AAGTGCGGAGCTGATATGAGAGGAGAACAGGAATGAAGGGATATATAGATGATTGCGGACGCGATAGACCAGCTTGCGTTACATGTAAATACAGGGATAGACCGAGCACTTATGTTGCTTGCTACAACTGTATACCGACAATAGATATAGCTTTACATAAACCAAACTGTGAAAGTGAATTTGTGAATTATGAGCCGGACGGAACTGCGGAGCGAAGATGAATTTGGACGAGGTGGAAGAATGAATTGTGCTTATTGCAAATACAATGACCAAATGGTTTACACTTCAGACCCACCAAAGTATCGGTGTGCGGTCACAGGTGAATATCATCTTGCACTTGATGACTGTAACGTAGAGTTCGAGCCAGTGAGGCACGGACGTTGGATAGAAGAAGGACTTGTTGATGGAAACCAAAATCGCTATTGCAGATGTTCAGAGTGTGGAAAGAGCGACATACAAGCCATAAGTCAAAGAGTGCCTTATTGTTGGTGGTGCGGAGCGAAGATGGACGGTGAAGAGAATGTTTGAAGCATATAAATTGACATTAACGCATTATGCCGTAGATAGAGCTACAGGGGAAAAGTTCAAACTTGATGATCCCATAGTTATCGAGCATGTGTTTGACCGCAGATATTGTGGAGGTCCTATCATTCTAAATCAAATGCTTGATGAAATGAAATCATATGTGCTTGCGAAAACGAACGAGGTAGAAGAATGAACGAATTTGAAGTAGGTGAATACATCATCTATGTAAACGGCGAAAAGTATGAACTCGGACGGATAACGAGCTTAAAAGCGGATGGAGCATTTGTCTGTTATCACGAAGGCGAAACAGCGGCAAAGACACCATATCACACTATGCACAAGCTGATAAACAGATATTGTATAAGCAAGACCACGCTTGGTGGAGGCAGGTTTAATGAGGTGGAAGAATGAAGAACATCACTGAAATGACACTGGAAGAACTTCGGGCCGTCCCTTATTGCAAGTACAACGAAATCGGGCCTTTTTACGAATTCGTAATTGTGCCAACCGGAGAGCTGCATGACAGCGGCTTCGGTTGTATGAAGTTTGTACTGCTGAGAAATGCCAACTCAATTATTGGCGCTGTGGGCGGCGGCTCTGACGTGATACATCTAAACGGCCCGGGTGGTTATGGATCTAAATGGCAGGAGGCCCTCACGACTGGGCGTGTCCCTGTGACAGACTGGAACATGGATCTGCTTCCGAAGAGCGGCTGCATCCGGGTATTCTCCGGTCACCGGCTTATGCTTGAATCTTATGTATGCAGCGACTTCAACGTGTACGATGGAGGCAAGCGATGATAGCGATTAAGGATATGGAGATGCCGAAGAATTGTGGAGAGTGTGAAATGCGTATAGGGGTGACTTTCCCAATATGCGTTATTAAGGGTCTGGAGTTAGGTAAAAGGCAGCCTAATGATGCCTGGGGAAATAAACCCGATTGGTGTCCACTCGTGGAAAGCAATACCATAGAGAGCCTTATAGACAAGTCTCTTTTGCCTGACGATCTTCAAGAGCTTGGGAATAGGTTTATTAAAGAGTTAAGAGAGTTACTTTCAATAATTGGAGGCGAAAATGGAAACTTTTAGGTACATTTTCTGCGGCTTTATCGGGGCGATAATCGGAGCGGTAGCAGTGGTGGTGCTTGCACTGTGCGTGAATAGCGGGCGGCATAGAAACGAGGAGGAGAAATGAGTGGATCAGAGAGAGAAATGAAAATAAACGACAAAACGTATAAGGTGCTTCGGTATAGTGGCCGTTTAAACCGAAGCTGTGGAGAGCTTGAGTGGGCGATAGTCACCGAGCCTGACCCAAAGTCAAGCACTGCTCCCCCTCTCGGAGTAAGACCTTACTGGACGGTTATCCCCGAACGGATAGACAATCTTGCCGAAGCGATAAAAAAATACAGCGGCACGAAAGATACGGAGAAGGTTGCACTATGGGCGAAAGAGATAGCGTACCTTGCGAAACTGAAGGCACTGCTTGATGTTGCAGGCGGGAAGGAAAAAATAGGTGATTAACATGGTTCAACTTTGGTTTGGTTTTAAAGTCATCTTTGCGATTTTAGTACTTGTCTTAGTACTTGCGAATGTATTGGGGAAAAAATGAGGGACTTAACTACGTTAGATAAATACAGACTAAAGGACAAGAAAAGACTTCGCTATGGTTGCAATGGTGATTCTGGATGGTGTGATTATGACTATTCAGTACATTGACGTAAGACCGCAGGCAGGCGGTATGGTGAGAGTTACTGCCGTGGTCGATGGAGATGTTCAGTCCGTATCAAAAGCCTGCGAGAAAGCCAAACAGCGGCCCTGTGAGCTTGTTATAAAGCAGATCATGAAGAAGCGCTCTCTGGATGCTAATGCGTATTACTGGGTGCTTTTGGACAAGCTGGTTTCGGTTCTTAGAACTGACCGCAAGGAGATCCACAGGATGATGCTTGCCCGGTATGGTGTTACTGCTATGAATGGAGACCGTCCTATCGAGATCGCTATGCTTGATTTTATCGATCCGAAGGAGCTGGGAGACATCTATGTAGATCCTGAATACACGAAGGACGGCATGACTGTGTACCGGGTGCTTAAGGGATCGCACGAGATGAATTCGCAGGAGTTTTCTGTTCTTCTTGATGGTGTTATTTCTGAATGCAAGGAGCTTGGAATTGAGACGTTACCAGACGAGGAGCTTCGGAGGCTATTCGAAGTACAAAAACAATAGGGTCGTAACTCCCTACGGGGAGTTCGACTCTGGTAAAGAATACAACCGTTTTCTTGTTCTTCTGGGCATGGAGAGGTCCGGGAAAATCAAAAACCTAAGAAGGCAGGTCGCTTACGAACTTATTCCGGTTCAGCGTACTGCCTTTCGGACTGAACGGGCCGTAAGGTATATAGCCGACTTTGTCTACGATAAGGATGGTTCGTTAGTGGTCGAGGATGTTAAGGGGTATAAGACTCCGGAGTATGTAATAAAGCGCAAGCTGATGCTCTTTGTACATGGTATAGAGATTCGGGAGGTTTAGCATGGGGTGGAAGCTGGGATATGAGCTGCCCAAGGAAGTATACATGCACACCCTGTGGTTCATCCGGGACTATCCCAGGATGAAGGAGGAGTACATGGATATCATCGGCAAGGCGCATCCGATGGATGGTCAGCCGCGAGGGACTAGTATCGGGGATCCTACCGGGCAGATGGCTGTTAAGGCTGCGGAGCTTTCCGATCGGATCGGGGCTATCGAGGTCGCTCTTGGCGAGATCCCGCAGGAGTACCGGCAGGGGGTGTTCGACAACATTCTTTACCGGATTCCCTATAGCGACTACGCCTCGAGGAACACCTGGAAGACCTGGCGGCATAGGTTCGTCTTTGCGGTGGCGAAGATGATGAATTTCTACTAAAGGTTGGGCCGTTTTTTAGGTTTCAATATGGTATGATTGTATTGGATTATAAGGACCATCGCTTTTTTATTAACTATTCCCCAGAAGGGCCGCCATTTTCATGGCGGTTCTTCTGTTATGTGTATCACTTTCGGCAACCCGGGGTGAACTTGTTTATGAAAAAAGCATGTAAGTCTAAGTGAGGTTTGCTGATGGGAAGGCCAAGAAAACAAATTGATCAGGTCGATTTCGAAAGTCTGTTGGGGCTGCAATGCACCCTTTCAGAGATAGTGGCCTTTTTCGACAACAAATTGGGAGGCTGCTCGGAAGACACGATTGAGCGATGGTGTAAACGTACTTATCACGCGAGTTTTGCGGAGGTATCCGCTAAAAAGCGAGATATGGGCAAAATATCGATTCGAAGGATGCAGCTGCAACTCGCAGAAAAGAATCCAAGCATGGCGATATGGCTCGGAAAGCAGTATTTAGGGCAGCGCGAGCACGTGGCTGTTGAGGCAAATCTGCAGGTGGAAGACGACCCAATTACAAAGGCGCTTAAAGAATCTGGGATAATAGACAATGGGCTTAAGTGAGAAGCAAATAGCCATCATGAAGTTTCCGTACTCGGGGTACGACGCGATCATCGCTGATGGTGCGGTCCGCGCTGGGAAGACTTCGATCATGAGTCTTTCGTTCGTCCTGTGGGCGATGGGGAACTTCAACAACTGCTATTTCGCTATTTGCGGGAAGTCTGTTGGCGCGGTCACCAGAAACATCCTGAACCCGCTGCTGACGATCCAATACCTGAAGAACCAGTTCGATATCACCTATAACCGCTCGGATCATTGTCTTACATTCCGCAGGGGCCAGAAGCAGAACCGCTTCTACTTCTTTGGTGGTAAGGACGAAAGCTCGTACACACTTATCCAGGGCTTGACGCTGGCGGGGGTGCTTCTTGACGAGGTGGCTCTGATGCCGAGGTCGTTCGTGGAGCAAGCTCTTGCGAGATGCTCCGTGGAAGGATCCAAGTTCTGGTTCAACTGCAACCCGGAGAACCCGCGTCACTGGTTCCGGATGGAGTGGCTGCTGCAGCTGGATAAACACAACGCAATGCACCTGCACTTCACGATGGACGATAATCCGTCGCTGTCGGAGGCTATGAAGGAGCGTTATAAGACGCAATATTCAGGCGTGTTCTACGAGCGCTACATCAAAGGCTTGTGGGTCATGGCCGAGGGCGTGGTCTACGACATGTTCGACACTGGCGAGAACGTGTACCGTCCGGAGGAGCGGCCTGTGGATCTGTACTGGACGGGCGACCGCTCTATCGCTATTGACTATGGTACTACGAACCCGATGCGGTTCCTGGACATATACGACTACAAGGGCAAGCTCTATGTGGACCGGGAGTATTCCTGGGACAGCCGCATCGAGTTTGCGCAAAAAACTGACAGTGAGTATGCTGACGACCTGGAGACTTTCATGGGCAAGAGACAGTGTCCTGTGATAGTAGACCCATCGGCGGCATCTTTTATAGCGGAGTGTCAGCGCAGGGGGCTGTACGTGATCCCTGCGGAGAACGAGGTTCTCGATGGTATCCGCAAGACTGGGGCGCTGGTAAAAAAGCGGGAGATAGTGGTCTGCTCCGAGTGCGAGTGCATTCTGGACGAGTTCGGCACTTATGTCTGGGACGACAAGGCTGCTATGCGGGGCGAGGAGAAGCCTGTGAAGCAGAACGACCACAGTTTGGATTGCTTAAGGTACAAGGTTAATGCTTTACCCGATTGGAGGTTTGAATAATGCCGCAGAAGCATCAGACATACAATGGGGTCGTTTTTACCCGAGACGAATCAACTGGATACTATCTGTCTACCACTCCTACCAAAAATGGCAAGCGTCAGCGAATGCATGTTTATGTTTGGGAGCAGGCTCATGGTCCTGTTCCGGAGGGATGCGAGATTCACCACGTTAATGGAGACCGTTCCGATAATCGAATTGAAAATCTGCAGGCGCTTGTGGCTTATGATCATAAGCGTTTGCATGGATTGGCTCATAAGGATGATCTGTTGGAAGTTCACGATTTGGGTATCGAGGCGGCAAAAGCCTGGCACGGAAGCGAGGATGGGCACAAGTGGCATCTGCTTCAATATGAAAAAACAAAGGATAGGATGCATGCTCCTGTGTTAAAAAAATGCGAGCATTGCGGTTCTGAATTTTATGATAGAAGTGGGCACGGACGTTTTTGCAACAATAAGTGTAAGGCTGCACACCGCAGAGCCTCTGGGGTGGATAACATTGAACGAGTATGTGTAGTCTGTGGTTCGCTATTTATGTCAAACAAATATAACGGCAGCAAGGCGTGTACTCATTGCAGAATGGTGAGGTTTGAATGAGCAGACGAAAAAAGGAAAATACAGGGCAAGTCCTTACGATGGATGCTTTCAGCAATCCTCTGTTCCGGCTTGGGTACGGATCGCAGGCACCGCTTGAGGCCACAGAGTACGTTCTTACGAGGCTGACGGATGATTATGCCAAGCTGAATGCGATGTATCGCTCCGGCGGCATCCTGCAGTCGGTTGTCGATATCGTTCCGGAGGACATGACCCGCGAGTGGTTCACGCTGCAGGGCGACATCAAACCGGACGACATGGATGCGTTCGAGCGTGCGCAGCGCAAGATCGGGCTTCAAAAGCAGGTCATTGATGGGCTTCGCTGGGGCAGGCTCTATGGCGGTGCTGCAGGGCTGATTCTTATAAAGGGTCAGAACAATTGGGAGAAGCCGCTGGACCTCAAGGCGGTTCTGCCGGATTCGTTTCATGGTCTTTACATCTTCGACCGCTGGTCGGGCATCTTCCCGAGCGGGCCGATCGTCACCGACATGGAGGATCCGGATTTCGGTCTGCCTGAATACTACGACATATCCACAGGCGATGGCACGAACATCGTGGCTCGGGTGCATCACTCACGCATAGTTCGCTTTATTGGCAGGGAGCTGCCCTACCTGGAGAAGCTGGCGGAGATGTACTGGGGCGAGTCTGAGATAGAACCTATCTACGAGGACATCGTTCTTTATGATTCCATTATGCACAACATGGGCAACCTCACGTTCCGGGCGAACGTGGACACGGTGGAGGTACAGAACCTCGACCAGCTGTTCAGCCTGGGGTCCCAGGAGGCACAGAAGCGCTTCTGGAGCGTTATGCAGGCGCAGTCGGTATGTCAGTCGAATTTCGGCACAAGGCTTATAAATAAGGGCGATCAGATCCACAACCAGCAGTATTCGTTCACGGGCTTTGACCACGTGACCGAGGCCGCGCAGCTTAATCTGTCGGCCAAGACACATATCCCGATGACGAAGCTGTTCGGGCGCTCTCCTGCAGGACTTAACTCCACAGGTGAGGGCGACATGAAGAACTACTACGACATCATCGATGGTCAGCGTGAGTCGAAGCTGCGTCCGGTCCTGGAAAGGATCCTGCCTGTTTTATGCATGAGCGTATGGGGGGAGGTTCCGGAGGACATCCAGATCCAGTTCCCACCGCTGTGGACACCGAATGCAACGGAGTTGGCACAGATCGCGGCCACGAAGACGCAGACGATCATGTCGGCATTCCAGTCGAATACGATCACCCTGGGCATGGCTCTTACAGAGCTCAAAAAGCTCGAGGATGAGACCGGGATGTTCGGGTCTATCGATGATGCGTACATCTCGAAGAATAAAGACAAGACTTTTGCTGACCTGCAGCAGATGGCTGATCCTATGGCAGGGCTGTTCGGCGGCATGGGCGGCGGGAAGGAAGACCCGAAAAAGGACTTGATAGCACAGGAAAACGAAGGTAACATCGAGCAGTCTAAAAAGGAGGAAGACGATGGGAATAAATAACGAGTGGGAAATGACTCAGCGCATGATGTTCGGGGATTTTAATCCGAACCACGACCCCTCTGATGGTCGTTTTACTTCGGGCGGTTCTGGCGGGACATATTCTTCTGGTGACGTCATTAAGACTTTTACAAAAAAAGGTGATGAGTACTTTATTACGACAGAGCTTAAGTCTGTGAAAGTCGGAGCAGAACCAGAACGCTATAGCAAAGAGCTTTGGGAAGAAGAACTCGCTGAAGCAAAGAAGAGTTGGAAAAAAGAATCAGATGACAATGAAGAGAGAAGGCCTCCAGAAAACGGAGCCGATATCGCTTATAAACAGAACCTTATGAGTACGTTGCGCGTAAGCCCAAACGACAAAACTGTCACTGAAAAGGGTGCAGAGTATGCCAAGGAGTATTTAAACAGCATCAAGCATGACGTTCTGACTGAAAAAGAAATATCCACAGCAATTCGACTTGCTGGGTATAGAGGCAATAGCGTGCCGGCAGAGATAAAAGGCATCCGGGGCACTTCCAATGCTGTTGAGATCAAAGGCTTTAATCAGGCCCTTAGTAACGCAGAAGCTCAGCATAAAGAACAGCTGGCTGTCAGCAAGGCGCGTAGTACATCAATAAAAGCAAGAACCGCTGAGCTTGTTAAGGCTGGCGTAGATAAAGAGCTTGCAAAAGTCATGGCAACAGCCGAATATGACTCTGGAGTAATTAAACCTGTTGTATATTAGCACATGACAGAACTTGATATACTCAAAAAAATATACCTGCAGTCCGAGGAGGACGTAATCAACGAGATTGCAAGGCTCCGTTCGAGGGGCCTTATTGATTATCATGCGGTCGCTGCTCTTAAGAGGATACAAGCTATCCTTTCAAAGATGGTGGGCCGTTCTGGTGGGTATGTGCGGAGGATGGTCGAGAAGTATTTCTATAAAAAACATCCGGAGGCGTATACGAGGGCACCTAAAACTGCCGCAGAACACCTTGCCGGATACATCAACGCTGAATCCATTACGATGGAACAGGCGGACATAATTCAGCGGCTTACTAACTCTGTTGAGTTCAAGCTTGCTGAGGCTGCAAATAACGTGACCGATGGTCTTACCGGGGTTCTCTTGGGGAGGCAGGCACAAGACCTGTTTAGGTCTGCCGGGCTGGACATGGTATTAAGGCAGCAAACACAGGGCACCAGGCTTGCGTTGGAACGTGACTTCGTTGAACAGCTCCAGAGGCAGGGTGTTACTTGCTTTACTGACAAGGCCGGGAGAAAGTGGTCTTTGCATAATTATGCAGACATGGTGACGCGCACCACTTCCCGGCAGGCAGAGACGCTTGCGCTTATAACAAGGGATCCCGAGCAGGATCTTTATAAGATGAGCTCCCACTATGGAGCTTGCAAGCTTTGTGCTCCGTATCAGGGGCGCGTATATAGCAAGAGTGGGACATCTCCCTACTACCCACCTCTTGCATCAGCTTTTGGGAAGATAGATCCGTCCGGGCCGAATACCCTGGCGAACTCTTATCTGAACATACATCCGAACTGCCTGCATTCGCTCACTCCGTGGGGCGAGTGGATGGTCAGCGAGGAGGAGCTGAAAAAGGTGCGAAAGTTTTCGAGCCCTACTACTAATCCATTTGACCGAGATCCTCGCTCAGAAGCTGAAATAGCGGCTTACAGGCGTAAGGAGGAGGGCAGACGGAAGTGGCTCGAAGCTTTTAAGCAGTGGGAGAAATATAGGGACGCAGGCATAGGTCCTAAGTCCTTTGACACGTTCTTAAAGCACAAGATGGCGGATGACGAGAAGTATAAAGCATGGCTGGAAGCGCACAAAAATCTTGGAATATGATAAAGCGGATGATCTGGGGTGATTTCAATCCTTATCACGACGCCGCGAATGGTCGTTTCACTTTCGCAAACGCTGTTGGCGCCGTTGCTCCACTCCGTGGTAAATCAGAAAACGGCGAGCGCCTGTTGCAGGGCTATAAAGAAAAGCACAACGGGAAAAAGGCCGAAAACGGCGCGGAGGCTCAAAAGGCCGTTGGAAAGTATAGCGCCACAAAATTTGATGATGTTGCGAAAAAACTCAGCGATCTAAACAGCCAAGCGGATAACCTTTATCGAATTGGAAAGGATTGGTACGACAAAGAAACAGACAAGGCTATTAGTCAATCGGACGTAGATTCATTGTTTGATTCTATCAAGAAAACCAAACAGGAGTGGCGAGATCTGGTTGATGCAGCCTCAGACCCATCAGGCATTACGGCTAAGGACATGGCTCACAAGGTGCTTATTCTTAGCGAGAATGAGATACGCAATGACAAGACGGAAACCGGTTTCTTAGTCAATGCAAAGGGCGAGCCGATTTTGAGAAAAAGCGATAATAAAGCTGATGAGGTCAATTTCGCCGGCTATGACTTAACTTTATTTGCGGATGGGTTGTTTACCCACAATCATCCCAGCGGATCTACATTCAGTTGGCAAGATGTTGACTTCGCATTTAAGCTGGGATTGAGCGAAGTGAGGGCATGCAATAAGTCCGGCGCGTATTCGTTAAGACGCGACTTTGAGATTGGAGATGCTATACCCTCTAAATATATAGATTTCGCAACGGACTATAAGAATTATTACAACAGAGCTAAAAAGGCCGCAGTATCGAAGCTGGAACTTCGCAAAATAACCTTAAACGAGGCTAACGATATGTTGAAAGAAAATGCGAGCTCGTGGTTATCAAAGAACGCAGCCTCTTATGGATGGAAGTATACGGAGGAAATGATATGAGGGATGAGGTAGTTTACAAGCCGAGCCATAAAGGAGCGCTCCTGGATGATAGAAGCATTTACAAGCCCTTTGCGGAGCTCGAGAATAAAAGCAAGGATGAGCTCCGGGCAGAGAAGGAGAAGCAGAGCGAACAGCTTGCGCACCACATGTAGGCGGAGTTACTGAAGGCGCTTCGATTTTTTTGGACGCTTTTTGTTTTGGAGGGAAGCATGACTTTTGATGCGCAAACGCAATGGGGCATAATCGAGCGCATGATGGTCGGGGACTTTAACCCTGATCCTGATTTTATCCAAGGTCCAGATGGAAAGATGCAGGGGTCCAGACCAAAAAGTAAGACATATTCCTTAAAGCACACCGTAGACGTGACTTCGGAGTTTTTAAATAAAGCAAAACCGGGGGATGGAAGCATAGCATTTGAACCTGATTTTGATATTGACGATAACGAGGATGAGGTAGCTTTTGGTAAATGGATCCATGCTGTATTAGGCGGTGTTTTAAAGCATAAGACTCCACCGTCAAAGGAAGGTATAAAAACTCCAGATTATGAATGGAATGGGAAGCTATGGGACTTGAAGACTGCTTCTACAGAAGCGTCACTCGACAGTTCAATACGTTATGGTTTAAAGCAAATTAAGAGTAATCCCGGAGGGCTATTTATAAATTTTGGCAACAATAACTTTTCCCTTGATGAGGCAATGCGCCGGGCGGAAAATAGGCTTTACAGAAGCGCAGCTTTTCCACTTGATGTTGTTATAGTTTCTAATGGTAAAGTTGTTAAGGTTTTACGAAAAAAATAACTTTACATTTGGGATGTTTTATGCTATTTTATAGGTGAGATAGGTCCTCTGCCCTCTATTGGCGGGGGGCTTTCTCTTTTGGCTATACATCTCATCAGCCAGGCGCTGAAGGAGTTTCTGAAGACGTTCCGTTGTTCGGGGCGTCTTTTGTTTTAGGAGGAAGGTATGATCACGTACTTTGGTTCTTCGATCTCCCCGAATAAGGTGGAGACATCGGAGGGCTTTTTAATTTGCAGAAATGTTCCCATTGCGAGGATAGGCCCCCAGGACTACCTGGCGAGGGAGCTTCAGCTGGATGGGGATCCGAACCGTATGGTAAAGGTCAACCGCTATGAGGAGGATGTGTTCGACAAGGCTACGGTGGCTTCTTTCGAGGGCAAGCCTGTAACGGACACGCATCCGAGCGAGGCGGTGTCACCGGATAACTTTGCCGACCTGGCGAAGGGCCATGCACAGAATGTCCGGCGCGAGGGTGACTACATCGTAGCTGATCTGTACATAAATGACGCATCGCTTATAAGTGAGATCCAGTCCGGCAAAAAGCGGGAGGTTTCCTGCGTGTATCTGTGCAACTACGAACCGGATGGTGACGACTATAAGCAGACGCATATCAGGGGCAATCACGTGGCGGTCGTGCAATCGGGCAGGGCTGGACGCGAGGTAGCAATAAAAGATGCCGCAGCGAAGACTGCGGAAGAAAGGACTGGAAAAATGGGTAAGTTTTCCAAGGCTGTCCTTACCGCATTTGGAGTTGCGGCCAAGGACGCAAAAGACGAAGAGCTGAAGGCTCTTACGGACCTGGCCTACACAGCGCTGGACTCCGATCCCGAAGAACCCGCCAAGAAGGCGCAGGAACCGGAGAAGGAGGAACCCGCTGTAGAGGAGAAGAAGACCGAAGACGAGATGGTCGAGAAGGCTCCTAAGGGAGACGATCTTGGCACAAAGCTGGACAAGCTCATCGAGATGGTCGGTGCCCTTATGAAGACCAAGGCTTCTGATGCTGATCCCGAGGAAGAGGAAAAGAAGGAAGAGGTCGAGGAAGAGGTCACCGAGGACGAGGAGGCCGAGGAGAAGTCCGAGGTCATCGAGGAAGAGGAAGCCGAGGATGGTTGCGGAGCCAAGGACACCGCGGCATTCCTCAAGGCCATGAGACCCGCCATCAACGGTATCTCCGACAGGAGAGAGAGGGCGAGGGTTTCCAAGGCACTTCTTTCTGCTGTGGGTGACAGCAACATGGCTGAAATTTTCGCAGCATCAAAGAAGGCGGCCCAGGGTGCGGCAGATGCATCCGGGGCATCAAAGTTCGACAGGATCTGTGAGGCGCAGGCATCTGCCTATGCTGCTCATAATCCGCACACAAAGAAGTAGGAGGAGAGAAGAATGGCTTCTATTCAGTTTACTGAAAACATCGGCAAGACGATGCCGCACGGCTTTGCAGGCTCTTATGGCAGGCAGCCGGACATGATCGTCAACACATTCCCTGCGGGCGGCGAGGCAAACATTGCGTTTGGCGCTCCGCTTAAGCTGTCCAGCGGCAAGGTCGTTGCGATGGGCGCAAGCGATACTGCGGCGGCATTCATAGGAATTGCGGGCAGAGAGTTCAAGTCTGCGCTCAATTTCCTGAACCAGAACGTGGGCGAATACGCACCGAACGAAGCAGTTTCCGTATTCCAGCGTGGCTCCATCAATGTCAAGTGCCAGAAGGGCACTCCGGCTTATGGCGGAAGCGTCTATGTACGCATTGCCGCAAACGCCAGCTATCCGACCGCAGTTGTCGGAGGCTTCGAGGCCGAGGCTGACAGCACCAACACAATCGAGCTCAAGGGCTGCAAGTGGATGGGCGGAGCAGACGCAAATCTCATCGCAGAACTGCGCATCACCACATTCCCGAATGTGGGCGTAGTTAACGCATAAGGAGGTACACTATGCCTTTTGTAAACGCAGGCAATTTTGACGCTGGTGTGATCACCCGCGCAGGAGCTCCGAGCGGAGCTATGACACTTGACGCAGCCGGAATCGCTTCTGGCGGTGCGTTCCTTATTTCCGAGCTGGAGAAGAAGGATACCCTTATAAGGGAGCCTCTCGACAGCTTCACCTATCCCAGGGACATCGTCATCGAGGTCGGTGGCGGCTGGGTAGACTTCATAAGCGCACAGGGCGTGTCTTATGGTGTGACCGGAGGCTCTGGTGAATCTCCGATCCAGGCAGGCGGCTCCAACGGACTTCCTGTAGTACAGGCATCTGTTGACAAGGGCACATTCAAGGCGCACACATTCGGTGCAGCTCTCCGCGTTAAGTGGGTCGATATGCAGAAGTCCAACTTCGTTGGCAGGAGCCTTGAGCAGCTTCTGACCGATGGTATGAGAAGGACCTATGACAAGCACATGGACCAGAACGTCTATGTTGGCTTCACCAACTTCGGTACTACCGGACTTATCAACGATGCCAACGTAACAGCTACCACCGCGGCTGCTACTGGTACTGGAAGCTCCACCGAGTGGGCTGATAAGACTCCGGAGCAGATTCTGCAGGATGTCAACGATGCTCTGACCGCAGCCTGGGCCGCAGCAGAATATGACGAATCCGCGATCCCGAATCACGTGATCATTCCGTATTCCTGCTTCACCAGAGTTGCTACCACAAAGGTCACAGAGCTGGCCGAGAAGACCATCCTCAAGTACATCCTTGAGAACAACATCCTGACTCTGACAAAGGGCAAGGAACTGTTCATCGGTGGATGCAAGTGGCTCGATGGCGCTGGCGCTGGAAGCACCAACCGTATGGTCGTTTATAACAACGACAAGAGGTTCGTTAAGATGGACGAGCTCGTTCCGCTCACCAGAGCAATGACTCAGCCGAACGCAACGAGCTTCTGCTATGACACCGCTTATGCGGCCAATCTGTCTGAGGTCCAGATCTTCTACCCGCAGACCTTCCTGTACGTAGACGGTATCTAATATGGTTATCGTATCGAGCAAGAACGTCCTGTTCAGGAACTCTGGTCCGGAGAAGTATCTTCTTAAGAAGAACGAATTCCGCACCGATGTTCCTGCATGGGTGAGAGAGTCTTGGTATTTCAAGGCTCTTGTAAATGACGGATCTATCAGCATCTCCGACTCAACCTCCGACCCCGTGGTCGAGGTGGCTATGGAGAAGGCCGAGGTCAAGGCCACAGCTAAGAGAAAAAGGACCGAGAAGAAGGAGTAAAGGAGAGGGCAGATGCAAGATCAGTTTTATGGAGTAAAAGCAAGGGCTTCGAACATAGGGTTTCAAGAAGGACGCTATACCGAGGCGATGTTCCGGGAGGATTTCCCGCAGTTTTTCACCTCTACTGGAGTATGTCATCTGCCCGCAACCATTCTTTCGGAGCTTATCTCGCAGGCGAACGCAAGTATTCAGCCGGACAAGTGGCTTGAGTCCTGGCGCTATGTGGCAGGACTTTTTGTCGCTCATCAGGCTACTATGTATCTCCGCAGCTATGCGGCAAACACAGAAACGCCAGCACAGGCGGCTGCATCCGGTCAAGTTATCGGCACGATCAAGAGCGCCACGCTTGGTGACGCATCTGCATCTTATGACGATGGCTCGGCCACGATGGCTACGCAGGGTTGGGGCGATCTAAACGCAACAAGTTATGGGCAGTTGCTTGCCACGAAGGCGAGGCTTGCCGGGATGGGAGGTTCATACGTACTATGAACTACCCAAATTGGTATACCGATTCGGCGGATGTCTACAGGGTGCAGGATGAGAAGAACAATAACCTCACATCATCGGTGCGCGCGCTTGTCATTTCAGATGTACCCTGCAGGATCTATTCTACCGGAGGCGGGTCTTTTAGCCCAAAGCGACAGGCGGCTGAATCATCTCAGTCTATCAAAGTGGCTTGCGATAATAAATGGGACATCCATCCCGGAGACGAGCTGGTGGTCAAACGCGGTTTTCTTATTGGTCACAGTGAACATAAGGTGCGAGTCTTTGTGGGGGATCCCAAATACTATTTCGAGCCCTTTGGGGCTGTGATGCCGGGTCTGGCACATCAGGAACTTCCGGTTCAGTCTATGGAGAGGTTATGACCTTTAGGGAAGCTATCGACAGCTGGAAAAAGAAGCACATCGACTCGGTCAGAGCTGTGGAGAATATCGCAAAGCAGGCCACGTTTGCCGCTATCAAAGCTGCGGCGGAGAAGACTCCACCGAACGGCGACCTTAGGGGCACAAAAACCCGCACAGGCGAGCTCAAAGCGCACTGGGCGACTGATTCTATTACCGAGCCGGAAAGACGCGGCAGAGAGCTTGTTACGAGCCTTAGGAACGATATGCTGTATGCGTCCTATGTCAATAACGGACACCGGATGGACAGGCACTTCGTTCCGGGGCTATATATCAATCCGTTCTCCGGGCAGCTTGAGTATGATGCGGCGAAAAAAGGAGAGGTCGGTATCATGGTCGGAACTAAGACTGACTATGTACCCGGCCTTTTTATGGCTGAGGCGGGAGAAGAGGCATACCAAAGGGCTGTAGAGGCCCTTAGCAAGGAGCTGGAGGTGAGGCTTAACAAATGACGTTTAAGATATCGACACTTGCAGAGAGCCTGGCATCGCACCTTGCGCCGGTTCTTCCGGTCACGTTCTATCAGGATCCCCGGCAGCAGAAGACCGATCTTCCGTGCGCTTTTATCCAGCTGATATCCTCGGATGTTAAGTACCGAATGGGCGGGCGGCTTTTGAGGGAGCTGAGGTTCGACCTTACCTACCTGGATAATTATAACCTGCCTGATCTTCAGAGGAGATACCAGGCGGCATCTGAGGTACTGGACCTTAACATGGAGAAGTTTTCTTACTCAGACGGGGAGGATACGACCCTGCTTAGGACGCATGACCGATCCGCTCAGATAGACCTTGACGGACTGCACTATAAGTTTTCGCTGAGGTTCTTTATGACGCCTTACGAGGACGAGCAGTTCATGAGGCAGTGTACGTTGGAGGTACGTTTGCGCTATGGCGAAAAAAGTTAAAGAAAAAGAATACACGCGGGAGGCCATCTTGGCATCCTCGAAGTTTAAAGGCTACCAGGAGGACTTCCTGAGGGCGATCCTGACTGAGCCTTATTACACTATCACTGCCGCAACGAACGCTGTTGTGGCTTACTTCATGAAAAAGGAGAATTAATAATGGCTGGAGGAACTTGGGAATCCCAGAACAAGATTCGTGCTGGGGTATATATCCGTTTCAAATCAGCGCCTACAGAAGCTTTCGTTGCCGGATCACGCGGCGTAGTAGCTATCCCGGAAGCACTTTCCTGGGGTCCGGTAGGCGTTGTTACAGAGGTGACTCCTGATACTGATCTGTCAGGTGTCACAGGTTACGCTCTGACCGACCCGCACAACCGTTTCCTGCAGGAAATGTTTAAGGGCACCAATAGAACCGCAGGTCCTGAGAAGGTTCTTCTTTACAGGCTTGCGGGAGGCGAAGCAGCCGCAGCAACAGGCAGCTCCGGGTCTTTATCCGTTACCGCTAACTATCCGGGCGTAAGGGGCAACGATATCGTTGTCACTGTGAGCGCGAATGTTGATACCGAGGATTACACCGTATCTACCTTGGTAGACGGCGTAGTCGTAGATACTCAGGTAGGCGTGAACGCATCTACCCTGGTACCCAATGCATGGGTAACATTCAGCGGTGAAGACGCACTGGAGGCCAATACAGGAATACAGCTGACCGGCGGAGACGATGGTACAGTCGCTTCTGCGGCCTATGCTTCTGTACTTCCTGCGATCGAGCCTTACGATTTCAACATCCTCTGCTACGATGGATCTGATGCAACTGTCATGGCTGCGTACCAGGCATTCGTTCAGAGGATCGCAGAGGAGAGCGGAAAGTGGATACAGCTCGTGGCAGCGAACATGTCCAATCCGGATTCAAGGTACTGCATCAACGTCATGTCCGGCGTAACCCTTGACGATGGTACGGTACTCACACCGCAGCAGACATGCTGGTGGGTAGCTGGAGCAGAGGCAGGCGCTCAGTACAACGAGTCGCTCACCTATGCGACCTATCCGGGCGCAGTATCTGTCAGTCCGGTACTGACCAATTCTCAGTACGAAAGCGGACTTAATCAGGGGCAGTTCCTGCTCTTTTCTGACCAGTTCGGAGTCAAGGTGGAGGCTGACATCAACACACTCATCACCTTTACGCAGGATATCGGCAGGCCGTTCCGCAAGAACCGCTGCATGAGGCTCTGCAACCAGATAGCGAATGACATTTTCGCTGAGTTCTCGCAGAACTATATCGGGGTCGTAGATGCCAACGAGATCGGAAGGTCCAGGTTTAAGGGAGCTATTGTCGGGTATCTGCTCGACATTCAGGCAAACGGCGGGATCCAGAACTTCAGTCCTGATGATGTCGAGGTCCTTGAAGGCGCATGGATCGATGCTGTGGTGGTCACGATCGTCATTCAGCCGGTCGACTCCGCTGAGAAGATCTACATCACTGTAGAAGTCGCATAAGGAGGGCACTAATGGGTAATTATCTTTTAGCGCAGGACACCGTTAACGGTGCGGAAGGCTCTGTCTTTATCACTCTTAACGGAAAGAACACACAGCTTGTGGGAATGAGGAACATTACCACGCAGGCTGAGATCCAGGAGGCCGATATGAGAGTTATCGGCACCAGGGTCACACAGACTAAGCACAACGGGGTCAAGATGACCGGACGGGGGAATGTCTACTATGGCACTCCGCTGTTCCTTGAGATGCTGCTTAAGTACATCAATACAGGCGTTATGGATCCGTTCAACATCCAGATCATCAACAGCGATCCGCTTGCGTCTGTCGGGCAGCAGAACCTGGTCTACTATGACTGCAAGCTTACGGGCACTGTTCCTATGAGCATTCTGAATGACGAAGAGGCTATGCTTAACTTCGACTTCAACTTCTCCATAGGCCGTGTCGGAAAGCTCCAGGCATTCAAGGCTCCGTCTAAGCTGGGGAACTAACGCTAAGGAGGAAATATGAGCAAGCTTTACGCATTCCTGCATCCGGAGATGCCGGAGCAAAAGAAGATCTTTTTTCCGCGTTTTAAGGGCGAGGATGGTGAGGTGGTTCCCTTTATCATCAAGCCCATCACGAGCGCGGAGAATAAGGCGCTGATCAAAAAGCACACCATAGTCACAAAGGACAGAGGAGGAACCAAGTCAAGGCTTGACTCCGCAGCCTACCAGACAGCACTTGTCATTGCGGGCACGGTCCAGCCTGATTTTACCGATGCAGAACTCTGCGAGGGCTATGGAGTCTTGGATCCTTACCAGGTCGTAGGGAAAATGCTTCTTGTCGGAGAGTATTCAAAGCTCGCTGATGAGATACTCAAGCTCTCCGGCCTTGACGAAGAGTCGGACGAAGAGGCGGCTGAAGAGGCAAAAAACTAATAGCGGAGTCCGATCCGGACACGATAATGGCATATTACTGCTTTGTCAACCGGAATTGGACTCCATCTCAGTACCTGGAGCTGCCCGACAGAGAGCGGCTCCTGGTATCTTTATTTGTGAAAAAAGAAGCCGAGGCCCGCGATAATGCGCTGAGGAAGAAGTAATGGCTGGAATCGTATCTGAACTTACCCTGCGGGACAAGTTTACGTCAGTAATCGACCGCTTTATAGGGAAGCTTGAAAAATCGAATAGAGCAGTTGAAAGACAGCAGGCCGAGATCGATGCTCTTGAAAGAGCGGCGCAGGTAAAGACTCAGGCTATGGTCGATGCCGCAGCAAAGCAGGCTGAGGCCGATGCCCAGGCAGCCGGAGCGATCTATAAGATGACCGATGCTTACTATAAGGCAGAGAAGTTCTGGAAGAGCATGGGTTATTCTCAGGATGAGCTTATCCAAAAGGGTCTTATGGTAAGGGATGCGCAGGCCGAGGCGGCAAGGGCAGCCGAGATGAAGGCTGCGGCTGTTGCTCAGGCCGAGGCTGATTCAGCTGCGGCTGTTGCTCAGGCCCGAGCTCAGATCGAAGCCGACTATGCAAGATACGGCGAGGATGTTCGTGCTATTCAGGACGAATGGGAGCGCGTGTCTACTGCAGGCCTTGATGGTACGGAGGACCTCATTGCGCACTTTGAAAACCTGCAGGCATCTGTAAAGACCATAGCAGACTACTACGGCTATGCGAGCAACGAAGCCAGGTACGCCTTTAGCCAGATGGACGAGGCTATGGCTCTTATGGGGGTTTCCTGGACTGATATCGCAGGCGAAGTTGGAGAGAAGACCGATCTTCTTACCACGTCCTTTGAGCGCCTGCGGGAGCTGGGAGTAGTCAGCATCTCAGGTCCTATGGAAGAAGCTGTCGGAAAGGCCGACCGCCTGAAAAGGGCCATGAAAATGCTCGGAGAGGAAACTGCGGAGACCGGAAAGAAAGCCAAAAAAGCCGGAGAGGACGCAGAGAAAGCATCACGAGTGGCAGAACGCGGGACCGGTCGTTTAGAGCGGACTGTCAAGAGCCTTATTACAAGGTTCTTCGGGGTGTATGCCATCATCCGTATGGTGAAAAACACGCTTGGCCGGATGCCGGACGACAGTATAAGGCCGTTCAATAAGCTAAAATCGACCATTTCAGACACTTTCGGGCGTGGCACGGCCAGAATGCTGGGGCAGATGCAAAAGGCTATGGAACGGCTCAACAGGGCCATAGAAAGCCCAAAGGGACAGCGGGTACTCAAGGTCGTTGAGCGGCTGCTCGAAGGAGTCGGGTCCGTCCTTGCTTTTGTCATTGACAAGGTTGCGCTTCTTGTGGAGTGGGTCGGAGACCATCTGCAGCCAGTCCTGGCGGCGCTTTCAGTGGTTTTAAGCGCTATGCTCGTATTGTGGCTTGCACAGCACGCAGCGATGCTACCTGTTATTGCTACGATCGGGCTTCTTATAGCAGCTGTTGCTGTTCTTGCAAACGCATTTGAGAAGTTTGGTGTAACAACATCTGATGTCATCGGCTTTGTAGCCGGACTTCTTGGTTTCCTTTATGCCACGGCCTACAACGTGTTTGCGGACATCTATAACGTGATAGCTACATTTGCGGAGTTCTTTGCGAATGTGTTCAATAATCCGGTAGCCGCTATCGTTCGTCTATTTGTCAATCTGTTTGACACCATACTGGGCATCGTTGAGAGGGTCGCTGGGCTTATTGACAAGATCGTTGGTACCAACTGGTCCGGCGCTGTTGCAGAGTTCCGCGGCAAGGTCAATTCCTGGGCCGAGGAGAAGTATGGCGATGACTATATTAAGCTCGAGCGCATGGAGCACCTGGACTACAGCGGCACCATCGACAAGTGGGTCGGCGGCGGCAAGCAGTTTGGCGAGAGCTTGTCCAATATGAGCCTTGATAATATGACCTATCAGGCCATCAAGAGCGTTGCAGGTTCTTCCGCGTCTACTGCGGCAAACACCAAGGAGATGGCAGATTCCCTTGCGGATGAGGACCTCAAGATGCTTATCGATGTGGCTACGCAGAAGTTCGTGTCCAAGGTCAATCTTCTGGCACAGACACCTGTCATCAACATCTCAGGGCAGAACACCGGAGACTCTGACGCTGACCGCAAGGCTCTTGCACGGACGATCAGAGATATCCTGATAGACCAGATGGCTTCTGGATCTACCACAGGATACTATGCGATGGAGACTTAAGATGATCAAGTACGGCATATTTTTCAGCCTGGATAAAACTGTCATAAGGCTCCCGATAAACCCGGAGACGCTGCCTGACAGCCTTGAGGGCGACAACGAGCAGTATAACATCCTCGGAATAGGCGAAGTCACTGTTCCGAGGATCCCAAGGCAGAGGGCTGTAGACATCGAGAGCTACTTTCCCGGCAAAGTTGATCCCTCGGTCCTTACTCCGAACGGGTTTTGGGTTCCGGAGAAGTACATAAACTTCTTTAGGAACGCCATGAAGAACAAGTCCATCCTGCAGTATACGCCTGTAAGGTATTACGAGGATGGCACTCCGTTCTCGACCTCTGATACGGGCTTTAAGTGCACGGTTGAGAACTTCGAGGTCGAAGAGCGGGGCGGCGAGACCGGAGACTTCTACTATACACTATCGATCAAGGAATACAGGGACTACTCACCTCAAAAGGTGAAGGTCATCTCCGTTCCCAGGGTCGTGAACCAGGTGTCCGTTTCTTCGGGGTCAAGTCAGAATAAAGTGTCTACAAGTCAGCCTGTGGCGGTTTCAACGCCTACAAGAGAGTCCACCGGATACAACGTGGGGGACTCTGTTTATTTTTCAGGCAATCTTTATTACACGTCTTACGGCGAGGAACCGCACGGCACGACCGCAGGGACCTACGTCACCATCAAGCGTATCGTGGATCTTAAGCGGCGCTGTCCATACAACGTGGCAGGCGGCGGTGTTTCCGGCTGGGTGCGTCTTTAAATGTACGAGCTTCTGATATCCAACAAGAAAACAGGCGAGATATGGAGCGTTGCGAGCCTTGCGGACGGCGCACTGGAGTTCTCCACTGAGCGCCAGGGCAGTCCTGGGCAGCTGACATTTTCTCTTGTCATGAAGGGAGACCTTACCTTTAACGAGGGCGACATTGTCCGGTTCTCTGTTGATGGCAAGCTGGTATTCTACGGATACGTTTTCACGAAAGAGACGGACAGGTGGGGCGTGTGCTCTGTCACCTGCTACGACAGGCTCAGGTACCTTAAGGCGAACGCTTCTTATGCGTTCTACGGGAGGTCAGCCGGGGACATCATCAAGGAGATCGCAGCGGACATGCAGATCGATGTCGGGTCGATCGATGATACGAGATACAAGATCCCGTCCATCATTGAATCGAACCAGTCCTGCATTGATATCATCAACAAGGCCCTGTCGCAGACACTTCTTGCGACCGGAGAGCTGTTTACTCTTTACGACAACGGCACAGGCCTGTCGCTGAAGTACGTGGGCGACTGGGCATCGGATGTGGTCCTCGGAGATAAGTCCTACATCACGGACTATGTCTACACCACCGATATCGATCGCAACGTGTACAACTCCGTGAAGCTTGTTCAGCAGAACGAGAACACGGGCCGGGCAGATGTGGTCGTGGCGCAGGACTCCGGAAACATATCACTATGGGGCAAGCTGCAGCTGTATCAGGAGATCGATGGCAATCTGAACACAGCACAGATGGCTGAAAAGGCCAAGGAGATGCTGTCTTACTACAACAAGGTGCGAAAGACTGTCACGCTATCTTCTGTGGGTGTTCCTGGGGTCAGAGCGGGCATGATGATCCGCGTCATGATCCCGCAGTTTACCGGATGGACTTTGATCGAGTCGTGCTCACACACCTATGAGAACGACATGCACACTATGGAGCTTGAGGTCTATGAACTTACTTGATGTGATTCAGAAAGCTGTCAGAGACGTTCTTCATTCTTCGCAGCTTACCGACATGGTGACCGGGGTCGTTGAGAGCACGGACCCGCTTACTATCGTAAACGATATATCCCAGGCTCCACTAAGGGAAGAGGTCCTGATCCTGACCGAGACTGTAAAGGATCCGGCACTTGAGACCGGGGACAAGGTCATCATGCTGTCTGTTATGCACGGGCAGAAGTACTTAGTGATTTCGAGGAGCTAAAATGGCGACATTACCTGAGGGAATTGCATTCCCTGAGAACCTATCATTCGAGTCTGAGCCCGGAAGGACCTGGTACATCGATCAGAAGACTCAGCGCATCGTTGGTGAGTGCGATGGGTACATAGCCTGCAGACAGGCTGTCGAGATCATTCTTAGGACAGAGCGGTATAAATGGCTCATCTATCTTCCGTCATCTGGCACAGAGTACGAAGACCTTATCGGGCTTGATCCCGGTTACGTTATGGTCGAGATACAGCGCAGGATCAAAGACGCACTGTTTATGGACAGCAGGATCGTTGATGTTACGGACTGGGCCTTTAAAGTAAGCGCAGAATCACTGACCATGAGTTTTGTCGTCCGCACTGTGTTTGGCGACATTGAGGAAACTATGGAGGTTGAGCTATGATTGATTTTTCCGAAAGGACCAAAGCTGCTATTCTGGCAGAGATGCTGGCCCGCATCCCGGACATATACGATAAGAGGGACACATCACCTATATCTACGGCGCTTGCACCTGCAGCGTACCAGCTCGAAGGGGTCTACGAGGCTCTGACACGGCTTCAGCTGCAGTCTTTTCTCGAGACCGCTGTAGGGGCCGACCTTGACCTTATTGCCGCCATAGGTGGCGTTACACGGCTTGGTGCGACTCCTGCAGTACGTCTTGGCGTATTCAACATTCCTGTATATGCCGGAGCAAGGTTTTCGACTATAGCCGGAAGTGATTCCATTAATTTTACGGTCACTGCGGCAACGGAAGATCCTCTGCAGTGGTGGCTTACCTCTGAGACTCCCGGAGAGATCGGGAACCAGTACTCCGGGCCTATCCTGCCTATATCCACTATCCCCGGACTTACATCCGCACAGCTCACATCTATCATAGTCGATGGCTCCGACCCTGAGACAGACGATGCTCTTAGGGCGCGGCTTGTTACGGCTCTTACCGACAAGCCTTTTGCAGGGAACATTGCGGCCTACAGGAAGTACTTCCTGGAACTGACCGAAGTCACGGCGCTTGATGGGAGCAGCGTTGCGGTCAAGCTCGGAGGCGTGCAGGTATACCCTGTATGGAACGGCGGCGGCACTGTCAAGGTGTCGGTGCTCGGTTCTGATCATCTCCCAATAACGCAGGAGCTTCTTGCGCTTCTGCAGATGAACGCAGACCCGGTTCCGGCGATGGGAGAAGGCTTTGCACCTATCGGTGCCGAGTTAACTGTCGACACGGCCACACCTCTTACTGTCAATGTATCCGCTACTGTTGCTCACACGGCGGGCACACCGATGGATGCTATCCAGCTTGCGGTCGAGGAGGCTATTGAGGCGTACTTCAATGAGATAAGGACCGACTGGGGCGTGGCTGAGGCTACAGACCCGGAGATCTATATCTCATGGGTCTATCTTGCAAGGGTCCTTACGGCGATCTTTAGTGTTACAGGCGTGACTAATGTCACCAATGTAAGGCTGAACGGATCGGCTGCGGACATTTCTCTTACCGAAACTTCTGCCCTGCAGCAGGTTCCTGTTCTTGGGACCGTAACGCTTACGGAGGGATAGTATGGCATTTCAGATCGACACAAACCTGCTTGATCTTCTGCCGGACTTTTATGCGCCTATAAAAGACTATCAACAGATCATGAAGGCGGAGGAGTACGAGCTTGAGCTGCTTGCCGAGTTCATCAGTGCGATCCACGACAACTTTTTCGTGCAGACGATGGACGAGGGGACCGCATCTCAGTGGGAACAGCTTCTTGGCATAGCTGTAACTGAGACACAGTCACTGGATTTCAGGAGGATGGTCGTTCTCAACAGGATCGCCACCAGGCCGCCTTTTACGCTGACTACGTTCTATGCCAAGCTGGACGAGCTGATCGGCCCTGGAAACTGGGAAGCCGTCATGGACTATGACAGCTATACTCTGTATATCGAGTCATCGGCAGAGTCGCAGGATTTCGCCGTGGAGATAGCTTATACGATCGCCACGACAAAGCCCGCGCATATCGTATACGTGAACCGTCCTCTCGTATCTGAGGTCTTAAACCTTAACGAGGCGATAGGTTCTGAGGACTTTATCTATTACTACAAACTTGGCGGCTGGGCGCTTGGCAGAAACCCGTTCCGGCGAAAAGGAGAGGAGGTGCCAAGAAAATTGGCGAGCACGAGATCTCTTACCGACACACTTATCACAGGCGTATCTACCTTTGTATCGGGGGATATCGCAGCGGCAAGGATAAACGATACGCATGTGATCTCCGATATCGTCAAGAGCGTTACCGGGAATGTCCTGACTGTTACCTATGAAGTTCCGGTCGGACTGGTAAACGCCATCACTAAAATCGAACTTATTGACGGGAGCGGCAATGCGCTCACCTCGTCATCTGTATACATTCCGGTAGCATCCGGAACCGAGATCAGGCATAAGATAACAACTCAGGAGGGATTCTAATGAACAAGCCTATTGCAACAAATCCTGTAGCCGATCTTCCTGTCAACTGGCTACCAGAGCAGATCGTAGCTCCGGACGGCACGACTGTCGGTCTGTCTGCAAAGCATGGCTACAACTATCAATCCGGAAAGATCAACGAGGCTCTTACCGATATCGGAATCCTCAACGATGCTTTTGAGGACATTAAGACGGAGCTGGAGTACGATGGTACCTACGACCCGCAGACGAATAAAGTAGCAACGCAGAGCACTGTGGCGAATGCCGTAGGAGCTCTTGATGTTCCCGCAGTCGGAGGAGCCGGGAAGTACATTTCCGGCATATCTGAGACCGATGGTAAGATTTCCGCTACAGCATCTGAAGTTGCTGCAGGTTATAACCCTGACAGCACAGCACCTATATCAGGCAAGGGCGTAGCAGCCGCTATCGCAGGGCTTGACGTACCTGCTATCACGGGAGCTGCGAGCAAGACCATTACCTCTGTGTCTGAGACCGATGGTAAGATCGAGGCGACCTATTCAGACATAGCGATCGCAGCCAGTCAGGTAACGTCCGGGACCTTAGGAGTTGCAAGAGGCGGCACTGGACAGACGACTGCAGGCGCGGCCTGCACGACCATCCTGTCCGGAGCGGCACAGAGCACGACAGACCCGACTGACGCGGTCGATTTTGTTACGAGCGGCGCGAACGGTTCGACTCCGTTCTACAGGAGACCTCTATCTTCGCTGTGGAACTACATCTCAGGAAAGTTATCTTCTGTGCTCGGACTGACCGCTTCTAACTACGGCGGCACGGCGGCGAACGCTTCTAAGGTCAACAACCTGACTGTTCAGACCGCTGTACCTGCAAACGCTAAATTTACGGATACGACCTATTCGAACATGTCAGGTGCTACGACCTCTGCAGCAGGCACGGCAGGCCTTGTTCCGGCACCTGCAGCGGGCGCTGCTACAAGGTATCTCAGGTCCGATGGCACATGGCAGGTACCGCCTGACAACAATACCTGGAATGCAAATACAGTTACTGCGGCTGGCTATGTTGCAGCACCTACTACATCAAACGCAAATAAGGTCTGGAAGACAGACGAATCTGGAAATCCGGCATGGAGAAACGATGCCAATACGACCTATGGAACTGTTTCAAAATCTGCGGCAGGCCTTTGCCCGGCGCTGCCTAATGAGACCACCACGACTAAGTATCTCAGGCAGGATGGATCGTGGGTAGCACCACCGAATACCACCTACGGAACGGTTTCCAAGTCTGCAGCAGGTCTTTGTCCAACACTTCCGAACGAGACTACCACAACCAAGTACTTAAGGCAGGACGGCACATGGGTGGTTCCGCCGGATACCAATACCACTTACTCCAATATGACCGGGGCTTCTACCTCTGCAGCAGGCACGGCTGGCCTTGTTCCGGCTCCGGCCGCTGGTGCCGCTACGAGGTATCTCAGGTCCGATGGTACGTGGCAGGTGCCGCCTGATAATAATACCACCTACAGCAACATGACGGCTGCGACCGCTTCTGCGGCAGGTAAGGCAGGACTTGTTCCGGCTCCGGCAGCAGGGAAACAGACGAGCTTTTTAAGAGGTGACGGTACCTGGGTCGTTCCTACCAATACGACCTATACTGCGGCCACCGCAGCTCCGGGCAACATCGCGACTTCTGGTGCACAGGGCTCTTCTACGAACTATGCAAGACAGGACCATACTCACGGCATCGCTCTTGCGACCGGAGACTCTAATGGTCAGGTCAAGATCGCAGGCAAGAACGTGTCAGTCAAGGGCCTTGGCACCGCGGCCTATACAGCGTCTACTGCCTACGCGGCGGCATCGCATAATCACGCGGCAAGCGCTATCACATCTGGCACTCTGGGCGAGGCCCACGGTGGCACAGGCGTGTCCGCGTGGACCGGGACCGACTACTCGACCTCAAGACCGAGGGCGAGCATCATCACCAATGCGACTCCGTCATCCCTTGCGAATGGCCGAATCGCGTTCGTCTATGTATAGGAGGTCTATATGCCTATTTACGTAGGACATGGCGGCGCTGTAAAAAGCGCGCATCCATCTGTAGGATATGGCGGAGCAGTCCATCCGGCCAACTATGTCTATTGTGGATATAACGGCGCAGTGAAGAAGTGCTACGACTATACTGCGAGTGGAGTTTCTCACATCGAGTATAGATTTGACGCATGCGACACAAGAAAAGATGCCGCGGGAAGTGACCTTAGTGAGGGGACCAGTTTAGGAACAACAAGGGCCATATTAAATCAAAATGGCTCTTTTTCCTGTTCAAACTCCGGAATTACTTTGGCTGTCAAAGCGGGCACTCCATTACGCGCTACGATAGTAAGAGCTACTGTTTATGCGGTATATAGAAATGGGTACAAGGCTACTTATACGACCGCCTTTGGAACGGCTGGTGTTGTTAATATAACTAAAGCGACCGAGGCACAAGGAGTCGCAAGTTATAACTGTTGGATTTATCCACAATTAAAAGTTGAAAATGGATGGAATATAAACCCATTTTCAACTGATTCTTATACTTTGACATCGTATGGCGGGCCAACAAATTATTTCTATTACAAGTTATATTCAGCATCAAGCATAAGTGGATATACTTGGACTCAAACAATTCCTTTGCCAAGTTATACAATATCTAATAAAACCTACACGGTCAAGTGCGTAGATGCAATCGCATAAGGAGGAAATCATGACAAAAGTCACACTTAATGACGGGACTGTTCTTCAGGCCCTCGGAGTTCACTCCGAAATCAAGTATTATAACGGCAAGGCCAGAGATACCCTGACCTTTCTTCTTCCCGCTGAAATCAGCGTGAATCAGGCAAGAGCTCTGTTCACCGAGGCCAACTGCGAGAACATCATCCTTGGCGAGGATGTGTTCGATGAGGAGAACAATCAGATTGACTCCGCGTATCCTTGGTCCGGGTACACCATGTTCCTGTCTGCGGGCACCGGAGCTATCGCGGATGTCATCATCGGTGCATCCGAGATGGAGTCCTGCACATGGATACGCATGGCGAGACTGACTGACGAGGAGCTCAGGATCAAGGAACTTGAGGCAAGGCTTGCTGCTTTGGAGGGATAAATGGAGAACATCACGATAGGACAGGTGTCTGCAGCTCTTGTTTTTATCGTGGCCTTTGCGGCGGCGGTGAAGAGTATAAAGAAAGACATGAAAAAATGGGTAGCTGAGGCCATGAAGGATCAGGTCGATGCTTTAAAGAAGGACCTCGAGTCCTTAAAAAAGAACCAAGACTCCATTGACCTTGAGAACTGTAAGAACTATCTGGTGACCTTCTTATCGGAGCTTGAAAGGGGAGAACCTAAGGACGAGATCGAGTATCAGAGGTTCTGGGAGCAATACGAGCATTACACCTCAAAAGGCGGGAATACTTATATCAAGCATCGGGTAGACCTGCTTAAATCTATTAATAAGCTTTAAAACGCGCATGGAGGTTCAAAACAGCCCATCTGGCGCGTTTTTATGTTGCGATTGGGTAATTTTTATCGAAGGAGGTAAAAAGACATGAGAAATTGGAAGAAATGGGCTAAGGCCGCAGGCATCCGTGCTATTAAGACCTTTGCACAGACTGCAGTGTCTCTTATCACTGTAGGATATAGGTTTTCCGAGGTCGACTGGATAGCAGTTCTTTCTGTGTCTGGTGTGGCTGCGGTTCTTTCTATCCTCACATCCCTTGCGGGAATCCCCGAGGAGGAAGAATAATGGTTATCATTGGGCACGCACGCTGCGATGAGAATGGACACATCACGGGAGGAAAGGCAGGAGACCAGACCGGACGAGAGGTCTATACGCATACCTGGTACGCAAGGACAGGCGGATGGAGGATTCTCCGTGCAAAAGATCCCGAGGTCGCAGAGAAGATCGCCTGGTGCATGGAAGCGGCCTGCAAGAACAACAACATCGGGTATGACCAGGGTGATAATCAGTCTTTGTTTTATGCGGTGGCTCCGTATGGATTCGATGTCACCAAGGTGGACTATCCGGTCGAGACCGATTGCTCACAGCTCGTTAGGGTATGCGTATCCTATGCATTAGGGTATGCGGTACCCTATTTCTATACTGGAGACGAGGCTGCTGTTCTTCTTGCTACCGGAGCTTTTGTCGAGCTTACCGGGTACAAGTATCAGCACAAGTCGGACTACCTTAGGGCTGGAGATATTGGTGTGACCAAATCCAAGGGACACACTTGGGCCGCGATCACCGATGGATCTAAGGCTTACCTTTGGGACTCTGACCTTACGATCAAGCTGCAGCAGAAGTTCGGGACCTATGTTGATGGCGAGATCTGGGGCCAGTGGAACGGTAATAAAAGGTATCTCCCTGCTATAGGAGACGGCTGGAAGTTCAAGCTCTTTTACAGGCAGGCAACCGGGTCTGCTCTTATTAGGGCTATGATGGCTGCGATGGCAGGATACTATTCCGATGACGTTGATGGCGTGGCAGGTCCGAACTTCGTGAAGGCTGTTCAGAGGTTTTGCAACGCCAAGGGAGCGAACCTTGATGTCGATGGCTACCTGGGCGCTCTTACTGTCAAAGCCATCATCTATTATATTCTGTAGCATACCGTTTGTCGGATGCAATAGATCCCCTGTTTTTACTCCCTGGAGCTACGGCTCTGGGGAGCTTTTTTATTTGTACAAATATTTGAACATATTCCGGGAAAAATAAATAAAAAATCTTTTAAAAATGACTTGACTTCTGTGGACACAGAGTTAATATACAACCGTCCAGAGGGCTTCACAGAGGGCATACGACAGGGAGCGCAGGACGAGGGTGTCTGTCCTTTTGGTAAACACCACGGATGCGGACATCATAGAGTATCTTCGGACTGTTCCCAATAAGCAAGGCCTGATCAAAGCCCTGTTAAGGGAACATATGAAGCATCAGTAAAATCAACGGCTCGGAGGCTTATCCGGGCCTATTTTTCTTTTTGAGAATTATTTATCCAAAGTGGAAAAACATTCAGACTTTTTGTTCAGACTTTTTGCAAAAAACATGTATTAACATGTGTCAAAATGTGTCGATATGTATCGATATGTAAAATCCGCAAACCCTTGAAAACACAAAGAAAAATCCCGAAATCCGTTGAGATCTCGGGATTCTTATTTTGGCGGAGGGCATGGGACTCGAA
>DGVE01000152.1 GCA_002395865.1 Lachnospiraceae bacterium UBA4292 | reverse complement strand
TCTTCAGACATGCCGATAAAAACATGTACGAGGACAAGCACGCCATCAAAAACCAAAAGTAAGATCACGATAATAATTATTCGTTCAACAGGGGATTCTTTTTTGAATTTCCTGTTGATTATTTTTAGACAATATATTACAATGCTATTCGGTTAAATTTGTGTCTGCGACAGCAGCGCATTAATACAATACGGAGGACTTGTTATGAGCACTACCAGAGAGACATCCGCAGGCAGAAGAATCGAGGGTCTGCTGGATGATGGCAGCTTTGTTGAGATCGGTGGAGATGTGACCGCACGCTCTACTGATTTTAATATGTCTGCCAAGAAGGCTCCGGGAGATGGCGTTATCACCGGTTACGGCACCATCGACGGGAACCTAGTGTATGTTTACAGCCAGGACAGCACAGTGCTTGGCGGAAGCATGGGTGAGATGCACGCGAAGAAGATATCGCGCATCTACTCACTTGCGATGAAGACAGGGGCGCCTGTCATCGGCATGATAGACTGTGCAGGACTCAGACTTGAGGAGACGACCGACGCTTTAGCCGCATTCGGAGGAATGTATCTGGATCAGGCGAGCGCGAGCGGAGTCATACCGCAGATCACAGCTGTGTACGGAATGTGCGGAGGCGGAATGGCACTTGTTCCCGCCCTCACCGATTTCACATTCATGGAGAAGAAGGCGAAGGTGTTCGTGAACTCTCCGAATGCCATCGCAGGCAATTACACCGCTAAGTGCGATACGGCTTCGGCTGATTTCCAGAGCAAGGAGACGGGCAATATCGATTTCGTCGGAACCGAGGAGGAGATAGCGGACGGCATCAGAAAACTCATCTTACTTATCCCTTCGAACAACGCTGAGACAGGCATCTATGCGGACTGCTCCGATGATCTAAACCGCGAGACCGGGGGAATAGACGGCGGAGCCGCGGACCCTGCATATGTTCTTGCAACTATTGCGGATGAGGAGGATTTCTTCGAGGTGAAGGCTTCCTACGCTCCCGAGATGGTCACAGGCTTTATTCGCCTGAACGGCCAGACAGTGGGTGCTGTGGGCAACAGGATCGCGACATTCGATGAGAACGGCAAGGAGAAGGACAAGTACGGTAAGACTCTCACAGCCGAAGGCCTTAAGAAGGCGGCTGACTTCGTGAGATTCTGCGATGCGTACGAGATACCCGTGCTCACACTCACATCTGCCGCAGGATTTAAGGCGGATATGGCGCAGGAGAAGGAGGTCGCAAAGGCCGCAGCCGCTCTTGCGGGCGTATTTGCCTCATCCACATGCGCAAAGGTAAATCTCATAACAGGCGATACATACGGAACAGCGGCAGTCATCATGAACTCGAAGTCGCTTGGCGCGGACATGACATTTGCATGGCCCACAGCAGGCATCGGTATGATGAAGGCCGAGGACGCGGCGAAGATCATCTGCGGAAATGACGCGGACGCCATAGCCGCGAAGACCAGCGAGTACGCGAGCCTTCAGAACAGCGCGGCTTCCGCTGCCGCAAGAGGCTATGTCGACGCGATCATCGAGCCCGAGAAGACCAGGAAGCACCTGATCGCGGCTTTTGAGATGATCTACTCCAAGAGGGAGACAAAGCCCTCCAGAAAGCACAGCACATTTTAAGCGGACAAAGGAGAGACTATGCTTGAGAAGTTAACGACAGCACTTGTCCACACACTTATCGGTATGGGCACGGTGTTTGTGATACTTATCGTCATCAGCCTTATCATTTCCGCGTTCGCTCTCATTCCGAAGCTCGAGAAGCTTCTTCACGACAAGAAGGAGGAGCCCGCATTGCCGGTGCCCGATCCCGAGCCCGAGATCGAGGAAGCGCAGGAAACAGATGACCTTGAGATCATAGCGGTGATAACCGCGGCAGTGGCCGCTTCTATGGGCACCACGAGTACGGACGGATTTGTGGTGAGATCCATTAAGAGAAGGCAGGCAGGCCCCAACAGGTGGTAAGGAAGAAAATAAATATTTAAGAGGTATAACATGAAAAACTATATCATAACCGTAAACGGAGTGGAGTATGAGGTTTCTGTTGAGGAGACCGACGCAGTATCGGCAGCAAAGCCCGCAGCTAAGCCTGCAGCAGCAAAGCCTGCCGCAAAGCCCGCGGCTAAGCCTGCAGCAACAGGTGCTGCCGGTTCTGTACAGATCTCTGCAGGTACCGCAGGAAAGGTATTCAAGGTAGAGGGCAAGGTCGGCCAGGCTGTAAAGAAGGGTGACGCAGTCATCATTCTCGAGGCTATGAAGATGGAGATCCCGGTAGTGGCTCCCCAGGATGGCACTATCGCCAGCATCAACTGCAATGTGGGTGACACAGTAGAGCAGGGCGCACTTTTAGCTACTCTTTCATGACCTGTTTTGGAGGCTGACTGATGATTTTAGAAACATTCGACAATCTTCTGCACCAGACCGCCTTTTTCAATCTGACAGTCGGAAACTATGTGATGATAGCGGTGTCGCTGTTCTTCCTGTTTCTGGCCATTGCAAAGGGCTTCGAGCCGCTTCTTCTGGTGCCCATATCCTTCGGTATGCTCCTGGTAAACATTTACCCGGACATCATGGCCGAGGCGTATGTGGACGAGAACGGCATCGAGCACGCGGCAGGTCTGCTCAGATATTTCTACTTACTCGATGAGTGGGCTATCATGCCTTCACTCATCTTCATGGGTGTCGGAGCCATGACTGACTTCGGTCCCCTCATCGCGAATCCGAAGAGCTTCCTCCTCGGAGCAGCCGCACAGTTCGGTATCTACGCTGCATATGTAGGCGCCATGCTCATGGGCTTCAACGGCAAGCAGTCCGCAGCCATCTCCATCATCGGTGGAGCTGACGGCCCTACATCGATCTTCCTTGCAGGTAAGCTCGGAC
>DGVE01000099.1 GCA_002395865.1 Lachnospiraceae bacterium UBA4292 | reverse complement strand
GAGGTGGAGAGCACATATAATCTATACGAGCCGTGGGTGAGCATCACATTAAACGGCGCAAGGATCATCCGTCAGATGCTTCCCGCCGGCAGATATTATATACCCGTCATCCGAAACATGACTGCCTCTGAAGCAAAGACCATAAGGCTCTACAAGGACGTACAGGCCATGAGCGGCGACGATCATCACGGCCTTCGCGTATGGAGCATACTTACAGACGGTGAATTCGTTACGATGCCGGATAAGAAGCTGAAGCTGGAGTTCATAGGCGATTCCATTACCAGCGGCGAGGGAGCTATAGGAGCGCAAAAAGAAAACGACTGGGTAAGCGTATTCTTCGACTCTGTAAATAATTACACAAATCTTGTTGGTCAGAAACTGGATGCCGACGTTCATGTCATAAGCCAGAGCGGATGGGGCGTATTAACAGGCTGGGACAATAATCCCGACTGCGCTATACCTGACTATTACGAGAAGCTCTGCGGGCTGGCCTTCGGAAGCGAGAACGCGGGGAAGGGTGCACAGAAGCCTTACGACTTTTCGAAATGGTCTGCGGATGTGATAGTGATAAACCTCGGAACCAACGACGGCGGAGCCTTCAACAGTCCGGAGTATATAGATCCTGTCTCAGGTAAACGCACGAAGCAGAGGCTCCTGCCGGACGGAGGCTTCGATCCTGATGACGAGAGGAGATTTACGGACAAATGCAAGCTTTTCCTTGCGCATCTGAGATACCACAATCCGGATTCATATCTTCTGTGGACCTACGGTATGCTCGGAAGCTTTATGGAGGAGCCGATAAAGAAAGCTGTTGAAGAGTATACGGCCGATACCGGTGATAAGAAGGTCTCATATATGTCCCTGACAGAGGCGAAGGACGAGTCAGTGGGCAGCAGATGCCATCCCGGTGTGCTCTGCCACGAGAAGGCAGCGCAGGATATAGCCGATCGTATAAATGAGATACTGAAAGAGGTTTAAAATGCATAGAAATCTAAAGATATCCGGTCTGCTGGCCGGGATGATACTGCTCGCAGGCTGCTCGCTCTACGAGCAGATAGAGCCTGAAACGGAGGAAAGCACGACACAGACTCCGGCCGCAGCCACCACGGCTTCACAGACCGAGGCATCCGCCGAGGAGACCGAACAGCCCACCACAGCTGAGCCGGTCACTGAGGAGCCTTCCTCTGAGGAGCCTACTGCGGAGGAGACCACTACAGAGGAAGAGACCACGATACACTTCGGCGGCGACGACCTGGAAAATACCGTCGAATATGAGCTGCGTGAGATCGAGAGCTTCGAGACTCTTCCCACGGACGGCGCGGGCAACTGGACCGATTACATACTTAATGCAGGTCCGCACGACGAGGTGTGGGTAAATGAGGAGGGTGAGACGATAAATGTTGAGTACAACATCGAGAACTTCCCCGGTGTCATCGTGCTCGACCCCGAGAAGGCAGAACTAATGACTCATATCAATGAGGTCGTGAGCGATTACAGCAAGAACGATTATATCAACAGATTCCAGATGTGGGATCTGAATGTACAGCTTGTGTGCACGCCCAAGCATGTGAGCAGATTCGTCTCATATGCCTTTGAGGGAATGGTATATCACGATAAGGCCGATTTCCGCTATGAAGTCGAGAGGGAGTACAGATATTACTTCACTGTCGACAGGATGACCGGAACTATACTGAACCTTGAGACGGTATACGGTGTTCAGAATGTCTATGACGAGATAGTTTCGGGTGATTATACTGTCATAAGGGCGGATGATGAGGTGTTTGAGACCTACACCAACGAGAATCTGGCCAGGGCGTACATATTCAACCCTATATTTGACGACGATCTTCAGCACGAGCGTGACTGGTATCTGGAGAACGGCAGGCTGCACATCGTTATCTGGGTAGGAGCGGACAAGGGCAATTACTGCATACTTGCGCTTCACAAGGTACCAAGGTATATTTAACAGTTTCGTTTCAGGGAAAGTAATGGTGGGGAGTATGAACATTCGTGAAAAGGCAGAGGAATTTGAAAGACAGCATCTGAGCAGATATGCCGCTCTGTCATGCGCTTCAAAGGGAAGAAAGGTCCCGGAGGAGAGGACGGATGATATAAGGACGGATTTTGCGAGAGACAGAGACAGGATCATCCACTGCAAGAGCTTCAGAAGACTGAAGCATAAAACGCAGGTGTTTCTTGCGCCCGAAGGCGATCACTACAGGGAGAGACTTACTCACACTCTTGAGGTGTCACAGATAGCAAGGACCATCGCGAAGGCGCTTCTCCTCAACGAGGATCTCACGGAAGCCATTGCCCTCGGACACGATCTGGGACACACTCCCTTCGGCCATGCTGGAGAGAGGGCGCTAGATCGGATGTACGCGAAGATGGGGCTCTCGTTCAAGCACTCACAGCAGAGCGTCAGGGTCGTCAGCATACTTGAAAAGGACGGAGCCGGCCTGAATCTGACGTGGGAGGTGCTCGACGGCATCGTCAATCACGGCACGAACGGAAAGCCGTCCACTCTCGAGGGGCAGATCGTGCGTCTGTCGGATAAGATCGCGTACATAAATCACGACATCGATGACGCCATGAGGGCAGGAGTCCTCACGGAGGCGGATATACCGAGACACCTCCGCGATACTCTCGGCAGAACTATGAAGGACAGGCTGAATAATCTGATACGCGATGTGATACTTAACAGCACGGATTCCGACAGGATAAATATGTCTGAGGACTTCTTCACAGGACTGATGGAGCTTCGTGAGTTCATGTTCGAGCATGTTTACAAGAACCCGTTCGTCAAGAAGGAGGAGAAGAAGGCCGAGGCGATGCTCGAGAGCCTTTATCAGTTTTATCTTGAGAATTACAGCCAGCTTCCGAGAGAGTATATCGAGGTCGGCTGGAGGGAGAACGCCCTGCCCGGTGTGATCGTGGGTGATTATATAGCAGGCATGACGGATCTCTATGCGACAAAGAAGTTTGAGGAGCTGTTCATTCCGGACGGCTGGAAATAATACAGGAGCAGCGGATGTATTACGGTGATGAGATTATCGAGCAGGTTCGCTCGAGTGTAAATATCGTCGATATAGTCGGCTCATATGTAAGGCTGACCAAGAAGGGAAGCACATATTTCGGACTCTGTCCCTTTCACAGTGAAAAATCCGGCTCATTTGCGGTTTCGCCAACCAGGCAGACCTTTCACTGCTTCGGATGCGGCGAGGGCGGCAATGTCATAAGCTTCATCATGAAGTATGAAAACATGTCATTCGTTGAGGCGCTCAAGCTTCTGGCGGATAAGGGCGGAGTAAAGCTTCCCGAGGCCCAGCAGACGCCCGAGGAAAAGTCCCGGGCAAAGATACGGCAGGAGCTCTACGACATATATAAGCTTGCGGCTACATACTACTACGGTGAGCTTAAAAAGCCCG
>DGVE01000229.1 GCA_002395865.1 Lachnospiraceae bacterium UBA4292 | reverse complement strand
CTATTGACATAGTAGGCGAATAGTGATATAGTATCGCCATTCCAAGAAAACAGTATCATTTAGGGAGCTGAGAGGAAAATATATTCAGAAGGAGACCGCAAAGATGAAAGCATTCTATGCAGAGACTATGATGTGTTGTCGAATGTACGGATACCGGGCAGAAGATGCGGCTGGCGTGTTTTACTGCGGTAAACGCCGAAAAGAGCGATGTTGAAGCTGACATCGTAAGCCACCTGCCCGGGAGCTTTTGACCCCGGGTTTTGTTTTGCCAAAAATCGTCAGTGATCGACTGAAAACAACTGATAAGGAGAGAAATCATTATGAAAAAGAACACTAGGAGAGTGATAGCACTTATATTATCGGCAGTACTTGTATTTGCTCTTGCGGCTTGCGCAGCGGACAAGGATGCGAACGGTACCAAGGAACAGCAGAACACGGCAGCGGGCGGAAACGATCAGACCACCGAGGCAGCCAAGAGAAAGATAGTCGCAGCAACAGGCGGCGGCCCCAGACCTCTCGTATATACTGATGAGAACGGTGTGATCACAGGTCACAACACAGAGCTCTTAAGAGCGATATTTGCTAAGCTTCCCCAGTATGAGCTCGAGATAGTACAGGTCGACGGACTTGCATCAGTTCTCACAGGCGTTAACTCAGGTATCTATCAGCTTGGCTTCAACAACCTCGCAAAGAACGAGGAGCGTGAGAAGCTGGTTCACTATACCGATCCCATCATGGTAAATGAGTACCTCGTAGTCGCAAGACAGGAGATAAAGATCGATCCCGAGAAGGACCTTTCACAGTTCGCGGGCCTCACATATGTGGGAGGCGCGGGAAATGACAAGACAACAGTTATCGAGGATTACAACGCAGAGCATCCCGACGCACAGATCAATATCGAGTACTCATCCGCAGATATCGTTTCACAGCTTACGGATGTCGAGTCAGGGAGATATGATATCATGCTCATCGATGCGCCTATGTACAACGCTTACTACAGTAAGGAGTATCCTCTTGACCTTCAGACCTACAGCTTAAAGGGAAGGACCTCTACCAAGTATACCTTCTATGTAGTGGCTTACGGTGATGATCAGCTCTATGCGGATATCAACAAGGCTCTGGCCGAGGTAATAGCAGACGGAACATCCACAAAGATCTGCCAGGAGTTCCTCTTCGGAGAGTTCTCACCGACTATCGCGGATAAATAGATTTTAACTGAAAAAAGGAGTGCCGCATGAAACTGTTTGATTTTGAACTGGTATTTAGCCAGATCCCCACTATACTGAGTGCGCTTCCGGTGACACTGGAGCTCACACTCATCGCAACACTTATAGGTTATCTTCTGGGTCTGGGACTGGCACTCATCAAGCTTAAGAGGGTGCCCGTGCTGAGGCAGCTGGCAGCTGTATACATCTCCGTGATACGAGGCACCCCTATACTGGTGCAGCTCTACGTCACATACTACGGAATACCGCTTATACTGAAGTGGCACAATATGAACTACGGTACAAATTACAATATAAATGCCATCCCCGCGATACTCTTCGCGGTGGTGGCGCTGGGACTCAACCAGAGCGCATTTGACGCCGAGGTGATAAGGGCCTCAATCAAATCCGTCGACAAGGGCCAGATCGAGGCTGCGAAGTCCATGGGCATGAGCGGCTTTCAGATACTCGGCCGCGTGACACTTCCCCAGGCGATAGTGGTGGCGCTTCCGTCTCTCGGAAACTCACTGATTTCCCTGATAAAGGGAACATCGCTTGCGTTTACCGTGGCAGTCGTGGACCTCACGGCGCAGGGAAGGATACTGGCGGGAAGAAACTTCAGATATTTCGAGGTGTACGTTTCACTGGCCATCATCTACTGTGTGATCACGTTGGTACTTGAAAATGTATTCAGGCTTCTGGAGAAGCGCTTCACTATACCGGAGGAAGCGCCGGTTCCGAAGAAGAATGCGGGAGGCGAGGCTGCATGAGTTACATAGAGATAAGAAATCTTAAAAAGAGCTTCGGCAATAATGTGATCCTCGACGGCGTGGATCTGGACATAGAAAAGGGTGAGGTCGTGGCAATCATAGGCCCCTCCGGAACAGGTAAATCCACACTTCTTCGGTGCCTGAACCTCCTTGAAAAGCCCGAGAGCGGAACGCTCAAGGTGGACGGAAGGGAGTACGATCTGACCACTAAAAAGGGAGCGCTCAAGCGCACGATACGCCGCGAGAGCTCGATGGTGTTCCAGCAGTTCAATCTTATAAAGCACAAGAACGCACTTCAGAATGTGGAGGAGGGACTGCGAGCCGTTAAAAAGCTAAGGAAGGATGAGGCGAGAGCCAGAGCGCTTACGGAGCTCGAGAAGGTAGATATGTCCGACAGGCTCTATCACTATCCCAAGCACCTCTCCGGAGGACAGCAACAGAGAGTGGCCATAGCCAGATCTCTCGCGATGGATCCGAACCTTCTGCTCATGGACGAGCCGACATCGGCTCTGGACCCCGAGCTGGTGGGTGAGGTGCTACTGTCGATACGCAGGGCGGCAAAGGCCGGCAATACGACTCTTCTGGTCACCCACGAGATGAATTTCGTAAAGAGCGTGGCCAACAAGATAATCTTCCTCGAGAACGGTAAGATAGTCGCGAGCGGAGCGCCGAAGGACATCTTCGGCTTCCCCGAAAACGAAAGACTGAAGGAGTTTCTGTCGAAGATAAACATGCTCGAAGGAGCGGAATATAATATATAAAGATCGAGGTACTAAATATGAAGATCACATCACTTGACATATTAAGACTGAAAGAACAGCAGCAGCACGGACAGACACCTGTTCTGGTGCGTATAAACACAGACGAGGGAATATACGGCTACGGCGAGGTCGGTGTATCCATCGGCAACTATTCCCTCGGTGCCATAGAGCTTCTTAAGAATTTCGCGCACCTGCTCATTGGCAGGGACCCGCTGGACAACGACGTGATCTACACGAAGCTCGCGAACGCCTTCTGGTCGAAGGGCAAC
>DGVE01000154.1 GCA_002395865.1 Lachnospiraceae bacterium UBA4292 | reverse complement strand
GGATTTCCTGTCAGTGCGATCCTCATTTCGATCCTCCTCTTTTAACTTTATTAAACCCTTATTGCCGCAGCAAGTTCGGGATCAATGTTATATCTGGCGTCCTTGATGGAGACCATCAGATTCTTTTTCCTGTCCACAACGGTGATCTTCTCACCGCTGTAACATCCCAGCGTAAAAAGAAAGCTTTCCATCTCTTCGTCGCCGTTTGTATCAATACCTGTGATCACGTATTCCGTTCCGAGCTTGGCTTCATTAAGATTCATCTTCACATCCTTCTCCGGTTTTTGATTAGCGCTAGCTAACCTGCGATTAAACAAAAACGGTTAGCATTATCTAACCTTTGCTCATTATAGTTAGGGCTGTCTAACTTGTCAAGGATATATTTAATGATTTTTTAATTATATGGAGGCTTTTATTTTTATTGATATTTTTTTGGAATTATGGTAGATTGGCTATAGATGATGGAAAGGAGCACGATCATGGCATTGCAGGAATCCGGTGAAATGTATCTCGAGACCATATATGTACTCTCTCAGGAGAGGCCTTATGTCCGCGCGATCGATGTGGGAGAAGCCATGGGCTTCTCAAAGCCCTCGGTGAGCCGCGCAATGGGACTCTTAAAGCGCGACGGCTTCGCCGCTACCGACGAGAACGGCTACATAAAGCTCACACCCGCGGGCGAGGCTCACGCGAAGCGCATCTACGAGCGCCACACCGTCCTCACGAAGGTCCTTATCAGTATCGGAGTTGATGAGAAAACTGCGGCTGAGGACGCCTGCCGCGTGGAGCACTACATAAGTGATACCACATTTGACGCCATCAAGGCGCACATAAACAAATACGGAGCCAAATAGACTAAAGACTTAAAAAGGACTGCCATATGGCAGTCCTTTTCTCTTAAATAACAGGCCTTTACGGTCGATCTACAGCAGGCTCTCGACAAACTTATCGACCCTGTCCATCTTCTCGGTCGGCTCGAACCTGGCCACCACATTGCCGCTTCGGTCTATCACGAACTTCGTGAAATTCCACTTTATCTCGGAATTGTTTTTGTAATCCTTGTCTATGGTCTTTAACATCGCGCTCATGGCCAGCGCCTTGGGTCCCTTTCCGAAGCCCTCGAAGCCCTTCTGCGACTTCAGATACTTAAAGAGCTCTATGGCGTTCTCGCCGTTCACATCGGACTTCTTCATCTGCGGAAACTGCGTCTTGTACTTCAGCGAGCAGAACTCGTGTATCTCCTCATCGGTACCGGGAGTCTGTCCCGCAAACTGATTGCAGGGAACATCGATCACCTCAAATCCCCTGTCGTGGTATTTCTCATACATCTCCTCGATATCCTTGTAATGCGGTGTGAAGCCGCAGCCGGTGGCGGTATTCACCACAAGAACCACCTTTCCCTCATACTCCTTCATGGATACCTCTTCACCCGATGCTGCCGTTACCTTAAGATCATAAAATGTCATAGCTGTGTCCTCCTCTGTTTTTTGTATTTTATGCAATTATATTTTATCAAATGTATCTTGTCAACAGAAAAGCTGCCATTTATAAAAATTTTACAAATGGCAGCCGCCAGTATTCACCCAGAAAATGATGTCTGACCCCATCCTTCTTGTAGCAGATGACGTTTCATCTACAGCTTAATCATCACTGTCCCGCGGACAGTTACACAGAGATATTCTCACCCTTAAGGCCCACATATGCGCCCTGCTTGGCCTCAGCCGTATCCGGATGGGCAAGCAGCCACTTATTTCTGGCCCAGAGCATCTTATCCTCCGCATTCTTCGGCTCGATCTTATCTATTTCGGTGTTGGTCATCCTCGGAAGAACGATGGCCACTCTGAAACCGTTATCATCCGTCTGGCAGGGAGCGTAGTGAAGAGTGGTCGCATACACCTCGACTACCGCACCTGCGGGCGCGCGAAATGCCACCACATCCTTCGTATCTATCATTCCGTCGATTATCCTCTCCTGCTTAACTACGAGAAGTATATAATCCGAAGAGCCGATGTTCAGCTCACTGTTTCTGTGGTATTCACAGCAGTTGAGCTTGCGGTTGTGTCCCCAGCACATGCCAAGCTCTATGGGCATGCCGCCGTAAGCGTTAGTTTCGAGTTCCTTCATGATAGCGCACTTCTCGAGCGAATCGATCCAGGGCTCGTACGCGACGCCCTCCTCGGGCAGCGCTATCTCATCCATGGCGCGTGTGAGTTCGGATGTGTCGTAGCCCTCCAGCACCTTGCCGTATCCGGCAAATTCGGGATCGTAAACAGAGTATATCATCATGATTTTTCTTGTTTCCTTTCCGCAGGTCGCCCTGCCTTTCATTATTCTCCTGTCTCGACCTTTTTGATGTCGTCCGACTGATCGATGGTCAGGTTGAAGTTCTTGAACATATCATTGTCGGGAAGCTGCATATTGAAGCCATCCGTATAATCAAGGCTGAGCTCAGCCGATGAGACACCGAGTCCGAGTATATGCCCGCCCTTTGCCTTATCCTTTGAGATAAAATGCAGATGCCATCCCGGGGCGTTTAGCATATTCATATACGGAGGACAGTACAGTCCCACCACGGTACCCTCTATATCCGTGTAGTCAAAGAAGGTCTGGTCGGTCTCAAGCACCTCGGCAAGCGGTTTATAGGGTTCTGACTGCTTGTACTCGCTTCTCACATTCATCGCGCTGAAGGTACCCTCGATCTTGATCACGCAGAAGCTGTTGGCCCCCTTCTCCTCGACCTTCTTGTCCAGAAGGCTCTTGAGTGCGGCCATATCAGCAACATTTTCTATCTTCTGCTTTTCATCCGTGTCGAAGAAGGTCACATTTGAGAAAGGTATCTTCTCGTTATCGCTCACGACACTGACCTTGCCGTCGCTCGCCGCCTTGTATACTACGCCGTCGAGCACTATCATCTCTCCGTCGAGGCCGTCGAAGGTTCCGAGTCCGGTATCTCCGTTCTTCTTAAGCTCCGCCGCCTTCACGCTTCCGTTATAGTCGCCGAATGTCAGTCCCTGCAGAAGGGATACCTGATACAACACCTCTCTGTTCGTCTCCTGTTTGGCCGAGCAGGATGCCATAGCACTCACAGCCAGTAAACCGCCCATAATTGCCGCAATTCTTCTCTTACTCATAATAACCTCCAAAAATAATTTTCTACAGTATAGCACTTATTAAAGAAAAAATCATCCTGTTTTTTGCTGTTTTGCAAAAAAGCAGGATGGTCTCATAATATGCTTTCATGTGCATCCGCCTCTTCTTCTTTAAGAACACAGACAGTGATGGCTTTTTAAGTGTTAGCATCTGCTAACTCGGGTATTATACATTCATTCTTTGTAAATATCAAGCACTTTTTATGGAAATTATATAATAATCTTATCGCACCGACCCTTCTGTACGCCACCTCCAGCAGACTGATATTCATTGCGGTAAATATCAGCAGATAAAACGGCGTGATACCGTTTCTGATGCTCTGCTGCAGTTATCCTCCATCGATATCTCCATATCGATGCATACCCATTTGCCCACAGGCAGCTCGCATTCTCTTCTTGCGTACTCTCTGAAACCCACAGCTTCATAGCAATGCCTTGCACCGGCATTGTTCTCAAATACACCCAGATCTATCCTGCGAGCGCTCAGATGCTCCATAACATACTCTATTCCGAGCCTTAGCATCCCGCTGCCGAAGCCTTTGCCTCTCACAGCGGGAGACACTATGACAAATCCGAAGCGGACCGAGCTGTCATCGTCCTCCCGCGGATATCTTATGATAAAATGTCCGATGATATCTCCGCCGTCATCCACAGCGGTAAGAGGAAAGAATCTTCCCGTTTCTATCTGCGGAGCATAGTTTTCATTTATATCGCTTCCCGAGAGAGGATATTTGTTGAACCTGTCGGCGGACCACCTGTACAGTTCCTCCTCCGAACCGATCCATCCGGCTATGGCCTGCGCGTCCTGTGCTCTGTATTCTCTCAGCTTCATTTTCCGTCCTTTCCGGCCACGATCTTTCTTATGCTCTCCCAGTCGAAACATCTTATGTAGTTTGCATTTGGGAACCTGCACTCTCTGTTCCACGGCCTGTCATAGACCAGTACCTTCAGATCCGGAAGGTGGTCGAAAAAGCTAAAAGCCTTCGGAGAATCCTCCACAGCATAGTCAAATCTCATCCTGTAATAATCCTCGACCTCAAGGCTGAAATCGCTGTCCTTTATAAAGCTGTCCCTTCCGTATTTGTTGAGGCAGTACAGTCTTACGTTCTGAAGTCCGTGCCGGTCGAGCCAAAGACGGGAGGCTTCGTATGAGCTGTACGGCCGCCCGGTTATGATCGAGACCTCATGGCCGCAGTTTACCCATTCATTTATGACAGCGCAGGCTCCCGGGGTCTCCTCGTATGAGAGCAGGACATCCGGCTGATGCCCCCTGATCATAAACTGCTCGAACTCGCTGTCATTTAAGTCGAAGGACCTGTCCAGCTCGAAGTATCTGATATTCTCATAAGGGACATTCTTGCCGAACATTTCCACTGCCAGCTCTGAAAACGACCGCGCCGTCTCACACAGACAATCATCATAATC
>DGVE01000029.1 GCA_002395865.1 Lachnospiraceae bacterium UBA4292 | reverse complement strand
GAAGCTGAATAAGAGAACGAAAGCTTTGATACGTTGTAGCCGACTATTGCCGTGCCCGTTCCGAAACCCGCATTTTCACCTGCATCCATGTGCATCCCCTGATGCTCTCTTACCTGTTCCCAAGTGTAGCCGGCAGCGTCGAAATCAAGTCCGCAGCCCCAGCAAATGTCGTGAGCCTCAGTCTTGGCGGTTCTTAAGTAGCGGTCAGGGTAGACATATTTTGAAAGAGAGTTGCCCGAAGGAAGAGCATCGACCTTGACCTTGTAGATCGGCTCACCCGCCTTGATCACTACCGTCTCATACTTAACCAGCCCCTGGTCTTCCAGAGCCTTAAGCTCGTCCACCGTGTAGTAGACTGTAGACTGGCCATCCGGGATCAGAGCGAAACCATTTTGAGGAATGACCCTCTCAGTTGTCACATCCACCGTAGCGTAGAACGCCACCCATATCTCCGAGTGTTCAGGCTCGTCCACGATCACCTCGTCCCACGCATCCTTCACCTTCACATTCGTTGCCACCCAGGAGTGCTCGTGCGCCGTCGTAGTCGGTTCCGGTGTAGTAGGCTCAGGCGTGGTCGGTTCAGGAGTGGTCGGCTCAGGCGTCGTAAGCTCCTGAGTAGTCGGCTCGGTGGGCTCCGGAGTAGTATGTTCCGTTGGCCCATATGTAGCCGGCTGCGAAGGCTTTTCGGCAGCCTTGGTCGTTTCAGCCTCAGCCGTCGTCGCCTCCTGTGTCGGCTCAACAGCCACCGCCTCAGACGTTTCGGTATCCACAGTGGAAGACTCCTCTTCAGCCGTTGACTCATTCTCATAAGGAACAAAGATCTCAAACACCCTTTCAGTCTGAAGCTTCTTCGTTGTCACCCTGTCATGTTCAGGATCTACAAGCACGTTGTAGTAGATGACTATCGTGACCTCGTTCAGACCCTCGTGAAGAACAAGATACTTCCCGTCCGAGGTGATACCCTCGCCGAACCAGTCCCACCACTTGCCTTCGAAAGTCTTGTTGTAGCCATTCGAGCCGAGGGCCACCACCTTGACCATGTCCCTCGTGAACTTCTTCCCAGCCTTAAACTCACCCTTAAAGGCCTCGATGTCATTGATCTTCGGGTAGACAGGGAACTCATCCCTTTCGGGGTATGTCGTCGACTCCACCGAAGAAGTGACCGAAGCATCATCCGAGGAAGGCTCCATCGTGGGGACATAGGACGTATCCGAAACAGCCGACTGCGTCGAAACCTCCGGGAGTGCCTCCGAAGAAGCCTCCGTGTGCGGGTACGTCACCACCGTGGTATCATCGATCATCTCGATGTAACCGTTCCTCACAACGCAGGAGGAAAGCAGCATTGCCGCGACCGAAGTCAAGACAACGATCAGATTTCTTCTAAGTTTTTTATTGTACATAAGATTTCCTCCTTTCGGGTATTTTCCAGAGTATCGATACGATCATACAAGCGGCGTATCATGAGAGGGGAGGGTCATTGCCCAAACATCTCTCCCACTTTGTCCATAGCCTTCAGGATCCTCATATGTATTCTTAAAGTATACCGCGGGGTTTGTCACAACCCCCTCATGATCCCCAAATATTATATTCAGCATATCTTTCTCCTCTCAAATCCTAACACATGCATCTTTCTTCCTATGCCGCCATTCACGTCTTTTCCCGGGGCCGATCTTTCCCCTCACCTGTCGCGGGTGCGGTAGAAAAAATCCTTCGGCTCGTGCCTGTGGCACGGGTATTCGCAGGTGCCTCCCTCTCGCTCAGGATGACATAGGTCTCCGCACTCAGTCATATAGGCTTGCACTTGTGTGAGCGAGGGCTGCGCGGTAAAATTCTCGAGCGGAAGTCAGCGCAGGAGACGGCCGCAGTTTTGTGGCCTTATCGCAATACTGCGGCCGTCGACGAGCCATGAAGCGAGAGATTTTTACCGCGCTGACATCGCGCATCGGAGCCAATACCCCCACGACCGGCGGGGGGCCACCAGCCGTGCAGACATCGCGTACCGAAGCCAATGCCCCCACGCCGGGCACAGGGCGCAGCCACCCCTACACCGTCGACGCGATGATGGTCATGTCGCCTTCTAAGATGAAGTCGCCGTAGCCGGAGGGGATGATGAAATGGTCGCCCTTTTTGATGGGAGTGCCGTCGATAAGTCCGCTGCCCTCGATGACGCTCATGTTAACAAAGGGACGGTGGTTAGGCAGGTCGGTCCTGCCGCTGACGGTGATCTTGTAGACACTGTAGTATTTGCAGGTCACGAGGCGCTTGACGCCGGCCTGTACGAAGCTCGTGGTCTCATTCTCGCCTGCGGCCGAGGCAGGGTCGAACGGCGCCTTGATGACATCGATGGACTGCTGAATGTGAAGCTGACGCGGCTTTCCGTTCTGAAGCCTGCCGTAGTCGTATACGCGGTAGGTTATGTCGCTCGACTGCTGCGTCTCCAGTATCATGGTGCCGCGTTTGATCGCGTGTACGGTACCCGGGTAGATCTGGAAGAAATCGCCTTTATGAACAGGGATAACGCGAATGAACTCATCCCACTTGCCTGCCTCGATCATTTCCTTCACCTGAGCGCTGTCCTTCGCGTTATGGCCGATTACGATCTGAGCGTCCTCATCGCAGTCAATGATGTACCAGCACTCAGTCTTGCCCAGCGACCCGTTCTCATGCGCAGCCGCGTATTCGTCGTCCGGATGCACCTGAATGCTCAGATCATCCCTCGCGTCGATGATCTTCACAAGAAGAGGAAACTGCTCTCCTTCGATACCTCCGAACACCTCCCTATGCGTTTTAAAAAGCTCCGATAGAAGCATATCCTTAAACTCGCCGTTTGCGATTCTGCAGGTGCCGTTCTCGTGCGCGCTTATTGCCCAGCACTCGCCCGTGTGGTCCGACGGAATGTCGTATCCGTAATCCTTTCCCAGCCTGTCTCCACCCCAGATGGTCTCCTTGAAGACCGGTTCCAAAAAAATCAATTCTTTCATATCAAGCCACCTCGCAATAAATGATCAAAGAGGTCGAAGACTAACGCTCCGACCTCTTTATTATACATATTTTCAGATAAAATACAAAGCAAAAAAATGGTTATATAAGATATTTTTTAATATTCTCCGTCAGCACGTTGAATTCCTGCTTCGTCACCGCGTATTTTATGTTTCCGTTGACTGCGGCCTGGTAGTAGACATCGCCGAACTCCAGTATCGTGTAGCTGATCTGCGGCTGATCGTCGTAGTTCGTGTGATATGTACAGTTGAAAACGACATCCCTGTCAGGGTCGGTCTCCTCATCAGCCAGAATGTGGTCCGCCGTGATGCGAATGAGGCTGGCGAAAAGCTTTCTGGTCTCCGTTTCGTCCGTGGGCACGCCGTTTACAAGGCAGTCACACACTACCTCGTCACCGTCCTCGCCTGCGACAGTTCTTCTCGTCACCTCGACCGTGAGCTTTTTATCGCCAAAGCTCACATCAAGCGATTCGATGCCGTCGAAGTTGCACAGCGCAAAGCCGTAGCTCATGAGATAGTCATTCAGGTTCTTCTCCTTGAAATACTGTGCAAATGAGCTGTCCATGGTGTACACATTGTCATCGTCCGGAAGACTCACATACACCAGATCGTCCTTCACATCGCCGAACAAAAGAGTGAACTCATCTCCCGCCTCATTGTATACTACAGAGAGCCTCGGTGAGGACTCGTCTATGCCGTACTCTGTTTTAAGGTCGGTATTATATGCCGCAAGTCCGGTGAATGACGCGGAGCAGACCGTGTCGAGGAAGGTTATGATATTGTCATAGTTGCAGGCCATGTAACGCCCGTAGATGCGATAATACCACTGCGAGGTTCCTATGGCGTCCGCGAGCGTCAGGTCGGCAGGATTGTTTATGAGCTCGATGCTCTGCTCGCTGTCCTCGTATGTCATCTTCTGAAGCACCGTCTTGTCCAGCGTGGGCAGCTTCTCATACTCCGCGATCGT
>DGVE01000046.1 GCA_002395865.1 Lachnospiraceae bacterium UBA4292 | reverse complement strand
TCGGGGCAGACCTTGTTCATGCCCACGATGAAAAGCACCATCTTAGGTCCCTGAGCTATGGCCGACACGCGGTTTGAGTTGCCGTCGATATTGATGAGTACTCCATCCTCGGTGATCGCGTTCGCGCTCGAGAGGAACACATCCGCGTCGTATGCCATAAGCATGGCTGCCCTTTTGTCCGCGTAGGCGTCCCTGTCGATGAAGTTGTAATCGCCCTCCTTCAGCGCCTCCACGAGACCTATCTCATGCGCGCTCATGGCACCGCCCATGGTGACGCTTGCGCCCTCCTTTATAAGTGAAAGCGCTATATGCTTCGCCTCCTCCTTATCCTTCGCGTAGTACGCGGTCATATTTCTGGACTCGAGGCCCTTCATCATCTTGGCCGCCAGCAGTTCATTTCTCTTGATTATATTCTCATTCACCTTCTGCATCCTCCGCCTTTTTCTTCTGATTCAACCTGAACACAGTCGCATCTTTGTCCCCGAAGAAGACACCGATCACGTTCTCCCCGGTCACGCCGGGATTATTTCTGAAATTATAGTCCTTCTCATCGATCCTGATGCGAAACGTCTCTGCCTTGTCCCTGCGGTATTTGCCTCCACCGAACAAAAACACATACGTCCCCTCGCTCTTTCCCGCAGGCAGCCCGCTCTCCTTCGCGAGCTCCTCGTCTATGTCGATGATTATGCTCTGCCCGTCCCCGTTAAATGTAAACGTACCCTTCTCGTTCTTATACTCACCGTCAAGCGCAGCCGGCTCCGGCGTATCCGCCGGCGGAGGATCGTCCTGCCCCCCACACGCGCACACCGCCATACACAAAAAGCACATCATCAGTAATATGATTCGTCTTTTCATAAACCACACACCTCCCCCAACTATTCTGCATCCAACCGCCCCATTCGCAAAACCTCCGCCTCCGGCATCGGTTTTCGCTCATGTGGCGGATGTCTGCTATTAGAAACATACAGAAATACTCTTCCGAGCTCATGCGAGCATGGCTCGGCAGCCTATTTCTGCATGTTTCTGAATAGTTAAAAGATAACAAAAATCCTGCGGACTGTCAATGGTCCGCAGGTATTAGTATAAATTCATTCAGTTTCTGTCTGCACTTATTAATGCATACGCATCACTGCGCCCCCGGACCCTGAAGCACGGGAGCTTCCTCGGCGGGTCCTTCCTGAGCATTGGTTCTGTTAAACTCGTCAAGTGTAGGCGTGTCATAGTTGTAAAATCTACCGGTAGAGAGGAAATTATCGGGCTTGAGGTATCCGGGATCACCGGGCTTAAAGCCCCTCGCCTCATTCACCTTATCAAGCTGCTGCGTGAAATACCTCTCGGCGGGAGTCCCGACGGTCAGCTCCGCGAGTACCTTCATGGATTCGTCGAATCTCTGATTCTTCTCCTCCGACCGAAATCCCTTCTCCTTGCCGGTCTGATAATCTATGATCGATTCGACCACCTTTATCACATCTTCGCCTGTGGCAATACCCATCCTCTTCTTTACATCATAATCGATGAGTGTGGAGGCCATCGCCTTGTACTTGGGACCTCGCTTTTTCCACATGGTCTCTATCTCATGTCGGCGCGCCTGATCCTTTACTCTTTCGGCGACTGCATCAGGGTCGATATAGTCCGAGTAATTGACCCTTTTTCCTGCCTTGATGTCTATATTGTACTGTTCCTCCATCTCTTTCCGGACTCTCTCGTAGTTCGCCTCCTCATATTCACGCATATTTCTTATGTGTTCGGGAGTATCGAGATAAAATTCTCCGGTCACCATTTCTCTGGCTACCCTGAAGCCGGGCATATAGTTCAATTTTATCTTTCCTTTGGCAATGCCGTCGAAGCTCTTCGCCTGCTCAGCGATATTGAGTGCAAATGTCTCCAGATCGCCCTTGTTAAGCTGGTCCATGAGTTTCTTGTCGCGCATCATGAGCTTAAATGTGGGATCCGCCATGAACTTGTGAGCAGTCCTGTTCAGAAGCTTCTCGTCGAAAGGCGCATCCGGGTTCTTCCTGCGCAGATGATCTGCGGCAGCCATCTTCGCCGCGTGAGAAAAGGGTGTCTCGGCCTCCGAGAACATATCATCCAGATACCGGATATTCTTCTCCTTGCCAAAATCCTTCGCGTTCTTCTTTATGTAATCATCGTACGTCTGGATGCCGTTGTTTTCTTTGGCCTTTACCGGCTCCACATCCTCCTTATCGATCGACTCATAATCGGTATAGCGGTTGATCTCATTCTTTGAAAGCTTGGTAATGTCATAACCCCTGACAAAGGTCCGAAACTTCTCCTCGAAGATACCTGCGTGTCCGCTCGTTAAATCCTTCGCCTTGAACGCATTGCTCTTGAAAAAGTCCTTGAATGCCTGGCTGTTCAATACCTCCTTCATCCTCGCTCCGAGCTCAGCTCCGCTTATGACTCTGCTGTCAATGTTGGCTTTATTGCCTCTCTTTGCGTTCGCGAGCTGTCTTGCGGCAATTATCCTCGCCAGCTGAATCTCCGTGGGCTTGCCCGTCTTCTTGATCTCGGCCTGCTCCTCCTCGATCCACTCGGAAGCCGACTTCTCCACCATAGCCTCATTGAACACCGTCAGTTCTGTTCCAAACCTCTTGTTATATTCATCCTCCGGCATGGTACCAAACGCCTCGTCGAATGCGGCCTCTGTCTGCCTCATCGCCTTCTCGGCCAGCCCTCTGTACATGATGGCCTTTTCCTGATCCTTCTCAAGAATCGCCTCGCTCGCATACTCGCAGTTCAAAAAGAACTCCGACAGCATATCCGCCGACTTCGTCACGGCGG
>DGVE01000169.1 GCA_002395865.1 Lachnospiraceae bacterium UBA4292 | reverse complement strand
TGCCTCCGGGAATGGCTATCGCTTCCGTTTCCGAGAAGGCAATCAAGAAGGCTGAGACAGTAGAGAACAGAGGTCTCTATTTCGACTATCTCGAACTCGTTAAGTTCGTTAAGGAGAAGCCTTACCAGTATCCTTCAACACCTTCCGAGTCCCACATGTTCGCTCTTGATTACCAACTCGACAAGATCCTTGAAGAAGGCATCGAGAACCGTTATAAGCGTCACTGCGAGATGGCTAAGCTCGCTCAGGACTGGGCAAGGGAGCACTGTGAGCTCTACAGCGATCCGGATAACCTTTCCGTTACCGTAACATGTGTCAAGAACACGACCGGAAAGCCTTTCTCCGAGATCAGCAAGGCAATGGGCGAGAGGGGATACCTCATGAGCAACGGTTACGGCCCGCTCAAGGACGTCACATTCAGAATCGCTCACATGGGTGACCTTTCAATTGAAGAACTTAAGCAGTATCTCAATGATCTGACCGAAGTTATTGAAGCTTAAAATATAAATCGAAATATACAGAGAGGAAGATAATCATGAAGATCCTGATCACAGAAAGCATTGCTGAAGAGTCTGTACAGTATTTGAGAGCACAGGGATATGAGGTAGAGGAATACCTCGGTCATTCCCAGGAAGAGATCGAAAAGCACATCAAAGGTTTTGATGCGATCATCGTAAGGTCCGCAACCAAGATCAACGAGGCCCTCCTGAACAACGCTGATTGTCTCAAGGCAGTCGGCAGAGCAGGAACGGGAATCGACAACATCGACGTAAATGCCTGCACAGAGCATGGCGTTATCGCTCTTAACACACCTACAGCCAACAACATGGCAGCAGGCGAGCTCGCAGTCGGTCATGCATTCTCCATCTTCCGTAATCTCTGCGCCGCTAACGAAGGCGTTCACAACGGTGACTTCAGACGCGGAAACTGGGTTGGCGTTGAGCTCGAAGGCAAGACAGCCGGCGTTATCGGCCTCGGCCGTATCGGTTCCATCGTATCCAGAAAGCTCAAGGGCGTCGGCATGAACGTCGTTGCTTACGATCCTTATGTTCCTCAGGAGAAGTTTGACAAGCTCGGAGTAACAAGATGCAAGACTCTTGATGATCTCCTTCCCATCTGCGACCTCATCACACTCCACACACCTAAGACAAAAGAGACATACGGCATCCTTTCCAAGGAGCAGCTCTATAAGTGCAAGAGAGGTGTCAGGATCGTTAACGCTGCAAGAGGCGGTCTCGTAAACGAGCAGGATCTCGCTGACGCACTGGCTGAAGGCCAGGTTGCTGCAGCAGCTATCGATGTTTTCGATAAGGAGCCTTCTTACAATAAGGCACCCGGTGAGCAGGAGTATGACAACGTTCTTCTCCACGCACCTCACTGCTACATCACACCTCACCTCGGAGCTTCCACTGTTGAGGCTACCGCAAAGGTCGGTCAGGGTATCGTAGAACTCATCGACGGTGCACTCAAGGGCGAGCTCGTTGCAGCTATCAACATGCCCCAGTTCTCCGGCAATATGGACGACATCAAGCCTTACTGCTCACTCGCGCAGAAGATCGGCCTTATGTACTTCCAGGCTGAAGCTACTCCGATCAAGAGAGTTGAAGTACGCTACAGAGGTGAGCTCGCAGAGAGCACAGGCACAGGCATCATCACGCTTTCCCTCATGATGGGTCTGCTCAAGGGTATGGGCAACGATCACGTATCTTACGTTAACGCAAAAGAGTGCATGGACGAGTGCGGTATCGAAGTGGTCGAGACAAAGACAGAGACCATCCAGAGATACAACAATCTCATCAACGTCAAGTTCTGCACAGAGGACGGACGTGAGCTCAAGATCAACGGTACAGTCTTCGGACCTGACACGGAAGTCATCGTATCCTTCTTCGGTTATGAGATGAACTGCCCGCTGTCTTCTACAGTTCTCGCTATCAAGAACAACGACGTTCCGGGCGTTATCGGACGCATCACGACGATCCTTGGCAAGCACAACATTAACATCGCATCACTGCACTGGGGAAGAAAGAACCAGGACGGTTCCGACAATCCTCATGCTCAGGCTTTCGTTGCAATCGAGCAGCCCGTTTCCCAGAAGATCATGGACGAGCTTGCTTCCGCAGAAGGAGTTCTCAGAGTATCTCTGCTCGAGCTCGAGTAATAACGTAAGCAATTAGTTTAAACATTAAGACCGCAGGGGTTTGTCAGGTGAAGTATCATTTCGCATACAGAAAAGGCTGGCTTGGAAATCCCTGCGGTCTTGTTTTGTTCAAAAACAGATACCATCTGTTCTTCCAGTGCAACCCATTGAGCAGAAGATTCGGTCCGATGCACTGGGGACATGCGGTATCAGACGATCTGATCAACTGGGAAGATCTGCCTTTGGCGATTGCTCCAGACATGCCCTACGAGAACGGGAGCGGCTGTATGTCAGGTTCAGCGATAGAAGCGCAGGGCAGGATATGGATCTTCTATAACTCGGTCTCTTCTTCTGAAGAGACGGTATCGGTTGCGTGGTCTGAAGACGGTATAAATTTCATTAAGGCTGATACGAACCCGGTGATAAGAGCGCCTTTTGAAGGCTCGTCCGTAAAGCTGCGTGATCCCTTTGTGTTCAGATACGGCGGATCTTA
>DGVE01000161.1 GCA_002395865.1 Lachnospiraceae bacterium UBA4292 | reverse complement strand
ACCGGCAGCCCCTTTCGCATATAATACGCAGCTTAACGACACTTATTTCAGATCATCCGTCAGCTTCTTTACCCCCGCGCCTGTACCGATGAGCGCCGTAACGCCGAGGACCGCAGCACTGACCGCTATCGTGGCGAAGCTTGCGAGACTCGTGAGGAGCACCTTGTTCTCACTGTCCTTCCTGTCCATCATGTCCGCGATATCCTTCATCTGCTCTATGATGTACTTCTTCTCCTTGAAGGTCAGTTTGTCATTGTCCAGCTCCTTCTGAAGCGAGTCTATGATGGTGGTGCAGTTCTTGCAGAAGCTCTCCATGCTCTTGTCATTGGACGCGATGGTCTTGTCCAGAGAGTCCTTGTAGTCAAGGAGCATCTCCCTCGAGGCATTCGAAAACTCAGGAAACTGCTCCATGGCCTTCTGCGCGACCTCGGGGCTCATCCTGTCCATCATACCCGCCAGATCTACGATCTGGTTCTTCGTCATCTGCGTAAAATTATCTATTCCAAGCTTCTTAAGTACCTTCTTCTCCGAAAGCTCTCTTGACATCACTTCCTCCACTAATCGTAAAGCACAGTTGAAAAATACCTCTCACCCGTATCGGGGAGCACCGTGACCACCGTATGGCCCGCGCCCAGCTCCCTGGCCATCTTAAGCGCCACAAATACGTTCGTACCGCTCGAGATACCGCACAGTATTCCTTCCTCCCTCGCGAGCCTTCTCGTGGTCTCGAGGGCCTCCTCGTCGGTCACTATCTGAATATCGTTTATTATCTGCCTGTCGAGAATGGGCGGGATGAGACCGTCACCTATACCCATCTGGACGTGTGAGCCTATACCGCCGCCCGAGAGTATCGCCGCGTTCTCCGGCTCAGCCGCCACTATCCTGATGTGTGGATTTGCAGACTTTAACACCCTGCCTATACCGGTAATGGTTCCGCCAGTGCCTATGCCCGAGCAGAAGCCGTCGATTCTGCCGTGGAAGTCCTCAAGTATCTCAAGTCCGGTATTTCGCATGTGCGCCTCAATGTTCTGCGGGTTCTCGAACTGGTTCGGCACATACACCCTCGGGTCTGCCTTAGCCATATCCTGCGCCATCCTGATGCATTTGTCGATGCACTCTCCTATGTCGCCCTTGTCATGAACGAGCTTGAGCTTAGCGCCGTATGCCTCTATGAGGAGCCTTCTCTCGCGGCTCACCGAATCGGGCATGATGATAACGACCTCGTAGCCCTTCACCGCGCCGACCAGGGACAGTCCTATGCCCTGGTTTCCGCTTGTGGGCTCCACTATGATCGAGTCGGGCTTTAAAAGGCCCTGCTCCTGGGCCGCCTCTATCATCCTGAGGGCAGTTCTGGTCTTTATCGAGCCGCCGATATTGACACCCTCGTATTTTACGAGGACCTGAGCATCGTCAGGCCCCGTCAGTCTGTTAAGCTTTATGAGCGGTGTCTTGCCCACCGCCGACAATATATTTTCGTGAAGCATTATATTTTACCCGAAACTTTTTGATCACTTTCTTCGCTGGTCTGCTTTTTCCCTCCGATGCGGTCGAAGTATTTAAAACACATCGGATATACTCCCAGCACAACAAACGACGCTATAAAGTATCTGAGCGCACGGAAAAAGAATGAGACTGCCTGCGCATCATCCGGCGTCATAAGACCGAACAGCAGCTTGAGCGCGGTACTGATCAGATAATACGACACTCCTCCGCCGATCATCCTGATCACACACTGAAGAGGGCTTCTGGTGCTGTCGAAATTTACGTACTTCTCCTCGAAGAACACGGAGACGAATATACCGCCCATGAGTCCGAGCGCGGTGAAGTAATCGTCGGTCCTGCAGAAGAATATACCCACACAGGAGACTGCAAATACGATCGGATAGAGGATCTTCTTATCCACCTTAGAGAGCATGAACTCGCTTATAAAGATGAAGCCCGCACCCATTGCCCAGCCGACCAAAACATCCGTCGGATAGTGTACTCCGAGCACCACGCGCGACAGGCCTACCAGGAATGTGAGAACAGCCGCTGTTATGAAGAATACCCGCTTTCGGAAGAGATGCGCCAGACTTCCGAAGACAAGAAGCGAATTCGTGGAGTGTCCGCTCGGGAACGAAAAGCCCTGCGCGGAGATATCGTATATATCGTACCCCGCCTCCACAGGCTTTAAGCACTTGATGCCCGGGTTGTCCATGTAAGGTCGGCGCCTTACAAAGATATTCTTAACTATCGGGTTCCATACCACACCGATGGCTATGGCCAGCGCCATTCTCTTGGCAATGTTCTTATCGTAGCACCAGTACATAAAGCCGAGTATCGCCACTATAAATACCGACTCTCCGAACAGTGTGAAGAAGCCGAGTATATTTCCACCGGCACTGCCGAGTATGCCCTGAAGCCATTCCTCCAGGCGCACTTCCCAGTCAAAATAAAAAGTGTTCCCCAAAATGTCTCCGATCCGGCTCAGCTGTTTTCTGAAAGAGCCTGCGTAAGCGCCTTAGAAAGCTGATCCGCGCAGGACGTTCCCCTGCCGTTACAGTCATTGCCCGCGAGTATCCTCGCGGCCTCGGCCGCATCCCTGCCCTCGAGAAGTCTGCCGATGGCCTTCAGATTGCCGTTGCAGCCCCCCTCGAATCTAAGTCCGTGTATCCTTCCCTCTTCATCGAGCTCGTACTCGATCTTTCTCGAGCACACGCCCCTCGGGGTAAATGTAAATGACCTATTGCTCATCACTCTTGCTCTCCCTCTCCTTCTTCCACTCCAGGAACTTTTCGTAGGCCAGCGGCTTTGAATAATAGTATCCCTGGAAGCTCTTTACCTTGTAGCGCTGAAGTATGTCGCGCATGCCGGGAGTCTCGATACCCTCCACGCACACGCCGGCCTCAAACAGCGACGCGGCATTTATGAAATGCTCTATGAGATGCCTCTCGGTATCATCCTCCTCAATGCGGCTCACGAAGCTTCTGTCGATCTTTATCGTATCAAAAGGCAGGTTCTTCATGAGACCCACGGATGAGAAGCCGGTTCCGAAATCGTCGAGAGCGAACTTCACTCCGTGCGATCTCAGTCTTATGATGACGTTCTTCAGAAGGTTCAGATCCAGCAGGCGGCACCTCTCGGTCACCTCCAGACACAGATTCTGCGCGGGAAAATCCACTTCCTTCAGTATCTCAAGCACTATATCCGTAAAATCCGGTCTCTCCATCTGTGTATATGAAAGGTTCACACTGATAACGAAATCCGGATTGGTCACGAGTAAAGGCTTAGCGTCGGTTATTGACTTCTTTATGATCCATTTGCCCAGCTCGGGATACAGCGAATCCCTCTCGAGAAGCGAGATGAACTGATCGGGCATGATCATGCCGTACTCCGCATTCTGCCACCTGATGAGGGCCTCCGCTCCCGTGAGCTTCTCGGTCCTGGCATCGACTACGGGCTGATAGAACATGAAGAAGCCTGTATAGTCGTCTATGATGGAGGATCTTATGACGTGGAACTTCTCGATCCTCTGGCGGCTCTCGTCGGTGAGCTTCTCA